>NZ_CP019603.1:600000-761621 GCF_001661675.2 Croceicoccus marinus | reverse complement strand
GCACCACCGGTCGTCAGCTTCCACTTCGGGCTGCCCTCCGCTGACACGTTATCGGCGTTGCGTGGGCGAGGCATCTATCTGATGGCGACCGCGACCAGCCTTGACGAGGCTCGCGCTATCAGGTCCGCCGGTATCGATGCGATCGTCGCGCAGGGCATCGAGGCTGGCGGTCATCGTGGCGTATTCGATCCCGCTGCGCCAGATGATGCGTTGTCGACCCTCGCACTGACCCGATTGCTGGTTCGAGAGCTCGGCTTGCCCGTCATAGCCGCCGGTGGAATTATGGATGGTGCCGGTATCGCTGCCGCGCTCGATCTCGGCGCGGTCGCGGCGCAACTCGGCACTGCGTTCATAGCTTGCCCGGAGTCAGCTGCGGATGATGCGTATCGAGCGGCGCTGCGTGGTCCAGGGGCGTATCACACCATACTCACATCGCTCATTTCCGGTCGTCCAGCACGAGCGCTCGCGAACCGCTTCACGGCGTTGGCCGATGAATTGGGAGGACGCGTGCCGCCGGATTATCCGATAGCCTATGATGCCGGCAAAGCTCTCCACACGGCAGCAAAGGCAAAATGCGAGCATGGCTTTGGTGCTCAATGGGCCGGGCAAGGCGCACCGCTAACCCGCGCCATGCCGGCCGCCAGATTGGTGCAGACATTGCGGGATGAACTCCAGCGCTGCAGATCCAATTTTGCGGCATGACATGCGACACAGACTACTTTGAGCAGTTAGTCCACATGCCCAGCGTTGTCTCCAGTCGCCGACAAAGCCGCCGTTCGGCCGGCCGAAGCGGCTCGCTAGAACTTGCCGTCTGTTCATCAGGCTGTCGCGGCGTAGCGATTAACCACTCGGGGACAGATCTGCCGTATCCATCCGGCGGGGACCGCCTTGTCTGGGTAGGTATTGAGCGCTCTTTAGCGTGCTCTTGTGAGCGCGCTTATGGAGTGGTCGATGGGTCAGGTGACGGTGTTTTCGGGGCCAGAGCGGCGCCGACGTTGGAGCGAGGAAGAGCGGCTGCGGATACTTTCCGATGCTTTCGCGCCGGGCGCCTGCGTTGCCGAGGTGTGCCGACGTCACGATATTTCTTCGGCGCTGATCTACACCTGGCGGCGCAAGCTGCGCGAGGCAGGCGAACGGGCAAGCAGCTTATCCGAGGCGTTGCCGGCGCCGGTGTTTGCCGAAGCGGTGGTGGATGAGGACGCAGCGGCGACCAGCACGGTCGAGCACCCCGTGATGATCATTGATCTGCCGCGCGGCAAGCGGCTGAGCATTTATCCTGCGGCATCACCGGCGCTGGTTGCTGCCGCATTGAAGGCTCTGCGATGATCCCTCCGAGCGCGCGGGTGTGGATCGCGCTGGGCCACACGGACATGCGGAAGGGCATGCAGGGCCTGGCCCTGCTGGTGCAGCAGGGTCTCAAGCGTAATCCTCATAGCGGCGATCTGTTCGTGTTTCGCGGCCGCGCGGGATCGCTGATCAAGATCATCTGGCACGACGGGATCGGCATGTCGCTCTATGCCAAGCGGCTCGAGAAGGGCCGGTTTGTATGGCCCTCGGCGAAGGACGGAACGGTATCCTTGACCCCGTCCCAGCTGGCCTGCCTGCTGGAGGGGATCGACTGGCGCAACCCGCAGTATACGTGGCGGCCGCAGAGCGCAGGATAATCGTCAGAAGGTGGCATTTTGCTCTTGCAGCAGGGCATCCCACGTGATTCACTCTGCGTCATGGAAGCCGCCATCTCGCCCGTTCCGGACGATGTCGAAGCGCTCAAGGCGCTGGTGGCGACGATGGCCCGCAGAGCCGAGGAGGCCGAGCAGCACGCCGCCACTGTCGCAGCCGAACTGGCCAACGCCCATGCCCGCGAGAGCGCCATCGAAGCGGTGATCGCCCACCTCAAGCTGCAGATCGCCAAGCTCAGGCGCGAGCAGTATGGCGCCAGCGCCGAGCGCAGCCGCCGCCTGCTGGATCAGATGGAGCTGCAGCTCGAAGATCTCGAGGCTGATGCCGCTGAGGACGATCTGATCGCCGAGGAAGCGGCAGCCAGGACCACCACCGTCACCGCCCTCGAGCGCAAGCGCCCGGCAAGGAAGCCGTTTCCCGATCATCTGCCGCGCGAGCGCGTCGTGGTGCCCGCCCCATGTTCCTGCCCGGCCTGCGGCGGGGATCGGCTCTCCAAGCTCGGCGAAGACGTCACCGAGACGCTCGAGGTGATCCCGCGCTCGTGGAAGGTGATCCAGACGGTGCGCGAGAAGTTCTCGTGCCGGGACTGCGAGAAGATCGCGCAGGCCCCTGCGCCGTTCCATGTCGTCCCGCGCGGATGGGCCGGACCAAGCTTCCTGGCGATGCTATTGTTCGAGAAGTATGGGCAGCACCAACCGCTCAACCGGCAGGCCGAGCGCTTTGCCCGCGAAGGCGTGCCGCTCAGCGTCTCGACCCTCGCCGATCAGGTCGGCGCGGCTGCCCATGCGCTGATGCCGCTCTACAAGCTGATTGAAGCGCACGTCCTTGCTTCGGACCGCATCCATGGTGACGATACCACCGTGCCGGTCATGGCCAGGGGCAAGACCGATACGGCTCGATTATGGGTTTACGTTCGCGATGATCGCCCGTTCGCCGGATCTGATCCACCAGCTGCCCTGTTCCATTACTCGCGCGATCGGCGCGGCGAGCACCCGCAGACCCATCTCGCGGCATGGTCCGGTATCCTGCAGGCCGATGCCTATGGCGGCTACAACGAGCTCTATCGCGAAGGCCGTGATCCCGGTCCCGTGCTGGAAGCTGGATGCTTTGCCCATGCGCGCCGCAAGTTCTTCGAGCTGGCCGATGTCGTAAGCTCAGCCCGCAAGAAGAGCCGTGGCCAGCGCAGCAGCATGACCTATCCGATCGCGCTGGAAGCCGTGCAGCGCCTCGACGCCCTGTTCGATATCGAGCGGGGCATCAATGGCACGGCTCCGGCCGAGCGGATTGCCGTTCGCCAGGAACTCAGCGCACCGCTGATGTCCGAGCTCCACACCTGGCTCACCGCGCAGGTGGCCAAGCTGTCGCGCGGCCATGATCTGACCAAGGCCTGCCTCTACATGCTGAAGCGCTGGGACGCGTTCACCCGCTTCCTTGACGACGGCAGGATCTGCCTCACCAACAATGCTGCCGAACGCGCGTTGCGCTGCATCCCGCTCGGCCGCAAGGCATGGCTGTTCTGCGGGTCCGACCGCGGCGGGCAACGCGCCGCCATCATCTACACGCTGATCCAGACCGCCAAGCTCAATGACGTCGATCCGCAGGCCTGGCTCGCCGATGTCCTCGCCCGCATTGCCGATCACCCCGCCACCAGGCTCGACGAGCTTCTGCCATGGAACTGGGCGCCGCTCCCCGACGCAATCGCCGCGTAACTTCGGCTACGCCTCGGCCGGCGTCACACCGCGGCCTTCACCGGATGGATACGATCTGCCGATCCGCGCCGCGTTTGGAAAAGTCCGGTTATTCCGAAACCCGCCATTATTGGACCCGCTCAGAAAACTGCGTCGGTAAATATGATAAACTCTGTTAACCGCACCGGGTGAGAAGCGCTTGTCTCAATCCGCTTGACGTGGCTGGCGATGTAACCCTTTGCTGATCAAAATGAAAATGGTGAGAGGATCGGCAAATTGCGTGTAGTGGTAGTCGAGGACGAGCCGCTCCACCAGAAGTTGTTCGCCGCCTGGATTGAACAGGCCGGCCATCAAGCGATCGGCGTGCTCGATCCGCGAAAGGCCGAACTCGCAATGCTGCAGCATCTGCCCGACGTTGCGATCATCGACCTCCACCTGCCTCATATCGACGGACTAAAATTGATCGCACTTTTGCGTCGCTGTCCCGAACTCAGTGCGATTCCGATAATTGCTGTCACCGTGCTGACCGATGAATATGATGAGCGGAACTGTCTGCTCGCCGGCGCCGACATGTATGTAACCAAGCCTTTCAGCCGAGCCGAATTGCTAGCTCATATACAACATGTTGCGACGGGCCGCGCGTCGCTCGCTTAACAACAGACCGGAGCTCAACAGACAAGGTACAAACTTTGATTCATCCGCGAGTACGTGCGGCCTGTTGTCGTAGAACGCCGCATGTTTTTTTGCTCATCGCTCCAGATGAAGATTCCAACTTGTTGCTAGCGGATTGATCAGGTCAAAAGAGTCCGTTTGGGGGATTCCCAATTCTCGTGTGACGTGCGGCACGGCACAACGACGCTGTTTTCCGCGCTCAACGTTATCGATGGCACCATCATCGGGCATAAGATGCAGCGCCACCGCCAGCAGGAGTTCATCCGTCTCCTCCATCGCATCGAACGCGAGGTACCGGCGGACGATACGGTCCACGTGATTCTCGACAATATTGCCGTACAAGACGGACAACGCCATGAACATGGGCCAGACCCGTGCTGTCTACGCCACGATCTGCCGCGAGACAGGCCGCCCGTTCCGCTTTCCCGGATCGCGCACGATCGGTATCTAGTGAGCCACCTTGGCTTTCACATTTTCTTCATCAGAATCATAGAGTTTGCCCTTTGGAGGCCAACCATGATCGACGCGCAACTTTTCACTGATCATTCTTTTCGAGGCTGGCGCGCAAAGCCTAGGAAGGCAGTGAGACTTGAAATCCATGCGCTAGCGGAAACCGGTGGTGTTCCGGCAGTCGTCCGCGATCTTTCAGAACACGGATTGCGCTTAGAGACTGCTGCAGATCTGACCGCCGGCGATCAGTTTGAAGTCAAGCTGCCCATGTCCGAAAACTTGCTCGCCGAAGTGGTCTGGTCTGAAGGCGGATCACACGGCTGCAAATTTTCCCGACCCATCCCAAAATCGGTGGTCAGCGCAGCTGCCCTCTTGTCGCCTATTGAGCAGGCACCCTTGCGCAACGACGAGCGTCCGGGTGTCATCGATGAGTTTCTAGATCAGACTAAGCCTCAAGCCTCGGACAAGATCTGGTACGGGGCGGCCGTAATTTTGTTCATTTTGATCTGTACTGCCCTTGTGGTGATCGCCGGCTTGGTGAGGCAGATTGCAAGCGAGTGACGATCCTATATAAGGCAGGGCATCGACAAGCAGCTTTAACCAGAAATTAAGGATGTCGCCTCAGTGTCGGTCCATGCTTCGGAAATCGCACCGTAATGTAATCCCTAGGCTCTTGAGCGATGCTTCCGGTGCCAGCTCAACGGAATACGCGATGTTAATCGCCATCATCGCAGCGGCGCTGCTAAGTGCTGGTTCGCTGTGGAGCGAAAGGCTAAGCACGACATTCGAAGCGTCCAACAATGGGATTGCAGGCGCGTTAGGCTCGGGTCACGGGGGCAATGGATCATCCAGTGGTGGCACTACGCAAGCGAGCACCTCGCAGGCCGGATCTAAACCCATCGGTGGTGGCAGCACATCAGGCAGCGGCACCTCAACCGGCCCAGAAGGCTTGTCTGGCCCAATCAGTTCGGACGATCCGGCAGCCGGAAATGATGCAGGTCGGCTGATTTTATCTGAACGATAGCACTCCGTAGCCAGCCTGATCAGATTTGCTCCGTCGGCTGGACCATAGCCCGCCGCTTACTGCATGCCTTGCACTTCATCAGCGGCTCCACTGCCTCCAAGTGCAGTGGCTTCCTGCGGCGCTGCAACATCATCGCCAGTTCGACCGCATTCCAGTGCGTTGCTTTCCCGCATGCACCGCAGGTCACCCGCGCATCGTAGCCGCGCCACGCTAAGTAGATTCTGTTGACCGCTCCCGTACCTCCATACGCATCCTGATATCGTTTTTCTGTACCCCTCCGGCGAGGGCCGCCTTGCGTGGATAGGTATCGAGCGCTCTTAAGCGTGCTCTTGTGAGCGTGCTTAGGAGTGGTCGATGGGTCAGGTGACGGTGTTTTCGGGGCCGGAGCGGCGGCGGCGGTGGAGCGATGAGGAGCGACTGCAGATCCTGTCCGAGGCTTTCGCGCCGGGCGCGTGCGTCGCCCAGGTGTGCCGACGGCACGATATTTCTTCGGCGCTGATCTACACCTGGCGGCGCAAGTTGCTCGATGCAGGCGTGGAGCGGGAAGCAGAGCTGCCCGAGGCACTTCCGACGCCGGTGTTCGCCGAAGCGGTGATCGACGAAGATGTGATGGCGGCCGGCGCTGCCGAGCACCCCGCGATGATCATCGACCTGCCGCGCGGCAAGCGGCTGAGCATTTTCGCGGCGGCACCGCCGGCCCTGGTCGCTGCGGCGCTGAAGGGGCTGCGATGATCCCTTCGGGCGCGCGGGTGTGGATCGCGCTCGGCCACACGGATATGCGCAAGGGCATGCAGGGCCTGGCGCTGCTGGTGCAGCAGGGTCTCAAGCGTAATCCGCACGGCGGCGATCTGTTCGTGTTCCGTGGCCGCGCAGGCTCGCTGATCAAGATCATCTGGCACGACGGGATCGGCATGTCGCTCTACGCCAAGCGGCTAGAGAAGGGCCGGTTCGTATGGCCCTCAGCGACTGAGGGAACGGTGTCGCTGACCCCCTCGCAGCTGGCCTGCCTGCTGGAGGGGATCGACTGGCGCAGCCCGCAGTATACATGGCGGCCGCAGAGCGCCGGATAATCGGCGCGAGGCGGTGTTTTGCCCTTGCAGCAGAGGGTGGATGATGATTCACTCCGGTCTATGGAAGCCGCCATTTCGCCCCTTCCGGACGATGTCGAAGCGCTCAAGGCGCTGGTGGTGGCGATGGCCCGCAAGGCCGATGAGGCAGAGGCCAGGCTTGCCAACGCCATGGCCCACCAGAGCGCTATCGAGGCGCTGATCGCTCACCTCAAGCTGCAGATCGCCAAGCTCAAGCGCGAGCAGTATGGCCCCAGCGCCGAACGCAGCCGCCGTCTGCTCGACCAGATGGAGCTGCAGCTCGAAGAGCTCGAGGCTGATGCCGCCGAAGACGACCTGATCGCCGAGGGAGCGGCGGCCAAGACCGCCACGGTCACCGCCTTCGAGCGCAAGCGCCCGACAAGGAAGCCGTTCCCCGAGCATCTGCCGCGCGAGCGCGTCGTGGTGCCTGCGCCCTGTTCCTGCCCGGCCTGCGGTGGGGATCGGCTCTCGAAGCTCGGCGAAGACGTCACCGAGACGCTCGAGGTCATCCCGCGCTCGTGGAAGGTGATCCAGACGGTGCGCGAGAAGTTCTCGTGCCGCGACTGCGAGAAGATTGCGCAGGCCCCCGCGCCCTTCCATGTGGTGCCCCGCGGATGGGCCGGACCCAGCTTCCTCGCGATGCTCCTGTTCGAGAAGTATGGACAGCACCAGCCCCTCAACCGCCAGGCCGAGCGGTTTGCCCGCGAAGGCGTGCCGCTCAGCCTCTCGACTCTTGCCGATCAGGTCGGGGCAGCTGCCCATGCGCTGATGCCGATCTACAAGCTCATCGAGGCGCATGTTCTGGCTGCAACCCGGATCCACGGTGACGATACCACCGTGCCGGTCATGGCGAAGGGCAAGACCGATACGGCGCGATTATGGGTTTACGTACGCGATGATCGTCCCTTTGCAGGCACCGATCCTCCAGCTGCCCTGTTCCACTATTCGCGCGATCGGCGCGGCGAGCACCCGCAAGCCCATCTCGCGGCATGGTCCGGCATCCTGCAGGCCGATGCCTATAGTGGCTACAACGATCTCTATCGCGGGGACCGCGCCCCCGGTCCCGTGCTGGAAGCGGGCTGCTTTGCTCATGCGAGGCGCAAGTTCTTCGAGCTCGCCGATGTCCTGAGCTCAGCCCGCAAGAAGAGCCGCGGCCAGCGCAGCAGCATGATCTATCCGATCGCGCTCGAAGCCGTGCAGCGTCTCGACGCCCTGTTCGACATCGAGCGCGGCATCAACGGCAAGAGTCCTGCCGAGCGGCTCGCAGTCCGTCAGGAACTCAGCGCGCCGCTGATGGCCGAGCTCCACACCTGGCTTACCGCGCAGGTCGCCAAGCTATCGCGCGGTCATGACCTCACCAAGGCCTGCTTCTACATGCTGAAGCGCTGGGATGCGTTCACCCGCTTCCTCGACGATGGCCGCATCTGCCTCACCAACAACGCCGCCGAGCGCGCGCTGCGCTGCATCCCGCTTGGCCGCAAGGCATGGCTGTTCTGCGGATCCGATCGTGGCGGGCAACGCGCCGCCATCATCTACACCCTGATCCAGACCGCGAAGCTGGGCGACGTCGATCCGCAGGCATGGCTTGCCGATGTCCTCGCGCGCATCGCCGATCATCCTGCCACCCGGCTCGACGAACTCCTGCCCTGGAACTGGGCGCCCCGTCCGAACGCGATCGCCGCGTAACCCGACCTACACTCCGGTCGGCATCACGCTGCGGCCTTCACCGGACGGATACGTTTTTCTAACCATTTCGGTCGATGCTGTTGGCATGGCGGAAAGTCAGAGCAGTAAACAAGCTGCATCCAAGGTTGGCAAATGACTTTGGTCATATCTATCGCCATCTCAACGGCCTCTGGCTCTTAGGTTTAGACTGGCCCGACCGGGAATGGCGCAGATCTGCGCTCTCTCCTGTCAGCCCAGACTTTCCCGTAGGTCACATTGCTTAGCGACGGCCGCTTTTGGGACTTTGCTGCCGTTCCACAACATATTGCCGAACGGCAGCTCTTGCCAGGAGCCGACATTCACCGGTCGCCAAGCCGACATTCAAAATTTGATAGCAAAGCGGTCATGGCGGGAATGTTGAAGAGAATACCGATCGGTTCGATACAAACATTGGAGGGAAGGCCTCTTCTGATCGCCTCACTCTCGCGGCCCGCACGCCGGAACGCTTTGACAGTCCAGCGTCAAGTTCTACTGCTCCTTCGCTACACAACGCAGATACAAACAGATTCGCCATGCTATTGGGGGTGCAGCTTGATACGAGGACAGCGTCAGTATTTTCCCAGCATGGACGGTCTGCGGGGGTTCGCCGCGATCGCAGTGATGGTGGCACATATCGACATTATGTCCAAACTTCGCAGTGGAGTTCCCCCCTTCTTTCAGGGCCACATGGCCGTGGACGTTTTCTTCGTGCTTTCGGGCTTCGTGATGTCCCATTCATACCTCGGGAAGCCGCTCGATTGGGCAGAATTTGCAAAGGCGCGCTTCGCAAGAATTTACCCGCTCCATATCGCATCCGCACTTGGACTTCTGTGTCTAGCTTGGACCGGCCAGCTAATATTCTCAATCGAAGTGCCTCAACACTTCCGTGACCCTCAGGAAGCGGTGGAAGAGATATTACTGCTCAGCGCCCTCCCGGGATTTGAAGGTCAGGTTTGGAATTCGCCTTCTTGGTCAATCTCAATTGAATGGTGGATTTATTTCTCGTTGTTCCCGGTCATCGCACTACTCAATCGTCGCTCGAGCATCCTGCCGATCGCGATAGGCTTGTTCTGCATGTACGGAGCGTTCGGCATTCTGATAGACATGACGAGCGGAGAGAAATTTACTCGCGGGTGGTTCGCGGTTGGACGAGGAATATTAGGCTTTTCTCTGGGCTGGTCCATCTGGCGCATCTGGAGAGACACGCCTTGGATGCTATCGGGCGCTTTTATCGACTTGTGTGGTCTGGCCATCCTTCTAGCATGGTTTGCTGTTCCCCAATTCAGCACTAGCGACGGATGGTTTGCACTTCCACTCATAGCGATAGTAATTTTTGGCTTTAGCCGGGAGGTTGGCCTATTTTCCCGCGTCCTTTCCTTGCGTCCGTTTGTCTGGTTGGGTGACATATCTTATTCAATATACTTAACGCATATGTTAGTGCTTCTTCCTCTCAAATATGCTCTTAGTGCGTTCAATCTTGATGATAACTTCATTGCTTGGCTGATGTTCGGAACAGGAGGAACGCTATTTCTATCCACGATCTCCTACTACTATCTTGAAAAGCCTGCCAGAAAGTCAATCCGCTCGTATCAGTGGCGCAAAATGAAACTGGCTTAGAGCGGTTTCAACACGAACTGACTCGGCGGGGATTCCCTTTGCGGCGGCGTTCTGATTCATATGTGGACGCCCCCTATGGCAAGGGCTTTTTGTCGGGATGATTTTGATCGGTTGCTTTCATATGTCCGGCCTGTTTGTGCGACGCTGTGATTCCGCTGGCCCTGATGGAAATCCGCCGGTGAGGTCCCTGATCAGTCTGGCGCGCTTTTGAAGTGCATTGAATCAGACGGGTTAGTCTCACCTTTGGCTCGATCGTTACTCATCATCGACTGCCACTGCCAATTTGGGTGTTCAAGATTCTGTCAGGCCACCAGATGGTAGGGCCGATAGGCTTCCTTCCGGGTCAGCACGACCCGTGCGATCCGCGCCAGCTTGTTGGCGAGCGCGACGGAGACGAGCCTGAACGGCTTTTTCTCCGAAAGCTTTCTGATCCAGTCGGCCATGGGCGTTGGCTTGTCCTTGATGTGCCGCATGACGGCAGTGGCTCCGACAACGAGCAGTCGGCGCAGGTATCGGTCTCCCTGCTTAGAGATGCCGCCAAGCCTCGTCTTGCCGCCAGTGGAATGTTGCTGCGGTGTCAAGCCGAGCCATGCGGCGAACTGCCTACCGGAGCGGAACTGTTCGGGATCGGTCACCGTGGCGGCGATGGCCGTTGCTGTGATCGCGCCGAGGCCGGGGATCGCAGCGAGCCTGCGACTGGCCTCGCTCTCGGCGTGCCAGGCGATGAGTTGCCGGTCGAGCGCCGCAATCTCACCACTGACGCCCATGATCTGGCGGATCATTATCTCCACGGCTGCGTGTGCATAGGATGGCAGGGCACCTTTGTCGGCTAGTGGATTGATTCCAACGTTTGGTGCCCACGCCTGACGGCGGCGATGATTTGTTCAGAGTCGGCCTTCCAGACGAAGGGGCGTGGCTCCTCGTTGTGCTCCTTTAAGAAGCGGTTGATGGTAAGACCGTATGTCCGTCTCGGTGTTTGAGTTGGCTCGCCCTACACTGTACTTCCGAGGGTTGCTCGGGGTGGCCGAGCCGATCCTCATCACAGGAGGACGAGCCATGGATCAGCATACAGATGTTTTCGTCGGGATCGACGTGGCAAAGTCGCGCAACGCTATTGCGATTGCCGACAGCGAGCGTGGCGGTGAGGTCAGGTATTTCGGTGAAGTGGACGCCGCGCCCGATGCGATGCGGCGGGCGGTGCAGCGGATTACCGCGAAGCACGGGCGAGCGCATTTCTGCTATGAGGCCGGACCCACCGGTTACGGCCTCTTCCGTCTCATCACCGGCATGGGGCATTCTTGCGACGTCGTTGCACCCTCGTTGATCCCAAGGAGACCTGGCGACCGGGTAAAGACCAACCGGCGCGATGCGGTAGGGCTGGCCAAGCTTTTGCGGGCCGGAGAGCTGACGCCGGTCTGGGTTCCTGACGAGGGGCATGAAGCGATGCGCGACCTTGTCCGCGCGCGATCGGCCGCGGTCCAAGCGCAACGCGTTCATCGCCAACAGGTCAGCGCCTTCATGCTGAAGCATGGCCGGATCTATCCGCGCAAGAAGAGCTGGTCGATGCGGTATCTGCGGTGGCTTCAGGAACAGCGCTTTGAACATCCTGCCCACCAGATTGCGTTGCAGGAACTCGTCGATGCTGTGCGGATATCGAAGGAGCGGATCGACCGCATTGAGGCTGCGATCGTTGAGTTCCTGCCAAGCTGGTCATTGGCGCCCGTCGTCCGGGCTCTTCAAGCATTACGCGGTGTCGATCTGATCGTCGCAGTGACGTTCGCCACCGAAGTTGGTGACGTGCGACGCTTCGACAGCCCTGGGCAGCTCATGGGATATCTCGGCCTGGTGCCAAGCGAACGGTCCACCGGCGACACGATCCGGCGCGGCGGCATTACCAAGGCTGGCAACAGCCGCGTTCGACATATGCTGGTCGAGAGCGCGTGGACCTACCGTCACCCGCCTCGAGTGGGTGCAAAGAAGCTATATCTCCTCGAACAGACCACACCGAAGGTCCGCGAGATCGCGTGGAAGGCGCAGAGCCGCCTGACCGGGCGGTATCGCGCGCTCAGCGCGAACGGCAAGAAGACGACCGTGGTATGCACGGCGGTCGCCCGCGAACTGGCTGGCTTCATGTGGGCAGTGGCTCGGGAGGTGCAAACAGCCTGAGGCTGCTCAAGACTCCCGCGCACAGGCGGGGGTGGGGCCACGGCAGGGGAACATCCGTCATGCGCTTTGTGGCCGGCATCGCCGACGCCCGTTGTAAGATCGGATCAGCCCCGGACGCATAATCGGGAATGCGGTAACCAACCCGCGTATCAGAGCTTGATCACCGACGTCTCTCAGGCCCCACCTCCACCTGTGTGCGGATGCACACGCACCGTTCTTTGCCGAACGGATGATGCCACGCGCCCTGAGTGTTGACAGCGGACATCAGAGCGCTGTTTTCAGCCCACGTCGCCCCAGGGCATGAGTTCGCCGACGCGGTTGGCCGGGTGACCGTTGGCGAGGCTCGAGAGAGTGGCGGTCAACCAGGCGTTCGGATCGATACCGTTCAGTTTGCAGTTTTCAATGAGCGTGGCGATCACCGCCCAGTTGTCGCCGCCTTCGTCGGAACCGGCGAACAGGGCGTTTTTGCGATTATGCATACCTTTCCATAATCGCAATTATGCGAAGCGCGGGATTATGCGCAGGTGCCGACGGCGGGTAGTGCCCCGTCCACCATTTTTCGCCGCATATGTTGCAGCATGACTAACTTCAGCTGCACATAATACGCCTTCCTCTCCACCCACCATCTGGAGAGGAACCTTTCATGCAGTCTGATTTATTGCAGCCGGGACCGCGTCGCTGGCTGGCGAACAGTGTCTTTGCGTCCGTGGAGGAGGAGTATGTCTCCTATCTTCGAGCGGGCCGATATCATCCGAACACAGTGCGAGTGTATTTTGCTTGCGTCGCGCATTTCGGGAAGTGGGCGACCGAGGAAGGCTTGGACATCGCGGTGATCGATGAGGCGGCGCAACGACGGTTCCTGGATACCCATGTACCATCTTGCGATTGCCCTTACCCGGTTCGCAAGCTGCGCCACGAGTTGCGCGTCGCTATCCGGCACCTTCTGCATGTGCTTCGTACCCAAAGGCGGATTCCGGCGATCGAACAGAGGGGCCGGCTCGACGGTGAACTGGCTGCATTCGATCGTTACATGCGCGATGTCAGTGGTCTGGCGGACACAACGCGGCGGCAGCGGATCCATATCATTCGCCGGCTGCTCGTCGAGCGGTTCGGCGATGGCGAGATTGATCCTGAGAAGCTCGACCCGGCAGTCGTCCGGCGTTTTGTCCTCGGTGCAGGCCGTTGTTGGAGTGCTGGCGCCGTGCGTGTCGCTGGCGGCACAGTCGGTTGTTATTTCAAGTTTCGCAAGATGTTGGGCGATGATGTCGGTCGGCTCTTGCAGACGATTCCTCGGGCCGCGCATTGGCGCCTGGCGGAGTTGCCCGACGTGTTGTCGCCAACCCAGATTGACGCGGTTCTCGCGTCATTCGACGATGATCTGCCCTCACGGCGGCGCGCCTACGCGATGGTCAGATGCGTCACCGATCTCGGGCTCCGATGTTCGGAGGTCGTAAAACTTCGCCTCGACGACGTCGACTGGCGCAACGGGATCATTCGTATAGCGAGGACCAAGACGCATTTCACCGACAGCCTTCCATTGCCGCTGGCCACCGGCGACGCCATCGCAGACTATTTGCGCCATGAGCGGCCGAAGACCAGTAACCGTGCGATCTTCGTTCGCCATGTAGCGCCGTATGACGTCCCGATCAGGGCGGGCGTCGCCAAGCATGCGGTGATTGCAGCTTTCGCCCGATGCGGATTAAATCGAACTGATCCGCACGTCCTTCGTCACAGCATCGCGAGCCGCCTGCTCGGCGACGGCACGCCCATGAAGCACATCGCCGATATCCTGCGCCATCGCAGCCTCGACACGTCGAAGATCTACACCAAGATCGATCTCCACCGGCTGTCGGCCGTGGCCATGCCTTGGCCAGGGAGGGCGTGATGATGACGACCACCATGACAGCGCAGGTAGAGGCCTATCTTGTTGAACGTACATCGCTGGGATTTCGTGCCGCAGGGCCGAACGCCAGCCAGCTTCATTCCTTCGCCAGATTCTTCGATGGCTCTGGCCACCGAGGCTCCCTGACAACGGACCTCGCGATCGAGTGGGCAAAGGGGCATGCTCGGAGCCGTGAGCCGCGGGCGTGGGCTCGCCGGCTCGACACACTTAGGCCTTTCGCCGCGTACCTTCTGCGGGAAGATCCGGCCACTGAGTTCCCGCAGGCCCAGATATTCGGCAGATCCCATCGCCGGGCCACGCCCCATATCTACACCGAGGACGAGATCTCGGCGTTGCTTGCAGCGGCACGCCGCCTCGATCCAGAAGGCGGCCTGCGACCTGCTGCGTTCGAAGCCTTCTACGGACTGATCGCCGCAACCGGCCTGCGTGTTTCCGAAGCTATCAAGCTGCGCTGCGCCGATGTGGACCTCGGAAGTCGATGTCTGACGGTCCGGATGACGAAGTTCAACAAATCGCGGCATGTGCCTTTCCACGCCACCGTCGCCGTCGCGCTCGCCGATTATCTTGGTATGCGGGATCGTTTTCTACCGCGCGTGGCTGAGGACGCATTTTTCGTCTCGACCCCATCACGGTCGCTAAAAAAGCGCGCAGTACATTGGACCTTCCAGAAGTTGCGCAACGAAGCGGGCATCGTTGCCCGGGGCGCCTATCGCGACGTTCGTATCCATGACCTCAGGCACACGTTCATCTGCAGACGCATCCAACGGTGGCAAGCCGAAGGTGCCGATATCGACAATGCGATCGCGGCGCTCTCGACTTACGTTGGCCATGCAAAGGTATCGGACACCTATTGGTATTTGACTGGCATCCCGGATTTGATGGCCACCGCAGGCAACCGCTTTGAAGATTTCGCTTTCGGGGAGGCAGATCATGGCTGAGCTTACTCCCCCGACATTGCCGACGCTCGTCCAGCGCTTCTTTCTGGATCACCTAGGCGAGCAGCGTGCGGTCAGCGCTCAGACCGTGGCGGCATACCGGGATACCTTGCGCCTGCTCCTCAACTACGCGGCGGCTGCACTCCATCGAACGCCCAGCGCCATCACTTTGCCCGATCTCGACGCGCCGTTGTTGCTCGCTTTCCTGGACCATCTCGAGAAGGATCGAGGCAACAGCGTTCGAAGCCGCAACGCGCGTCTCGCCGCGATCAGGACGTTCCTTAAATATGCATCGCATCACGACCTTGCGTCGCTGGCGACGATCGAACGGGCGCTGGCGATCCCGCTCAAGCGGTTCGATCGATCAATGGTCGGGTTTTTGTCACGGCCCGAGATCAGCGCCATTCTCGAAGCACCTGACCGGCTCAGCTGGGCCGGACAACGCGACCGCGCCTTGTTCAGCATGATGTACAACACGGGCGCTCGCGTTTCCGAGATGATCGGCATGCGGTGCCGGGACGTTGTCCTTGAAGGACAGCCCGCCGCGCATCTGCGTGGCAAGGGCCGCAAAGAACGCAGCGTGCCGCTCTGGCGCCAGACTGCCGCGCTGATCAGGTCCTGGCGCCGCCAGATCGGTGATCCCTCGGGGGATAGTATCTTGTTTCCGAACCGAAGCGGCGGCCGCATGACCCGCTCGAACGTCACCCAGCGCTTGAACCTTGCCGTTGCGACTGCAGGTCGCAAGAATCCAGGGCTCCTTGACCGCCCGGTCACACCCCATACGGTTCGACACACAACGGCGATGCACCTGCTTCAATCGGGCGTCGACATCACCGTCATCGCCCTGTGGCTCGGTCACGAGGATACGGCAACGACCCATATGTACGTCGAAGCCGATCTCGCGATGAAGGAACAGGCTCTGATGAAGCTGCAACCAAGTGCTGCCGCGCCGGGCCGCTTCCGAGCCTCCGACAATCTGATGAGCTTCCTGCAGTCGTTGTGATTATGTGAAGTTCATGGCGGCGGCTCTGGTGCAACAACTGGACCCGCCGTCGGCACCTGCGCATAATCCGGCGCTTCGCATAATTGCGATTGAGGGCGAGCGGGCGGATGGAGCGCTCGACGGTGTTGTTGTCGAGATCGATGCGGCCATCATCAAGGAACCGGAGGAGGCCATCCCACCGGGTGAGCGCATAGCGGATCGCTTCACCGAGCCTGCTCTTGGTGCTGACCTGCCGGCCACGGGTGTCGAGATACTGGTGGAGATCGTCCACGATGGGCCTGCTCCGTGCATTGCGGACGGTCTGGCGTTGCCGCGCCGACGATCCCCGCACTTCGTCTTCGATGGCATAGAGTTCGGCGATGCGGCGCAGCACATCTGATGCGACCGGCGAGCTGTCTGCCAGTTCGTAGAATTTGCGTCGCACATGCGCCCAGCAGAACGCGAGGGTCACGTCGCCGCGACGGCGGGCAAGAGCAGCGTAGCCGCCATAGCCATCGACCTGCAGAATGCCTGCAAAACCCTCGAGATGCGCTTCGGGCCGTTCGGCCTTGCGATCGGCGGCATAGACGTAGGCGACCATCGGGGGATCGCTGCCGCCCCAGGGTCGATCATCGCGGGCATAGGCCCATAGCTGACCGGTCTTGGTTCTGCCTCGTCCTGGATCGAGCACCGGTGCCGTGGTCTCGTCGGCGAACAAGCGCCCAGATCGTCGCATTTCTTCGAGGACATGATCGCGCAAGGGTCGCAGATACCAGGCCGCCCGGCCAACCCAGTCGGCAAGCGTCGAACGGTCAAGCTGAACGCCCTGCCGGGCATAGATCTGTGCCTGCCGGTAAAGCGGCAGGTGATCGGCGTACTTGGAGACCAGCACCTGCGCGATCAGCGTTTCGGTCGGGATGCCGCCCTCGACGATGCGGGCCGGTGCTGGAGCCTGGACGATGGCGCTCTCGCACGATCGGCAACCGTAGCGGGGACGACGCGTGACCAGCACGCGGAAGGTTGCCGGAACCACGTCGAGGCGTTCGGAGACATCTTCGCCAATCTGGTGGAGAGCACCGCCGCAGCAGGGGCAGTCATGGCTCTCAACATCGACAACCTGCTCGATCCGTTCCAGATGCGTCGGAAGCGAACCACGGTTGGTCTTGCGCGGGCGCTCGGCCTTCTGCTTGCTCGCCTGCTCCTGCGCGTGTTCGGCTGCGGCCAGGGCTGCTTCGACTTCCTCAAGGGCAAGCTCGAACTGGTCGGGATCGAGTTGCTCGGAACGGCGACCGAACCGGTGACGCTGCATCGCTTCGATGATCGCGCGCAGGCGCTCGACCTCATCGCGGAATGTCTTGAGCGTATCGAGCTCACGGGCCTGTTCGAGCACGAGCGCTCGCAGCGCTTCGACGTCTTCGGGCAGGTCCGCTTCTATCAGCATGGAGACACTGAATCAGTGGTGCGGTATCCCGTCAAGCGGCAATCTGCGGCGCCTTCGGACGACGTCCGCCGTGGACACGCCGCCAGTCCAGTCCCTCCAGCAAAGCGCCCAGTTGTGCCGCTGTAAGGCGCATTACACCATCGCGGATGCCGGGCCACTTGAAGCCGCCCGTCTCCATCTTCTTGGCCATCAAACACAGGCCCGTGCCATCCCACCAGATCATCTTGATCCGGTCGGCGCGCTTGGCCCGGAACACATAGATCACGCCGGAATAGGGCTTGCCGCCATACTCGGCGGCCACCAGTGCCGCGAGCGAGTCCGGTCCCTTGCGAAAATCTACCGGGCGCGTTGCGACCATCACCTTTGCGCCAGTACCGGGCCCGATCATCGCGTCTCTCGCAGCGCAGTGATCACTGCCGAAATCGTGCCCGCATCCGCTCCGCACCCGATCTTCACCGTGATCCCGTCCACTTCCAGTTCCACCGTACTGGCCTTGCCGCGGCGTCGCCGTCGTGTCGGCTTGTGCCTTGGTGCCGGATCGGGATCGGGCATCGCATCGATCACCGCCGGAACGAAGGTCTGCTCCGGCTTTGCAGTCTCAGGAACTATGAGACCGTGTTCTTCCATCTGCGCACGCAACTGGCGACGCCAGGTGAAGAGTTGCGAAGGAACCAGGCCATGACGGCGCGCGACCGCGCTCACCGACTGCATCCCCGAATAGCTCTCGGCGACAATCGAGGCCTTCACCTCCGGCGGCCAGTCCCGACGCTTGCCCGCGCCGGTGAACACCTCAAACCGCTGAACACCGTTAGTGCCAGTATCGTCACATGACATCGTCATAGCACCAACGCCCCTCCCGCAGATTAGGGCGCGGAAACTCGACGCTTCAGATTATCTGCGCAAGGTGGAAACGCGACAGCGCTCTGATGTCCGCTGTCAACACTCAGGGCGCGTGGCATCATCCGTTCGGCAAAGAACGGTGCGTGTGCATCCGCACACAGGTGGAGGTGGGGCCTGAGAGACGTCGGTGATCAAGCTCTGATACGCGGGTTGGTTACCGCATTCCCGATTATGCGTCCGGGGCTGATCCGATCTTACAACGGGCGTCGGCGATGCCGGCCACAAAGCGCATGACGGATGTTCCCCTGCCGTGGCCCCACCCCCGCCTGTGCGCGGGAGTCTTGAGCAGCCTCAGGCTGTTTGCACCTCCCGAGCCACTGCCCACATGAAGCCAGCCAGTTCGCGGGCGACCGCCGTGCATACCACGGTCGTCTTCTTGCCGTTCGCGCTGAGCGCGCGATACCGCCCGGTCAGGCGGCTCTGCGCCTTCCACGCGATCTCGCGGACCTTCGGTGTGGTCTGTTCGAGGAGATATAGCTTCTTTGCACCCACTCGAGGCGGGTGACGGTAGGTCCACGCGCTCTCGACCAGCATATGTCGAACGCGGCTGTTGCCAGCCTTGGTAATGCCGCCGCGCCGGATCGTGTCGCCGGTGGACCGTTCGCTTGGCACCAGGCCGAGATATCCCATGAGCTGCCCAGGGCTGTCGAAGCGTCGCACGTCACCAACTTCGGTGGCGAACGTCACTGCGACGATCAGATCGACACCGCGTAATGCTTGAAGAGCCCGGACGACGGGCGCCAATGACCAGCTTGGCAGGAACTCAACGATCGCAGCCTCAATGCGGTCGATCCGCTCCTTCGATATCCGCACAGCATCGACGAGTTCCTGCAACGCAATCTGGTGGGCAGGATGTTCAAAGCGCTGTTCCTGAAGCCACCGCAGATACCGCATCGACCAGCTCTTCTTGCGCGGATAGATCCGGCCATGCTTCAGCATGAAGGCGCTGACCTGTTGGCGATGAACGCGTTGCGCTTGGACCGCGGCCGATCGCGCGCGGACAAGGTCGCGCATCGCTTCATGCCCCTCGTCAGGAACCCAGACCGGCGTCAGCTCTCCGGCCCGCAAAAGCTTGGCCAGCCCTACCGCATCGCGCCGGTTGGTCTTTACCCGGTCGCCAGGTCTCCTTGGGATCAACGAGGGTGCAACGACGTCGCAAGAATGCCCCATGCCGGTGATGAGACGGAAGAGGCCGTAACCGGTGGGTCCGGCCTCATAGCAGAAATGCGCTCGCCCGTGCTTCGCGGTAATCCGCTGCACCGCCCGCCGCATCGCATCGGGCGCGGCGTCCACTTCACCGAAATACCTGACCTCACCGCCACGCTCGCTGTCGGCAATCGCAATAGCGTTGCGCGACTTTGCCACGTCGATCCCGACGAAAACATCTGTATGCTGATCCATGGCTCGTCCTCCTGTGATGAGGATCGGCTCGGCCACCCCGAGCAACCCTCGGAAGTACAGTGTAGGGCGAGCCAACTCAAACACCGAGACGGACATACGGTCTTACGGTTGATGGCGGCCTGGAGATCGACAACGGAGTGGAAGACGCCGTTTTTCAGGCGCCGCCGGGTGAGCTGGACACCCGTAATAACCTCTCGCTTTGAGACCGCTGCTGTGATTCATTCGGTGCATTGTAAGGAGAGCATCGATGCAGCCACGCAGCCTGTTTTCGCTGGCGGAGCACCTAGACCGGCTGAGCAAGGACGGCGATCCGCTCGAGGTTTTGGCGGGCACGGTGGATTTCGAGCGTTTCCGGCCGCTACTGACCCGCGGCCTAGGGTATAGCAACGGCGCAAAAGGCGGTCGGCCGCCGTTCGATCCGGTCGCGATGTTCAAGGTGCTGGTGGTTCAGGCACAGCATAATCTGTCGGATGCGCGCATGGAGTTCATGATCCGCGATCGCTTGAGCTGGATGCGCTTTTTCGGCTTCGATCTGGGTGGCGCGATGCCCGACGAGAACACCATCCGTCACTATCGCAACCGGCTAACCGGGAGCGGGACGCTCGAGGCATTGATGCAGGCGTTCGAGCGGCAACTGCACGAGGCAGGTTATCTCGCCATGGGCGGCCAGATCGTGGATGCCACGCTGGTGCCCGCGCCCAAGCAGCGCAACACCGAGGACGAGAAGGCCGCCATCAAGGCGGGCAAGTCGGCGAAGCAGATCTGGCGCGGCAAGCCAAACAAGGCGCACCAGAAGGATGTCGACGCGCGCTGGACGGTGAAGATCGGCGGCAAGATCCGATATCGCCCGGATGGGACACCGCTGCCGCAGATCGCCACGCCGGTGTTCGGTTACAAATCCCATATCAGCATCGACCGCCGCTTCGGCTTTATTCGCAGGGCAGCGGTGACATCGGCGGCGCATAGCGACGGGCGTCAGTTGCGCTGCGTGATCGACACCAGCAACACCGCCAGCGACGTCTGGGCCGACAGCGCCTATCGCAGCCAGAAGAACGAGACATGGCTGGCGCGCAACATGCTCACGAGCCGCATCCATCGCAGAAAGCCCAAGGGCAAACCGATGCCCGAGCGCATCGCGCGCGCCAATGCCGCGAAATCGGCCGTGCGGGCCAAGGTGGAGCACGTCTTTGCGCACCAGAAGAATCGCTATGGTCTATTCATCCGGACCATTGGGCTCGCCAGGGCGCAGGCCAAACTTACGCTGGCCAACCTGGTCTACAATTTCGACCGCCTGATCTTCCACGAGCGGCGGGCAGCCACAGGATAGGTGCGCCTGAATGCAGGAAATGGGCTGACCAGCGACGAAAATACAACCTCAGAAGGCCCAGCGCCGTCATGAAATGGCACTCCTCACGCTACGCACCTCAAGCCGCCCAATCACGCGGCCAAAATCAGAGTTGTTGCGGGTGTCCAGCTTTGCAAAGAAGCCTTCGACGGCATTGAGCCATGAGCAGGACGTCGGGACGAAGTGAAAGGTCCATCGCGGATGCCTGGCCAACCATTCACGGACTTTGGGCTGCTTGTGGGTTGCGTAATTGTCGAGGATGACGTGGATGGCCTTGTCGGCGGGCATCTCGGCTTCGATGGCGTTCAAGAACCGGATGAACTCCTGATGCCGGTGCCGCTGCATGTTGCGGCCGATCACCGAGCCATCGAGGACATTGAGCGCGGCGAACAGTGTCGTGGTCCCGTTGCGCTTGTAGTCGTGCGTCATGGTTGCCCCACGGCCGCGCTTCAGCGGTAGCCCGGGTTGGGTGCGGTCGAGCGCCTGGATCTGGCTCTTTTCGTCGACCGAAAGCACGATGGCGTGGGCAGGCGGCGAGACATAGAGCCCGACAACATCGTGAAGCTTGGGTCTGTCAGGAATTTTGTGCGCGAGGCCGGTTTCGTTCATCAGACTGTGGATCGGCGTGCAAAAGGGACCCCGTTAGCGGGGTGATCGGCGTCTAAAAGGGACCCTTCATTCTGATGGTGTAGTTGACCGCCTGGTTTTCCAGGTGGTGAGATCGGGATGTTGGTGGTGGAGACGGTCGTTCGGATTAGGCGGGAACACGCGAGCGGGAAGGCGATCAAGGCGATTGCGCGCGATCTGCGGTTATCCCGCAAGGTGGTGCGCAAGGCGATCCGGGCACCAGAAGGCGCATTCGATTATCGCCGCAAGGTTCAACCGCTGCCCCGGCTTGGGCCGTTCCAGGAGCGGCTCGATACGCTGCTGACGGAGAATGAGGCCCGGCACCGGCGCGATCGGCTGCGGATGACGCGGATCCATGATCTGCTGTGCCGTGAGGGGTTCGAGGGCTCCTATGATGCGGTCCGGCGCTACGCCCGGCGCTGGACGGAAGCGAGGCGCAAGGATGCGGGTGATGGGGTGCCCGCGTTCATCCCGCTCATGTTCAAGCCCGGCGAGGCCTACCAGTTCGACTGGAGCCACGAGGATGTGGAGATCGCGGGTAAGCCGATGCGAGTGAAGGTGGCGCATATGCGGCTGTGCGCGTCACGGGCAGTCTACGTCCGGGCCTATCCGCGCGAGACGCAGGAGATGGTGTTTGATGCCCATGCTCGCGGGTTTGCGTTCTTTGGCGGCGTTCCCCTGCGCGGCATCTACGATAACATGAAGACCGCGGTCACCGCCGTGTTCGCTGGCAAGGAGCGCGTGTTCAACCGCCGGTTCCTGGTTATGGCCGATCATTACATGGTCGAGCCGACCGCTTGCTCGCCGGCGGCGGGATGGGAGAAGGGGCAGGTCGAGAACCAGGTCCAGACCATCCGGGGACGCTTCTTCCAGCCCCGCCTGCGCTTTGCCAGCATCGAAGAGCTCAACGGATGGCTGGAGGCTGAGTGTCTTCGCTGGGGACTGTCAGGAATTCCGTGTATGGACGGGCGGTTGAACATTACGCCGCCATGGCTTTGATGAAGCGCTCACCGAATATCACGGCGAACTGGGCCTTTGCCATGGTCCACTCACGCGGCGGCATTTTCCACTCTTTCTCCGATCGGTTCAAGATCAGATAAAGCAGTTTGGTGGCGGCCTCGTCGCTCGGGAAGTGGCCTCTCGCCCTGACGGCTCTGCGGAGCTTCGAGTTGAGGGCCTCGATGGAATTCGTGGTGTAAACGATCCGGCGAACCTCATCAGGGAACGCAAAAAACGGGATGACCTCGGCCCAGGCACGTCGCCAGCTCTGGCCGATGGCGGGATAACGCTTGCCCCAGGGACCAGCCTCGAACGAGGTGAGCGCCTGTTCGGCGGCCTCGGCGCTGGGGGCGCGGTAGATTTCCTTGAGCGCCGTCGCCAGCCCCTTGCGGTCCTTCCAGGACACGAAGTCCATGGAATTGCGCAGCAAATGGACGATGCATGTCTGGACCACGGCTTCGGGAAACACGGCGGTGATGGCCTCGGGGAAGCCCTTGAGCCCATCGACCACGGCAAGCAGGATATCCTCGGTCCCGCGGTTCTTGAGCTCGTTCATCACCCGCAGCCAGAACTTGGCGCCTTCGTTCTGCTCGAGCCACAGGCCCAGCACCTCCTTGGCGCCATCAGCGCGGACGCCCAACGCGATGTGGATCGCCTTGTTGCGGACCATGCCTTCATCGCGGATCTTGACCCGGATCGCATCAAAGAAAACGAGCGGGTAAACCGGATCGAGCGGCCGTTGCTGCCAGCTGGCGACTTCGTCGAGCACGGCGTCGGTCACGGTGCTGATCAGGTCCGGCGACACGTCAATGCCATACAGATCGTGCAGATGCCCGGTGATCTCCCGGGTGCTCATGCCGCGCGCGTACATCGATATGATCTTGTCATCGAAGCCGGGGAAACGGCGCTGGTACTTCGCGATCAGTTGCGGCTCGAAGCTCGACTGACGATCGCGCGGGACATCGATCTCCAGCTTGCCGGCATCGGTGGTCACGCTCTTGCGGCCATAGCCATTGCGCGTGTTCCCGGCTTCTTCGTCGCTGGTCAGATGGTGATCCATCTCCGCATTCAAGGCGCGCTCGGTCAGCGCCTTCTTCAGAGAATCCAGCAAGCCGCCTTGTTCGAAAGCGGCACTGGCAGCACCGCCAGCCAAAAGCTGGTCCAGCAGCTCATTGGGGATCGCAGGTTCTTTGCGTCGGGACATAGTGGGACTCCTTCTTACCCATTATGCCCGCCCACACACGGAATTCCTGACAGTCCCTCTTCGCTGGGCCGCAACGCACGCGCATCCCGAGCAGAAGGAGCTGTCCGTGGCCGAGGCGCTGGACCTCGAACGGCCTGCCTTGCAGCCGATGTTGGCACCCTTCGACGGCTTCCACGAGACCGCCCATGCCGTGACCGGCACCTGCCTGATCAGCTTCGACCGCAACCGCTACTCGGTCATGGCCAAGGCGGCGCGGCGGGCTGTCCAGGTCCGGGCCTATGCCGACCGCATCATTGTTCGCCTGGGCGACGATGTAATCGCCGAGCATGCCCGGCACTTCGGCCGCGACCGGACGATCTATGATCCCTGGCACTACCTGCCCGTTCTGGCCAACAAGCCTGGTGCCTTGCGGAACGGGGCGCCCTTCCAGGGCTGGGACCTGCCACCGGCATTGGCGCGATTGCGGCGCAAGCTGGGCGGCGGTGACGAAGCCGATCGTCGCTTCGTGCGCGTGCTGGCAGCCGTAATGCCCGATGGCCTGGAAGCGGTCGAGGCCGCGATCCGGGAGGCGCTTGATAGCGGTGCCGTCAGCGACGAGGTAATCCTCAACATCCTGGCCCGATACCGGGACCCGCCACCCGAGTGCCCCCTGGACGTGGTCGTTGATCTCAAGCTCAGTCACCCGCCGATCGCGGACTGCGCGCGCTACGATACGGTGCGAGACCTCCATGCAGCGGCATGAGATGATCGAGGCGATGCGCGCTCTCGGCCTCAAGGGCATGGCAGGGGCCTTCGACGAGGCGGTTACCACCGGGCTGCAGCGCAAGCGCACGACCCACGAGATCCTGACCGACCTGCTGCGTGCCGAAGCCGCGCATCGTCATGCCGCCTCGATCCGCTACCGCATGACCGCGGCCAAGCTGCCTGTAATCAAGGACCTCGATGCCTTCGTCTTCGAGGGCAGCCCGATCAACGAAGGACTCGTTCGTTCGCTGCACGCCGGCTCGTTCCTGCCAGGGCGGCGCAATATCGTGCTCATCGGCGGCACAGGGACGGGCAAGACCCACCTGGCTATCGCGATCACCGCCAGCGTCGTGCGTGCCGGTGCCCGTGGGCGCTACTTCAACACCGTCGACCTCGTCACCCGGCTCGAGGAGGAAGCCCGCATCGGAAAGGCCGGCACCATCGCTGCCCAGCTCGGCAGACTCGATCTCGTGGTGCTGGATGAACTGGGCTATCTGCCGTTCGCCCGATCCGGCGGGCAGCTCTTGTTCCACCTGATCAGCAAGCTCTACGAACAGACCTCTGTCATCATCACCACCAACCTCGCCTTCGGCGAGTGGCCCACCGTGTTCGGCGAGCCGAAGATGACCACCGCGCTGCTCGACCGCATCACCCACCATTGCGACATCGTCGAGACCGGCAACGACAGCTGGCGCTTCAAAAACCGCAGCTGACCCGATCAGAAAAACGCCTTCGCGCTGCTGACGCCTCCGGTCGGGCTACGCCCTTCCTACGCCGCCAGCAGCGCGAAACCCGCGCCCAACGTCGATCGATCTATGCAACGCTAACGGGGTCCCTTTTGCGCGCCGATAGGGGGTCCCGATTGAACGCCGATTGACAAATCAAGAGCTTCGCTGGCAGCGATTCTACGGGATTGAGGTCGCGACCTGACTTCGTGAATATACGGCAAGTATAAGGAAGCCGTTTCGACTGACGCTATGCCTGCTATGTCGGCGTTGCGGGTCCACCCAGTCCTTCGCCTGAACGTCGGCATTCCCATCGGTTCGTGTCCCGGACTGAAAAGTTTGCAACAGAGCCAAAATGCGCTGCGGCTATCGTCAGCGTTCGGTCGACACCGTTGTTGGCATTTGCATCAGACTATAACGATGAGAATTCATCTCGCTTGACCAGACCCACGCGCTGGCGTTCATCGCGACCGAAGCCAAGCGAAGCGCTCGGGATCGCGCTCAAGCAGGCAAGATTGCAGGCGACGTCTCCTTTCCTCGGGCATGCGGGAGAGCAACGCTTTGATATTGTTATCGATCATTGCCTTGGCAGCCCCGCGCTGCTCGGCTTTGACAAACCATGCGTGACCCTCGGTCAGTTCGCCCTGCTCTATGTGAATGGCTCCGAGAAGCGTGCACGGCCGGTAATCTTCTGGTGCCAGCATGTGCGCCTGTTCGCCAGAAACACGGGCCTCTGTATGGCGGTTGATGGCTCGCAAGGCTGCGCCACGGGTGGTTAATAGAGCCGAACGCACCTTTGGCGATGAACGGGTGTTCGCGGCCAGAGCGTCTTCTGTCAGCGCAACGGCGGCTTCCGGACGGCCACCTTTTCGCCAATGACTGCTGGCGTTGATTGCGCCCCACGGATCCGCGGTGCTGCGATATTCTCCGCTCAGATATTCCGCCTCAGTCAGGTGCCATGCGGCTGCTACTGCAGGGGTCCAACAGTCTTCAGCTTCCGTCTGAAGCCAAGCGACTTCCTCTAGGGGCAGTCTCTGGCCTTTGGCCAAGGCGTGCAACGCCCGCATGACCTTCGGGTAATGCTCACGCTCGATATGTCCCACGTCGAACCTTCGACGTAGATCTTTGGTTGCTTGTCTGCGCTGATACGCCGGATCATCGAAAAATGCAGCGCTGGCCGCAGCAAGTTGGGCCTTTTGCCTTCCGGCCACTGCTGCTTCCTCGGTGGCGGCAAGTTGCGCCGCCGCCACACGATCCTTGCGCTCTACGGCAGCCAAGATTTTGAAGCTTTCGAAATTTTCCTGGCCCTCGATCAATGCCAGAAGGCAGTTCAGCCCGCTCGTTTCTAGATAATCCCTTGCCAGCCTGCTGACAGCTAGCCCTGCGTCAAATTTCTCGAGGATGCCGTGCAGACGGCTTCCTGGCTGCCGCGCGCCGGTCAGGTCGTCGACGAAGTATTTCGCAGCCAGGTTTGGTCGATCGGAGGAGGACATGGTTCTCTGGTAAGGGCGGAGTGCTACCAAATTCTTCTTATAGGCTAATTAGGGACGGCGCTGTCGCTCCGATCTCTCAATTGGGAGTTGGGCCTCCAGCTTGCGCAAAGACGATATCAGGCAACACCGTCTCCCACTCATCCCGCCTGATGTATTCCCGAAACTCCTCGGCATTGTCGGACTTCCGCCATCGCACGATCGCACCAATCTTGATGCTCTCCACATGGTAGCCATCAGGCGGCCGGTAATTTCCGCATCCGGCCGATCGTTTGGCCAGTGATGTCTTTGATGAACCAGCCCTGCCCCTCAGGAACGAGCTGGATGGGATCGCCAACCTTGGCCTTCGCGATCGCTTGCAGCGCTGGATTCCGGTCCATCAGTCGACCCGCATAAGACAGATCGACAAGCTCCATGTCGGGCAGCTGATAGCGCAAGCTATCTCCCGCCTCTTGCCGCAAGGCAGGCTCCACGTCGCGGCTCAACACCGCCTCCAATGAAGAGCTGACATAGGGATGCTGCCCGTTGGCCATCACCGCAAGGCTTCGCCGCGCACGCGTCATGGCGACATAGAATAATCGACGCGGCGCATCGCTATCCTCCCCGCGCGAGGTGCTGGTCCAGTCGCCATCGAGAATAACGACGTCATCGAATTCCAGGCCCTTGGCGCGATGGGCGGTGAGCAGCAGCAACCCTCGCTGGTCACCGCGCGTATCGCGGCACCATTCGGCGATCCATTCGACAAGATCGGGAACGGCCATCTCGCTTTCACCGATCTCTCGCACGAGAGCATCTAGCCCTTCGCTAAGCAGTCCGGTCCAGCGGTTCGCGGGCTGACGCTCGAGATGCCGGCGCATGGCCTCAACGCCCAGAACCGATGCGGTGTCTGCTTTGCAATGCTCGATGAAAAGCTGCGTCTCGCGCAGGCGCCAGATGCTGGGCAGGTGCTCGTTGGCCAGTTCGACCGGGATGTCTTTGGATTCGGCATAGCTGCGCACCGGTTCGAGCAGTTTCCAGCTCCGCGCGATGATGGCTGTCTTCGACCAATCCCAATCGGGATCGAGGTTGGAGAGACGAATGAGCTCATCTACCGCCGCACAGGCCCTGTCGGCCCAAGTCCCCGGGCTGGACAAAACCTGCACCCGCCCCTGCCCCACCGGATCTAGCCGCGCCATCGCCCCGCCCGCCGCTTCCTTCACGCGGACACGGTTGATGGTGATGTCGTGCCCCAGTTTCATGCGTTCGGTCGCAGGCGCAATCACGGAATTGGCGGCATCGATGATGTGGCGGGTCGAACGGTAATTCTCGGTCAGGAATTCGGGCTTTGCCCGGTAGTCCTGCTCGAAGCGCCGGATATATTCCACCGAGGCACCGTCGAAGGCATAGATGTTCTGGTCATCGTCACCGACGGCAAACAGGCTCAGCTTCATGTCAGGGTCATCCTGCGACCGTCCCGCGACGGCGCCGATCAGCGAATAAGCTTCTGGTCCGATGTCCTGATATTCATCGACCAGGATCCAGCGATAGCCCTGGATCAGCGCATCGCGCTGGGCCTCGGCCTCGCTCTTGCTTAGCCCTTCCCCCTGCAATTGCCGGACAGCTTCGTTAATCACTTCATCGAAAGCGTGATTATCGGCCGGCGCACCCACGAAGCTTGCGCCTACCAATCGCATCGCCAGAGCATGGCAGGTCGAGACCGTAACGCCCTTGGCATCATCACCGATCAGCTGGCGCAAGCGCGCACGGATCTCGGTTACGGCATGGCGATTGTAGCTCAGCACGAGGATGCCGTTCGGGTTCTCGCGCCTCACGCGGATCAGATAGGCAATGCGATGGACCAGCGTGCGTGTCTTGCCCGAGCCGGGCCCGGCCAGCACGAGAACATTGGTCTGCTCGCGATCGTCGCTGACAATCTTTTGCTGCACGGGATTGCCGAGATCCTCGACAATGGCTTGCCAGGATGCAGGAGTGGTCTGGCGGCGGATTGCGATACGTTCGCCCGGCAGCCAGAGATCGAGAAACGTGTCCTGGTCGAGCGTGAAATAGTCTTCCGACAGATGCTGCGCATGCTTGATCGAGATCAGCCCCTTGCGCGCATAGGCCGCCATCACGTGGGTCTGGATCGTCTGCTCACTGTAGTGATCCTCAAGTGGCATGAAGTTCTGACGCGTGAACTTGTCATTGCCGGGCCTCAGGTGAATGGTCATCGCCTGGCGGAACACCGTCAGCCCCTTGCCCAGTGTCATGATCTCCTGCTCGTGCATCCAGAGCATGGCACGGTTCAGCAGCTTGGTGGGAGCCTTCACCTCGGTGCGCAGAAATACATCGGAGGTGATTACTGCCGTCAGCGCGCCGATGGTCGTTTCAACCTGCAGATCCTTGCCGCGCTTGCCCTTGGGAAGCTTGCCGACGAAATGCTTGAGCAGGTTCTCAGCGCCATCCCGGCGGATCGAAGCCGTGCGCGCCAGCGTATCCCAGGATCGCTGCAGCTTTACGTAAAGCGTATCGCGTGATTGCTTGCGAACATAGAGATTGCCCCTTCCCCCGTCCTCGTCGCGACCATCCTGAGCCAGGCCGCGCAGCATCTTGTCGATGATATCGGGCCGCGCCTTTTCATGCCCCTCGTCGCGCAGCTTCTGGCAGATCTGCGACAGCTGGAGCGGAAAGGCCCCCTCCCCTTCGGCATCGGGTTCGGCCTCGCGCATGACATCGATGAGCGCAGCCTCAAGACTCGCCGCCTGCCGCAAGCGTTCGCTCGATTGCCCTTCGACACCCGCATGAATGAAGACGGTGATCGCCGTATCGTCTCGCGCGATCCCCAGCACTTCCAGGTCATGGAGCGCCTTGGGCAGCGCGCGTGGGCTAAGACCGCTCACCCCTGCCAGCTCATCGGTCGAGATCCCTTCATCGGGCGAGGCGCTCATGAGATGGCGAACGATGGAGACGAGTTGCTTGCGCCGCGCGCCAGTGATCGCAGCCTTGGCGAGAATATCCTCAGCGTGTTTCAGGGTCGGAACGGTGAGCGAAGCCGGAAAGATACGGACGCGGTTCTCTTCACGCGCAAGCAGCTTGCCTTCTTCAAGCCACGCGACTGCCGTCTTGACCCGGGTATCGTCGGTGAGCTTGTCGCGCTCGAAATCGTAATCCTGCTCGGCACGTACGATCTCGCCGGACGTCGCGACGACGTCGCCATGCCTGGTGGTCTTGTCATCGAGGCGGCGCAGCGCCTTGAGGATTGCGCCGATCTCGTGCCGCGCAAGACGGGAGCGGGCCGAAAGCGTGAATTGCCGCTCAACATCGTCGTCAGCGAACAGCAGGACGCAATCGGCGTGCTCGCGGTCACGACCGGCGCGCCCCGCCTCCTGCAGATAGTTCTCGAGCGATCCCGGAATATCGCCATGCACGACGAGACGGATATCGGGCTTGTCGATCCCCATGCCGAAGGCATTGGTCGCCGCGATGATGCGCAGCGCGCCCACGCGAAAGCGCTCCTGTACTTCCTTCTTCTTTTCAGGAGTAAGGCCGGCATGAAAGAAATCCGCCGCCATGCCCTGCTTCTGCAGGAACTCGGCGACGAGCTCGGTCTGGCGGCGCGACGAGCAATAGATCACCGCCCCGGACGCTCCCTCGGCGGGCAACTTGGCCTCGATAACGTTCAATATATCGCTGAGCTTGGTGCTTCGGCCGGTCTGCCGCACCTCGAACGTCAGATTGGTCCGAACGGCGCCGCCATCGAGCAGCAGCAATTCGCTCCCCACCCGCTCATGGAAATGCCCGCAAATATCGCGGACCACTTCGGGTTTGGCGGTGGCGGTCAGGCACAGGATCGGCGATGGATCGCGGTCGCCCGAGAACTCCTTGATGAAGCGACCGACATAGCGATAGTCCGGCCGGAAATCGTGCCCCCATTTCGAGACGCAATGTGCCTCGTCCAGGGCCCAGAGTCCGACTTCCCGCGTCTTGAGGACATCGCGCACCGATACGCTGCGCAGCTGTTCAGGCGAGATGATGAGGATGCTGGCATCGCCCATGCGTACCTTGTCGAGAGCGTCCTGCCGCTCGGGCATCGATAGCATGCCATTGATGGTGACGGCCGACGAAATGCCTTTCTCGGTCATGCCGTGAACCTGGTCGCCCATCAGCGCGACCAGCGGTGAGATCACGACGGTCAGCGAGCCGATCTTCTCGAAATTTGCGAGGGCCGGGATCTGATAGCAGACCGACTTGCCCGTGCCGGTCGGCAGGATGCCCAGCAGGCTTTGGCCGTGCATCGCTTCCTCGACGATGCGCTCCTGAAGGGGGCGGCCATCCTTATCAGCGGGTTTCGGGCGGAAACTATCATAGCCGAACCAGCGCTGCAGCGAGGCCCGCGGGTTGTTCATGGTGCGGCACCATGCGCAATCGGGGCCTCGGCAATCGCTGTCGCGTAGATCCCTGACGATATCGGCCGCCTCGGGGAATTGCTTGCGAACCCATGGGGGCATGACCGAATTGCCGCCTGCAACAGTAACCCAGGATAGCGCGTAGGCCGTGGGCCAGGCTTTGCGCGGACTGGCAATCTCATTCAGCAGCTCAACGACCTGCCTGTTGCAGGCATTGCCTTCGAGCATGCGGCGAATAGCAAGCTCGGCTTCGCGTTGCGTCGGGATAGTCGACTGGCGGCTCGCGCGAAACACGGCATCGAACCCGGCCGAGCGTTCGGGCAAGGTCACCAGGAAATGATAGGCCGCCATCGCATCGGGCGTCTCGGCCGCCATCTTGCGGAAAGCCTGCAGCTGGTCCTCGAGCACACGAAAAACGAGCTCGGCATCCTTCGCCGGGTCATTCAGATGTCCCGCCTGCAATCGCCCATCGAGGTGATGTTTCACAAGATGATGATAGGGGTTGCGAGGAAACGCCAGCGGGTTAAGCCAGAGCGTATCGATCGGCGCGTGAACGATCCGCCCGAGGTTTGGCCTGACAGCTGCCAGATGCGGCAGATCATGGTGCAATATATTGTGGCCGATACAGTGATCGCTTTGCGACAGGCCGGATTCCATCTCGTCCAGCGTTCGCGCCAATCCGCCCTTTCCTGCCCGGATCGCCGCGCCATCGCCATAGCGGACGGCGGCGAAAGCAAAGATCTTGGCGGTCTTGGGATCGACCTCGATGTCGAACGACACGCAGCGGCGGAGAAGCTCGATTGCCGGCCCAGTCAAGGTCGCTGCAATGTTCAATCCGAACCCCTTACCGCCAGCGACTGGCACCGCGCATTTACTATCGCGAGCCGCTATACCCCTTGCTTCGCTGGCAATAATACAGATTTGCCTGTGCTTTCCTTAAGCTCAAGAGATTTTCGTCTACCATGCAATGTGATCAGGTTGTCAAATAGCGGCCTCGACACCTTGCGCGATCTTGCAGACGGCGATCCGCCTTCATAGTCTCGGCCAAATGAGGAACAATGGAGGCAGGATTGTCCAAGTTCACACCGCTTGCGGACTATTGCCGCGAGCAATCTCTTGCCGAGTTCGAACTCACGTTTCTCAAGATCGAGACCATCATCGGCAGCAAGCTTCCAGACAGCGCACTGCGTCCGCAATATTGGGCTAACGTGGTGGACGGCACAGGCCCTGTTCGAAGCTCCATGAAAAATACACCATATGAAACCTTCCTAGTGGCAGGCTCGCGGCGCGTGCGCTTCAAACGGAAGTTCTGAACAAATTGCGGTTATCAGGACTAGCCGAAATAACCACGCCGCTAAGACTTGGCGAATTGCGATTGGCCTGCATAGATCGGCGCGTGGAACCCTTAGCAAAATACATGGCTGCAGAAGCCCCCCTCGCCCGCAGGAATATCTTGGAATGGCGCGATCGGCACAAGCTGGCCGCGACCCTGACGCTCGCAAGATGCTGGCAAGACCTGAAGCCATCCATCAACGAGCGAGTGGAGGATATTGGCTGGTATGATGCCGCAGTGTCCCCCTCGGCCTTTATCGAGAAGGAAGTCGATCCACTGCTGGTGGATAGTATCGGCTCGGCAATCGAGAGACTGATCGCGGATGCGCAGGATGATCTTCGCCAGATCGGCGAGCACCAGCTGAGTGTGAACGCTACCGTCGCGCAGGTCGGTGCCCACATCAATACGTTCGAGGACGCGACCGAAGTTTTATCGGGTATCGCACCTCTTGCCGGCGGATTGGCGCTTGGCGCCGCCCTTCCCAGCATGGCAGTCGTCACCGGCGCGACTGCTTTCGGGCTGGTTGCCACTTCGACGGTCAGCGTGCCCATCCTGCTGGGCGGGCTCGCGCTTGCCGGCGGCGCTGTCGCGACGGGCGTTGTCAAGACCAGTCAGCTGCGCGATTACCGGAGCAAGTCAATACGGAAGCGTGTGGAGAGCCACGTCGAGCAAGCCATCCTCTCGACGTCGCTGCCGCCTACACAAAATGCGGGACCGTCAGTCCTGCTCCAGATCCATCAAGCGCTCGACGAAGCCGCCAGTAAGGCCATGGAGACCCTGCAGTGATCGACCCCTTGATCCTGGCTGGTGCTCCTGCGCATCTGGCTGCTGACCCAAGCATCTACCGCGTCGGCATGCTGCTCTTCCGCAAGGGAACGCCGGGGATTGTCGCTCACCTCGTCGAGGCGCCTGGCATGAGCGTGATCGGACAGCAGATCGGCGCAATGGGTCTGACAAACGCGAACCCCATATCGCTGGCCACAAGCGTGGCGGGTCATGCTGCGACGAATTTCCAGCTGGCGAAGATCCGCCAGGTCCTCGGTGTGATTGAAAACCTTCAGCTGGCCAATCTGGCTATCAGCGGAGCTGGTCTCGGCTTTTCCATCATCAGTCACAAGCTGCTCGCCGAACGCATGGACAAGATGGCGCAGCAGATCGACGGCTTGGGCGCGAAGATGGACAGGATCGCGCAGAGCATCGAGGGCTTACGCGCTGAAAGGCTCCAGCGCGACTTCAATGATCTGCGAACGGCCTGTGAATTGGCCGAGGGCGGATGGCAGGCTGGGGATCCCGAGAAGGAATGGCGCCACGCCTCTGACAGGCTGCACACCCTGCAGAACGAATTTGCGGCAAAGGTCCAGCAATCGACGATCCGTGGCCTGAATGTCGACATCGCGGCGCTCGAACCATTGATCGACGCATTAACGCTCGCCGGAGCAACCCGGATCTCCTGCCGGATCGCCATCGGGGATCTCGATCTGGCGCGCACGATCTCTGACCAGTTTTCAGGCGAATTGAACGCGCTCCTTCAGGGAGTTGGCGCCGCCGAGATCTCGTTCAAGGACCTTGCGCTGCGAGGCGTTACGCCGAATTCCTCCAACTTCGCTTACGAAGCAGAGAAGGTGCTGCCCTTTGCCACGAAGAAAGCCGGAGAGCTCCGGGACCGCGAGGCAGTTGCCTCTACGCGGTCGGCGACTATCTCCCGCATACAGGCTCTCGGCATCCATGGGCGCGAGTTTCTGGAACGGGTCCGATCGGAAACCGACGAGCCATTGCTGATCCTAGAAGGAGAAGCGATGGCCGCAATGCCAGGCGAGAACGCTGCGAGCGGCGTTCAGGCACAGAGCCCTTATGCTTAGTAAGTTTCTCGCTTTGCCCTACTTACTCCTTGCTGCGCGCAGAAAGGTGCGCTCGCAATGTGGATAGCCCGTCCCTGTTCGCTTCCTGCCTGCGCGTCAGCCTGGTGCGAGCCATAAGCGCGATCGTCTCCAGATCCTCGACTAGGGCGAGACGCGCGGCCTTCTGATCGGCGCTCGGCGCATCGGCGATTGCTTCCTCATTCTGCGTGACGACCTCCGGCACATGGCTGCGGATCATCTGCGCGCCTTCGATCAGATCCATGTCGAGCGAGGTGGCCTCGCACCGGTTCAGAAGCTGCGCGCAAGTCTCACGGGCCGCCATAAGACGCGATCGGAACTCGGGCGCCAGTTCGCTTGCCCGCTCCCAAGCCGCTGTCAGTTTGACATCGCCTGAAGGCTCCAGCGGTCGAACCACCTGTGGCGTGGCCTTGCTGCCGGCATGGTCGGCTTGTGGGTTGCTGTCGCGGAACATCCAGGCGAGCGTAGGAAACGACAGCAGGATACTGGATCCGACAAACACCACCGGCCAAGCGTCTTCGATCCAGATCGACGAAATAGCGGCGAAAAGGGCGCCAGCGGCCATCGCCAGCAGCAGGGCAACCGCGATGCGGACGAGAACGAGCGCGATGGCGACAATGACAACGATCGAGATCACCGCCAGCACAACAACCACCAAAAAGCCGAAAATCGCTGCCATACGCCCTGCCCATTTCCAATTGATCTTTAGCCGGAATATTGGCGCCGCGCTGCGGCAGAAGTGGTCGTAGCCCACATGATCTGAGCTCGTTGTTAGTTCGGGTCTGCAAACGTGCGTCCAGATCTGCACGTGGCGCAGCACCTTCATTCACCGATTTAGGTATCGAGAGCATGGGGCTATCGATTTGCTTATCGTTAATGGTCGGCGCTTAGACCGAGGTCGAGCCTGTACCGCTGCCGGCCCTTGGATCGGCGGCTCCCGCCATGGACCCTCCATGTTGGTGACACAGAACAAATTGAAGGCAGCAAAGTGACAGAACTTTCTCAATCCGCACGTTCGTTCCGCAGTCTCGTCGAAGATGAATCCTCTTTTCTCCGCACCTGCGAAGGTGGAGACCCGGGCACGCCCGACAAGCCCTCAGTATGGCTGCTGGGCATCGAGCCCGGTTGGTCGCTCGCCGACGAGGCTGCCGATCAAAAGGGCGATGCCACGTATGAAACGCAGCAAGAAGCCTATTCGGTCGAGCTTCAGCTAACCTGGCCTTTCAACCAGAAGGCCTTCAAGCTCCTGAGCGCACTGAATGGCGGGAGGCCGGAGGACTACCGTGAGTTCGCCTTGGCTGCCCGCCCCTTTGAGCAAGGCTCAAATGGCTATTTCAAGGCCAATCTGTTTCCCGAACCGTTCAACAAGGTTGGCACCTGGGATACCGCGACGGCTCAGAATACCGGTTTTGCAAGCAAAGAGGAATATCGCACCTGGATGCGGGAAAATCGCTTTCGGGTATTGCAGGCCTGGATCCATCGATGCCGTCCAAGCCTCGTGATCGGCTGCGGCCTGACCCATATCTCGGATTTCCTTGCCATCACCGGCACTTCACAGATGCCTGCAGCGCGTCACGTCGAGGTGAACGGCCACTCGAAGCGGTTCCATATTTCGACTGGCGGGACTGTGCCTATTGCAGTCATCCCCCACCTGACGGGAGGTTCGCACAGCCTGAACAGCAATGCATCCATTGCACTGGTTGCAGAGCAAATCAGATCTGAGCTTTCGCAAGCCGAGAAGTCATCACCACCCATTCTCGCGCTTTGATCATCCACGCCCGGGACCAAAAATGGATCTGACAGCTCGCCGCCTTCATTGTTCCGAAGGCGGCGATCCGCTCGGCCAGCAACAGTTTTGCAATTGAAACATGACCTTGGATGGGCAGAGTCTGCTTTTCGGCGGTCTGAACCTTGCAAGTCGCTATTAGCAGCTCGGACGATCGCGCTAGCCTGCGGGTGTCGGTGAAATCCTCAAAGCGACGATGGACTGGCCGAAAAAACAGCCCAGACACCGCCGATGGGCTTTCACGTCGCAGGGAAACGCTGTTCCGCAATGACCTCCCAGAGCCAGCGGACGTCCGCTAGCGCCCTTTGCTGCGGTGCGTCCTTCCGGTTTCGCTCGAAAAACCAGCGGTAAAATCCCGGTCAGATGATCCAGCGCAAACTTGCAAATCCTTCACCACTAACCTGTCCAGGAAGGCGGGCCCACCTCACGCAGCAGTGGTGCCCGACCGGTGGCAGGAAATCTAAACCCCCAGATTAATGGCATTGAAATAGCCAATGACACTGCCTTCAAGCGCGTCCACCCGAAGGTCGCAACCACCGCCATCTCACATCCGCTAGAGCTTGCGAAACGCCCATCTCCGCCAGCACTGGCATGAAAAGCTTGCGGAAAGTGGTGGCACATTCCTGATCCTCGAAGGACACTTCTAACCCGAAAATAAGTCCAGAATTGATTGTGGTAAATGACCGCAATCGGCTTCCCTTCCCCGCCGCAGCGGATTTGATCCAACGCCCTACCGTCGTCTCTTTTAGAATAAGGCTCTTAGCGGCGTCCATTTTGACATCGCCCACCCGCCGGTTCGGGCGCTTTGTGCACCCGATCCGCTCGGCCAGCGCCTTGTCCTTCAACGAGTCATCGGTATCGATGGAGATGACATGATCGGGAAGATAAAGCGCGAACCAAGGCGTCGTACTATGCGGTCTCATCCCCCAGGTTTCGTATATCAATACGTGTTCATCCATACGCAACTGTCGGCCTCCTCTCCCTACGATAAGGTCAACCTACGCACGGTACATGACAAAAACGGACGAATCGATACTGCCCATGACGAACGGTTCAGCTCGTCATGGAAGAGTTTGACCACACGCCCATTTCCATGCCTGGCCTGAGAGCCTGATCCGAAATTAAGTTGAGTGGTATCAGCTGGTTAGCTTGACGCTTACCCAAGTCGTTGATTCAGCGGTTTTGCAACGAACCAAAGGAAATCAACGATGTGGACCGACACCACTCGCGCACTGTATGCCCGCGCGGAACTGGCATTGCCAAGTGATTTGACCGATGCCGAATGGGCGGTGCTGGAGCCGTTCTTCCCGCCACCTTCTCATGTTGGCCGCCCTCGCAAGTGGCCGCTGCGGCGGATTGTCGAAGCGATCCTGTATCTGCTGCGGGGCGGACTGCCATGGCGGATGCTACCGCCCTGCTTTCCGCCAGTCTCGACGGTGCGGCGCTGGTTCTACCTGTGGCGTGATAACAGGCTGTGGCTGTCGCTCAATCATGTCCTGTTGCTGATCGGGCGCGAAGCTGTAGGCCGCGAGGCGTCGCCAAGCGCCGGAGTGATCGACAGCCAGAGCGTCAAAACCACGGAAAGTGGCGGCCCACGGGGCTATGACGCAGGCAAGAAGATCAAGGGACGCAAGCGCCACATCCTCACCGACACCGATGGAAATCTCGTTCATGCGGTAATCCACACCGCCGACATCCAGGATCGTGATGGCGCACCGCTGGTGCTCGCCGAAATCATCCATCGCTTCCCGTGGCTACGGCATGTCTTCGCCGATGGCGGATATGCTGGCGACAAGCTCCGTCAGGCGTTGCGCAGGGTTGGTAAGTGGACCATCGAAATCGTCAAACGGTCCGACAAAGCAAAGGGCTTTGTGGTTCTCCCACGCCGCTGGGCTGTCGAGCGCACTTTGGCATGGCTCAACCGAAACCGGCGTCTCGCAAAGGACTTCGAGCAGACCATCGCCTCGGCAACCGCGTGGCTGTTCATCGCATCGATCCAGCTCCTCACGCGCCGCATCACAAGGCTATGAAATCACATCGGTTAGTTTTGAATCAGACTCTGAGGTACGATTAATCGTTTTCTATCACTCGCTCTGTCGCGAAAAGATACGTTGCAGCGTTACCCCGGCCAGGACAAACAAGTCGGCTGGCCCATGTCGCTCTGGATCAAAGCGGAAGCTGTTGGATAGTCGCGGTGCATTCCCGACCTTTGCTTCAAAGCCTAGAAGGTTGCACATTTCTATATCAGCTTCGGTGTCTCCCCAAAAATTACTGCGAAGGGTAAGGAGCACTCTTGTTCTTCCGATAGGCTTCTTTGTTTGAATGCGAATATCGGGGGTGTTGGTGGAATAGATCTCCCAAGCGCTTGGGCAAGCCAGTTCGAGGTCTTCCAGCAATGTTTCAACCTTCGGACGATCAACATCGGCTGCCCCCTCGATGAACAAACTCGAGTTGGGATCGGTCAAACTCTCCTCATCTTCGGCGAGCGCCTCCATGTCGGCCGCCGAAGCGGGAGCGGGAACAGAATCTCGACACGCCTCAAACTTGGATTCCATTTTCGTTTGCACCATCACCTCGAATTCCTCTGGCCCAACATCGCTCCGCTCTGTGCCAGGCGATGTCTGGGAGTTGCAGATCGGTCTAAGCTCGCGGATCAGCTCTCGCTCCATGCTGGCGAGCCAATGCGACTTTACCCACATGCTTGGCTTAGCTGCACTAGTACAAATCCGCACCAAATCCTCGCGGGGCCATTGCACGTAGACAAACGAAAATCGTTCGAGCAATGCTTCCTTGTCTTGGTGAAGCAAATCTGGATTCTGATCGGCAAAGCGAACCTTGTTAAGCGTGCAACTGCCAGGAGCGTTTATGAGGGCGTGCTCCACTGGGAGTGCCGCGACGTCGCGTTTCGCTGGAAGACAATCGGCCAACGCGTCTGATCCGGCACCGTTGAGCGTTTCTAGAATTTTCCGCAATATACTCGGTGCGAAACGGATCTCGGGCGACCGTAGTATGTGATATGTAATATGCTTCCGCCAACGTTCCAAAACGCTTCCAGCGAACGGTTCTTTTTCTTTACCGGCATAGAGGCCGATGTAAAAGAGCCGTTTGTCGAGAAATACTCCGTATAAACCAGGGCCATTGAATTGTTTTTGATCCCCGCGCCATTCGGGCAGCGGCAAAGCTGGACACCCGTAATAACCTCTCGCTTTGAGACCGCTGCTGTGATTCATTCGGTGCATTGTAAGGAGAGCATCGATGCAGCCACGCAGCCTGTTTTCGCTGGCGGAGCACCTAGACCGGCTGAGCAAGGACGGCGATCCGCTCGAGGTTTTGGCGGGCACGGTGGATTTCGAGCGTTTCCGGCCGCTACTGACCCGCGGCCTAGGGTATAGCAACGGCGCAAAAGGCGGTCGGCCGCCGTTCGATCCGGTCGCGATGTTCAAGGTGCTGGTGGTTCAGGCACAGCATAATCTGTCGGATGCGCGCATGGAGTTCATGATCCGCGATCGCTTGAGCTGGATGCGCTTTTTCGGCTTCGATCTGGGTGGCGCGATGCCCGACGAGAACACCATCCGTCACTATCGCAACCGGCTAACCGGGAGCGGGACGCTCGAGGCATTGATGCAGGCGTTCGAGCGGCAACTGCACGAGGCAGGTTATCTCGCCATGGGCGGCCAGATCGTGGATGCCACGCTGGTGCCCGCGCCCAAGCAGCGCAACACCGAGGACGAGAAGGCCGCCATCAAGGCGGGCAAGTCGGCGAAGCAGATCTGGCGCGGCAAGCCAAACAAGGCGCACCAGAAGGATGTCGACGCGCGCTGGACGGTGAAGATCGGCGGCAAGATCCGATATCGCCCGGATGGGACACCGCTGCCGCAGATCGCCACGCCGGTGTTCGGTTACAAATCCCATATCAGCATCGACCGCCGCTTCGGCTTTATTCGCAGGGCAGCGGTGACATCGGCGGCGCATAGCGACGGGCGTCAGTTGCGCTGCGTGATCGACACCAGCAACACCGCCAGCGACGTCTGGGCCGACAGCGCCTATCGCAGCCAGAAGAACGAGACATGGCTGGCGCGCAACATGCTCACGAGCCGCATCCATCGCAGAAAGCCCAAGGGCAAACCGATGCCCGAGCGCATCGCGCGCGCCAATGCCGCGAAATCGGCCGTGCGGGCCAAGGTGGAGCACGTCTTTGCGCACCAGAAGAATCGCTATGGTCTATTCATCCGGACCATTGGGCTCGCCAGGGCGCAGGCCAAACTTACGCTGGCCAACCTGGTCTACAATTTCGACCGCCTGATCTTCCACGAGCGGCGGGCAGCCACAGGATAGGTGCGCCTGAATGCAGGAAATGGGCTGACCAGCGACGAAAATACAACCTCAGAAGGCCCAGCGCCGTCATGAAATGGCACTCCTCACGCTACGCACCTCAAGCCGCCCAATCACGCGGCCAAAATCAGAGTTGTTGCGGGTGTCCAGCTTGAAGATTGCAAAATTCAGGCAAACCCATTTTTGGGTCTACATACCTCAATGAGAAAATGTTCTTGGCAAGATAAATTGGCATCACGTCATCCATAAAGCAGTGGGCGAAGCTATCGCCCGATTTTCTATTCTATTGGTTAACGAGCTGAGATAAATGGTCGCGGCAAAACCGTTGAAGCGTGACAGTTGCGCAGGCTTCAGCAACTGCTTGCGGCAGATAGCTCCGTCTCGCTCACACGCTCTCAACGAGAAGTCTGCGCGCCACCAGCACCATCGCCCAAGTGTCGCGCTCGCAATAGGCCAGCAAGGCTTCGCGCAGCAGCAGGCGGCGGTCCGGATCGGTGGCAGGGTCGATCGCTTCGAGATAGACACCCTGCGCATCGCCGCCGTCCTTCACTTCAAGAGAGGCATAGTTAAGGTCAGCCATCGTCGGGAGCACCTTCTTGATCGACCAGCTTCCACGCTGGTCGCGGTGGTACCAGTGCCTGCGGGTAATCGGCAGAAGGTCGGCGCAGCGCTCGGCCATGTCCTGCAATTCAGCGGACAAGTCCGGAAAACAACCGGCAAGATAGCGCAGAACGCTGCGTTCAAACGGAGCGTGGTAGGCGATGATGGCGGCGCCTGCCGGGATCTGCTCGATGAGCGCTTCGGCGCACGCACGCCGCGGATCGGTCCCATCGGTGGACAAGAATTCGGCATGGGTCATCGTGCCGTCTTCCTGTTCGAGGCGGAGCGAGAACTGGAACGGGATCTGCTGATAGGGACGCGTGCCGACCCAGCGGGGGACGGCAAAGGCAATGGTCTCGAAATCCAGCCACGCCCGCGGCCAGCCCCATTGCATCATCTCGGCCGCGGCACCGCCGCGGTCATGGTGGGGTGTGCCGCTGACCGTTGCCGCGTGGACGATGGCGTTCACACCTGACAAACGGTCTGCCGGGACATCGAACAGATCGTCATAGCCGCGCGCTTGCCATGCGGCCCCTGCCCCGCGCGGCAGCACCGTCACCGGCCATTCCGGTGGCAGCGGCTCTCCCCTGCGGCAGTGAGCGGCGAATTCACAATCATGCGGGCTGCTGCAATGATCGCCCGGCGCAGTCTGCGGCTCCTCCCTCGCCAGCACCGCCTGCGCAGCGCGAACCACATCATCGCGGTCCGCAATGATCCCGCCCAGCTTCCCCAGCATGTCCGCATCGCGCAAGAGCCCGTCCAGTTCGCCGGGAACCTGCAGCACGAACCGGTTGTCCACGTGGCGGATCGCGGCCGAGCGGACATCGATACCGCAGCCCTGCAGTACCCAGACCTGCGTCGCCAGGTCGCTCACGTGGTAGTCCTTGGGCGCGGTCGAGCTCTTCACTTCCGCGACATGCCAGCCACCATCCGGCAGCCGCTCCATCACATCGACCCTGACGAGCACGCCGCGGTGCATGAAGGTCGCCTCGAACAGCGGGCCGGGATGGTCCTCTGCGATCAGGCGTGCGGTGGTTTCCAGCGCTGCAGCCAGATCCGGCTCGGCCTCGATCATGACGCCATTCGGGTGCAGCGCGCAAGCCGCCTCGCCCACTTCGTTGCCGATGGCGAACAGCGCTTCGGTCCCCTCGCCCCAATCAGCAAGCTCGCGGCGGTAGACCTGAAGCCAGAGCCGGCGCGGGCATTGCTCGAAGGCCGCAATGCGGGATTTGGAGAGCCCCGCCATCAGGCCGCGGCCACACAAGGCATGGAGCTCCTGCGCATTTCGCTGCGCCTTGCAGCGAGGAAGTCGAGCCGGCCCTGCGCGATTGCTGCCATGCCGCGCAGATCCTCGACCAGGTCGGCCATCGCCAGTCGCCGAAGTTCGGGTGGAGCTCTTTCGATAACGGCGCAGTGCGCTGCCACCAGTGCTGGAATGTGGCTACGCAAATGCTCGACGATCTGATCCGTCATCGCATCGAGATCGCCCGAAGCGGCGCGAGCCAGCAGCAACGCACAAGGCGAGCGCGCTTCGAGCAAGGGCGTGGCATCCTCCGGACAGCAAGCGAGCGCGCGCCCAAATGCGTCTTCGACCTCATGACCTCCTGCTGGTATCTGGCGAGCAGATCCGCAGGAGCCCTGCAGCGACTTGCCAATTCCATTTGCCTGCACGGCTTTGACCGCAAGCCTGAGCAAGACGAACATGAGAAACGAAGCGAGCATCAAGGGCAGCATCACGAAGCATCTCCTACTGGTCGCGAATCCGACCGTCTGCAGTGATGCTTCGTTTTCCTACAGGCCTGCGACAGTTTCGGTCATAGCGGGCTTGTGCTGTTGCTTTTGGTCGGAGTCTCAGCCTGCCGCTTGCCTGAGGTTGGCCTACTGACGGTCGTCAAACGAAGATGGTTTTTATGTCATCAGAGCTGGAAAGGGGGAAACCATGCCCGAAAAGGACGAAATCAAAGTTCGCCTTTTGGAAGCACTGAAGGCAGGAGAGCAATCCGGCAACCCGCTGCCTTTGTACTGCGCGCATGCACAGATCATATCTACGCCCTGATGCATCAACCGGAGATCAGTAGCTGATCACTTTGGGAGTCCCGGTCGCCTCGGCGCGCTCCGCCGTATTGGCCAGAAGTTCGCGCTTGGCGGGCGAACGTTGGCCGCCCTTGTTGCGGCGTGCGTCCACGGCCGCCGAGCTCTCATCGAAACGAAGTGCCGCCTTGCGCGCCCTGACCGACGCCAGGTAGGAACCGAGTTGGATCGACTTCATGGATCTTCAGATATCCCTAAATGTGCGGGATTTCCACCTTCTTCGCTGATGCGGCGCCGGAGATAGGTAGCGTCCAGATCCTGCGCGAGCGTGAACAGGGCCCGGGCCTGCTCGAGCATTGCTGTATCGCCTTTCGCGATTTCATGCTGACCGAGACGGTCCGCAATCATGTCCTCGACAGCCGGAAGTACGATCGATGCGCCGTCTTGGAGAATTAGCCGCAGACACCGGTCCCGCTCCCCTCGCCCATCGAAGAAGCCGCCGGACACTTGTTCGACCGCAAAGGCCGGATATGCAGGATGATACCAGCCCATCCCATGGACGGCTTTGTCATCTGCAACGAAGCCAGAAGCCGACATCGCTTCCGCGAACGCCTGATCAGCGCCTGCCACCACATCGAAATCTGCCGACATGAATTCGCCATCGGTGTGAATGGCGGCCGCCGCCCCTCCGACAAGAATGGCGGCATGTCCTGTCGCCGATTCATATGCGGCGAACGCAGCGCCAAGCCTGCCAAGCGCTTCGATATAGTTCTGTGGAAGCGGCAATAGAGCTCAGACCCCTGTCAAAATGCCCATGGCTTCACCGCATGGTATTCCGGCTGAAGATGGATTTGATGCGATCAAGCAGGCCGGTCTCGTCGAGACCCCGGATCCGGCCATATTTCCGGATACGCGCGGTTTCAGACTGCGCCCGGTGCCCCAGGCCCGAAGTTACGCTACCGCTCTTATGGATCGTGTACCGCGACATGGCCGCCATTTTACGCGATCGCCCGGTCCACGGAAAGAAACAACCGGCCTCTTTCCGCAAATCTGTTGTCACACGAGTTTCAGCGATACTCGCCCGGCGCGATCGTGGATGAGGACAGCCAGAGCCGAAACAGCCGATCGATCGGTCAGACCTGGCGTCTCCAAACCCGCTTCGACGCTGCGCATGATACGCTCGCAAAGCGAAGCACCGCGTTCCCGGACTATCTGGAAGTCCACACCCGCATCGGCAGCGAAGCGCTCGAAGCTGCCGGTCGACATGTCTTCGAGCGCCCTCGCCCGCCCGTACTTCATCGCGAACCTGTTCGACAGCTCAGGCCAAACAATGGTCGATACCAGATCGTAGAGCGGCGCGAGTGCCACCTCTCCGTTCGCTTTACGCAACAGGCTGAAGTTCTTGGCATGCGCATCGGCATTGCCAGTGACGAGATTGAAGAGCGCAGCATCGATCAGCTTGAGAATTTCCGTCTCGGGATCTGTCGCGGCGCGCCTGACGAGATCGAAGCAATCCCGGAACACCGGCCCGCCATCGCTTGCATATTTCTTCGAGGAAAGAACACCCAACGCCTGCGCGAAGTCTTCCTGGTGCAAGCGCCGTGTCGTTCCGCTTTCGGTGATCCGGTCATAGCGCGACACGAGCAGGAAAGCCCTGCCGCCGATCGAACGCCATTCGGCTTCTGCTGCGTTTAGGCCGATGCTTTTCGCCAAGGTCAGACAGAACGCCTCGTTCGCCGCCAGTCCCGGGAACCTCTCAGGTTCGGGCTTGATGATATGGGTGGTCGCCTGCCCCGGTGATGCCAGTGCGATACGGTTATGAGCCAGCACGACCGGCAGCTTGCTCTGCGCGCCGGCCAGGCTGTAGCGGGTCCCCTCCCCTGCCAGCATGGGGGTTCGCGCCATGCGGTCGAACAGATCGACAAATTCGGCATTATCCAGAGGGACTGGGGCGTTTGCACTCGGACCGAAGGGCACGGGCTGATCGGCGGGCCAGAGCGTCAGTGCCCCCGCCGTGTCACCGCCCAGTGCCTTCAGCAATCGGAACGGATTGCCCGACGAGATACCCAGCGCGCGGGCTGCGGCCTCGCGCTGCCATTCCTCGGGCAGCAGGTTCTCGAAGAACGGATTGCAGGCACGGCCTTCGAACGGTTCTGCTTGCAAGGGCAGCGAGTAGGAGATTGGCAGCGCTTGCGGATCGCGAAGCCAGCTTTCGGCATAGGCAAATTGCATGGCGCCATTACGATCGAGCGCGAGTTCACCGGCGAGGCGTTCGCCCCACAGGACCGCGAGGCGGTCCAGGATCTGAATATTCATGTTGTTTTCTCTGTAATAGTCATGAGGCTCCGCCCCTCGGCGCTTTCGCCGCTATGCGGATTGGGCACCCCGCTGCGGAAGGTCGGCTTGAAGCTCCGGGGCCGCATCGAGAGCCGGGCCTGCACGAGATCGCGCCACAGCAGGTCGCATCCTGTCGGCGGCTTGTTTCCACGCTGCTGATTGCAGCGCTGGTGCTTGAGCAGGCCGTTCGAGAGCGTGCGCCCTCCCCCATCGCTGCGTGCGATCACGTGGTCGAAGGTCGGGGTATCGGGATGATGGCGCGGCAGGCGCTTGCCGCTTGGCAGGAATGCGCCGCATCCCGCGCAAATATCGGCCTGCGCCCAGCGCAGCGCGCGGCGCTGCGCCGCCCGGCGCTTGGTCGTTGGCATGGTATGTCCTAAAGTTATAGCGAGAGAAGAAGCCGGGGCCAGAACAGCGGCGTGAGCGGGGCCACCTTCCCCTTAACGCCTGTATCGATCGCGCCGCGGCGGCGACCATGCTTACCAGCATGGCAGCCTCGAGGTTCACCCACCGCGGCATGTCAGGATCTCGCGGCCAAGGTTCTCCTTGCGCCAGCGCGCCCACATCCGCGTGTAATCGGTGGGCGCGCGCTCGCAGAAGCGGTCGACGAGCGCGCGCGTGCACGCCTTGCCGGTCTGTCCGATCTCCCCGCACGCCGCGAGCCAGCGCGCAGCGAGGATCGCAGTCAGCAGCACGTCACCCGCACATTGCTCCTCGACCACCTTCCAGTTTCCCGCCACGATGTGCTTCTGCAGTTCGATCGCCGGTATGGCTTTGCCGGGCAGATCCTGGCCCTGCGCAAACTCGGACAAGTGAAGACCGCCAATCGCCCGGGAAAAGAATTCCTCGCACATATCGAGCCGCAGGGGGCAGCGGGCATCGGTATTGCAAAGCTGACGGGGCAAGGTCACGCCCCAGCTCATCGCGACCCGGCGCAATACCTTGTCATCCTTGTAATGGCCTGCCCACGACGCAAGCCTTGCCGGCTCTCCATCGCCGTCCACTTCCCGCTCGAGCACCCGCCGGAAAAAATGATCAACGATATCGATCTCGTCCATGTCGGGCTGGCACAGCGTATGGAATCGTCCGACCTCCGGTTTCTTCACATCGCCTGCCGGGAAGCGGATCACGACGTAGGAGCCGCAGACAATCTCGTCGAAGGCCCAGCGCGGTTCCGAATGCGCGGAAGTGCCATCGCGTCTGACATAGGCTCTGTGCTTCTCAAGGTCTCTGCGGAACTCGAAGTCGGCGACGACGATGGTCTTGTCCATTCTTTGCGGAATCGCGGGACAATCGGGATTGCGGATGGGATGCTGGCGGTCGAGGATGATCATATTGGAAATGCCTCAAGCAGATACGAGAAGGCCCGCGCGCGGCGGGCCCTCTCGGGATATTGGGGGGCGGTCAGTCTTGGTGCTCAGAGATGGCGCTGCGTCGCGTCGATCGGCGTCGCGACAAAGGACGGCAGGCCAAGCTCGGCAAACCAGTCGCGCTCATCGAGGAAAGCGGGATAGCCAAGCTCGGTCCACCAGACCTTCTTCGCCGGATCCCACCTGTAGCCGCGGCTCTTTAGCCGATCCTTGAAGCCGAATGGCGCGTGCAGCGCTTCGACCCGGTACGTCTCCGCAGTACCCCTCCGGCGAGGGCCGCCTTGCGTGGATAGGTATCGAGCGCTCTTAAGCGTGCTCTTGTGAGCGTGCTTAGGAGTGGTCGATGGGTCAGGTGACGGTGTTTTCGGGGCCGGAGCGGCGGCGGCGGTGGAGCGATGAGGAGCGGCTGCAGATCCTGTCCGAGGCTTTCGCGCCGGGCGCGTGCGTCGCCCAGGTGTGCCGACGGCACGATATTTCTTCGGCGCTGATCTACACCTGGCGGCGCAAGTTGCTCGATGCAGGCGTGGAGCGGGAAGCAGAGCTGCCCGAGGCACTTCCGACGCCGGTGTTCGCCGAAGCGGTGATCGACGAAGATGTGATGGCGGCCGGCGCTGCCGAGCACCCCGCGATGATCATCGACCTGCCGCGCGGCAAGCGGCTGAGCATTTTCGCGGCGGCACCGCCGGCCCTGGTCGCTGCGGCGCTGAAGGGGCTGCGATGATCCCTTCGGGCGCGCGGGTGTGGATCGCGCTCGGCCACACGGATATGCGCAAGGGCATGCAGGGCCTGGCGCTGCTGGTGCAGCAGGGTCTCAAGCGTAATCCGCACGGCGGCGATCTGTTCGTGTTCCGTGGCCGCGCAGGCTCGCTGATCAAGATCATCTGGCACGACGGGATCGGCATGTCGCTCTACGCCAAGCGGCTAGAGAAGGGCCGGTTCGTATGGCCCTCAGCGACTGAGGGAACGGTGTCGCTGACCCCCTCGCAGCTGGCCTGCCTGCTGGAGGGGATCGACTGGCGCAGCCCGCAGTATACATGGCGGCCGCAGAGCGCCGGATAATCGGCGCGAGGCGGTGTTTTGCCCTTGCAGCAGAGGGTGGATGATGATTCACTCCGGTCTATGGAAGCCGCCATTTCGCCCCTTCCGGACGATGTCGAAGCGCTCAAGGCGCTGGTGGTGGCGATGGCCCGCAAGGCCGATGAGGCAGAGGCCAGGCTTGCCAACGCCATGGCCCACCAGAGCGCTATCGAGGCGCTGATCGCTCACCTCAAGCTGCAGATCGCCAAGCTCAAGCGCGAGCAGTATGGCCCCAGCGCCGAACGCAGCCGCCGTCTGCTCGACCAGATGGAGCTGCAGCTCGAAGAGCTCGAGGCTGATGCCGCCGAAGACGACCTGATCGCCGAGGGAGCGGCGGCCAAGACCGCCACGGTCACCGCCCTCGAGCGCAAGCGCCCGACAAGGAAGCCGTTCCCCGAGCATCTGCCGCGCGAGCGCGTCGTGGTGCCTGCGCCCTGTTCCTGCCCGGCCTGCGGTGGGGATCGGCTCTCGAAGCTCGGCGAAGACGTCACCGAGACGCTCGAGGTCATCCCGCGCTCGTGGAAGGTGATCCAGACGGTGCGCGAGAAGTTCTCGTGCCGCGACTGCGAGAAGATTGCGCAGGCCCCCGCGCCCTTCCATGTGGTGCCCCGCGGATGGGCCGGACCCAGCTTCCTCGCGATGCTCCTGTTCGAGAAGTATGGACAGCACCAGCCCCTCAACCGCCAGGCCGAGCGGTTTGCCCGCGAAGGCGTGCCGCTCAGCCTCTCGACTCTTGCCGATCAGGTCGGGGCAGCTGCCCATGCGCTGATGCCGATCTACAAGCTCATCGAGACGCATGTTCTGGCTGCAACCCGGATCCACGGTGACGATACCACCGTGCCGGTCATGGCGAAGGGCAAGACCGATACGGCGCGATTATGGGTTTACGTACGCGATGATCGTCCCTTTGCAGGCACCGATCCTCCAGCTGCCCTGTTCCACTATTCGCGCGATCGGCGCGGCGAGCACCCGCAAGCCCATCTCGCGGCATGGTCCGGCATCCTGCAGGCCGATGCCTATAGTGGCTACAACGATCTCTATCGCGGGGACCGCGCCCCCGGTCCCGTGCTGGAAGCGGGCTGCTTTGCTCATGCGAGGCGCAAGTTCTTCGAGCTCGCCGATGTCCTGAGCTCAGCCCGCAAGAAGAGCCGCGGCCAGCGCAGCAGCATGATCTATCCGATCGCGCTCGAAGCCGTGCAGCGTCTCGACGCCCTGTTCGACATCGAGCGCGGCATCAACGGCAAGAGTCCTGCCGAGCGGCTCGCAGTCCGTCAGGAACTCAGCGCGCCGCTGATGGCCGAGCTCCACACCTGGCTTACTGCGCAGGTCGCTAAGCTATCGCGCGGTCATGACCTCACCAAGGCCTGCTTCTACATGCTGAAGCGCTGGGATGCGTTCACCCGCTTCCTCGACGATGGCCGCATCTGCCTCACCAACAACGCCGCCGAGCGCGCGCTGCGCTGCATCCCGAAGCGTGTTTCATTATGCACTCCGTATTCAAGTATCTGTAAACATTGGAAGCATGTCCGCGTCAACAACGCGACACGGGCGACCCTTTCGGGCCATCGCAGATTTTACCGCTTCCGACATCAAATCGGCGGAGCGGATTTGATGCGGTGCGCGCGGTACGACCTGCACTGCCGGAAGCACGCCGGTTTTGATGAGAAGTCTTATCGTATGGCTTGAGGTGCCAAGCGCTTTGGCCGCCTCAGTCATGGTGAGCCATTCGCCGTCTTTCACCGCAGACCGATAGGCATCGATCCCTCGCACGCGCCGAACAGAGTAGACCCGGTGCGCCGTCCAGGTTTTGCCTTGGCCGGTGGGCAAGCCCATCCGATTCAGCGTCGCGGCGATATGCTCGTCGGACCAACGGCCCGCCATGCTGCGCATCACCTCCAGCGCATCCTCCGCTGTTGCACAACCGTGCTCGCCGGCTTTCGGCTTGCGAACCCGCAGTTCCGAGTGCTGGCCGCCCCGCCAATGGATCGTGAGCACGACGTCACGCACGGCATCATCGACATCGACGACGATGTCGGCGATCATTGTACGTAGCATTTGCTGGCGAGCGCGCATCGTCACATCCGGAGCGTTCCAGGCCGCCGACAGGTTTTCCGCCAGATTGGCGAAGGCATTTGGATCGGCCTCGATGGTCGAGGGCCCTTCCGCAGGCTGGCGAGCCTTCAAGTCCCGCACGCGACGGAGCGCGATTTCCCAGTTTTTCTCCAGCTGCGCCGCTATCAGGCGATTATCGGGATCACAAGCTGCGTAGCGGCGCTCGGCTAGGCTGGCCTCGTAGCGCGCCTGCTGGAGTTCCAGGTCGAGGATCTGGCGCTGCTCTTCTTGTCGTTCCCGGTTCATCCGCTCCGCCTCGAACGCGGCTTCGATCGCCAAGGGTTCTACCGCGCGCAGCAGTTCGCGCGCAACTGCTGCATCCACTCGTAGACCGCCAAAGGTCATGCATCGAGGTAAGCCCATCATCAGGTTCGGCTTGTCACAGCGGTAGACTGGCCGACTTTGCGGGTTACCGGTGTAAGCAACGCTCAGTCGCCGCCCGCACCGTCCGCACGTCATGATCCCTGACAGCAGTGCCTTGCCGCCTCGGCCTGACTTTACGCCGCCAGCGCGGCCATAGTTGTTGAGGGCCAGCTGCTTCTGGTTGCGCTCGTATTCTTCCCAGCTGACGTAGCCCTCGTGGTGCTCCTTGATGAACACCTCCCAGGTTCCGACCGGCTTGCCATGCCCGTAGCTTCGCCGCGCTCGCCCATCGACAATGGTAGTCCGCTTTTCGCTTTTCCCGTAGACGTAAACACCTGCATAGAAGGGGTTTTTGAGGACGGCGATGACGTTGCGATAGCGGATAGGTAACCATGTGAAGCTGGTCATGCGGCCTTCGTCCGAAGGCCGCGGGAAGTGGATTCCATCGGCCTTCATAGACAACAGCACCTGACGCGCACTGCCCAGCTCTCGGAAGCGCGCAAAGATGAGCCGGATTACCTCCTGAAGGCGTAAGTCGGGATCGAGTCCCAGGCCCGCTTCGCGGTGCCAGATGTAGCCGAACGGGACAGACAACCGCAATTCGCCGCGGCGCGCCTTCGACCTCGCGGCATCGAGCATTCGCGTCCTGAGAACGCCGAGCTCGAACTCGCTGATGCTGCCCTTCATTCCCAGGAGTAGGCGGTCGTTGGGCTGGCAAGGATTGTACACGCCATCATGATCGATGACACGGGCTTCAACGAGCCCGCACAGTTCCAGCAGATGGTGCCAGTCGCGACCATTTCGCGCGAGCCTTGACGCATCGAGGCACAGCACGGCACCCACCTTGCCCGCGCACAATGATGCGACCAGGCGATCAAAGCCGGGCCGCGCAACGGTTCCGCTCGCGGATCGTCCGAGATCATCGTCGATGACTTCGATATCGGTGAAACCGTGCTGACGTGCGCTGTCGACGAGGTCGTATTGCCGCCGCTGGCTTTCCAGGTTGGTCATGACCTGGGATTGTGTCGATTGTCGCACGTAGACGACGGCCTTGCGCTTCAGCAGTTGCGCCGGGATTAAATCAGTGCCGGTCATCGCCGAGCTCCTCGACGACGAGGCCAGCGGCTTGCATCAGGATTTGAGCAAGCGTGATTACGGCCTTCGTCCGTTCCGCCTCGCTCATCCCGTCCACCCTCCGGGGCTCGAAGATCAGGCTCATCTGTCTGCCCGAGGCCGGTGCGGGCGTGTCGTGCTTGTTCATCGACTTCCTCCAATGCGACTCCATCATCGCGTTGGGAGTTTGGTGAAGCAGCGACCGCGGTGACCAGCCTCTTCAAATCGGAAAGCGCTGCAACATCAACTTGGGGCGGGCCGATTCTCATCTTGGAGCAGGCGACCGGATCAACCATCCAACCAGGCATCGAAACGACGATGCCAGATGGGCCTTCGACCTTGAGAAAGCGCCCCGTCGCTCGCTCCTCTACCCGCCGTACGCTGACTTTCCGCCCGAAATAGGGATGCCAAGGATAGTGAACTTCCCGCTCTTCGCCGACATGGGCAGAATGAACGGGCGATGCCGCTTGGCCGCAAGGCATGGCTGTTCTGCGGATCCGATCGTGGCGGCCAGCGCGCCGCCATCATCTACACCCTGATCCAGACCGCGAAGCTGGGCGACGTCGATCCGCAGGCATGGCTTGCTGATGTCCTCGCGCGCATCGCCGATCATCCTGCCACACGGCTCGACGAGCTCCTGCCCTGGAACTGGACGCCCCACCGGAACGCGATCGCCGCGTAACCCGACCTACACTCAAGTCGGCATCACGCTGCGGCCTTCACCGGACGGATACGCCTTTTCCAAGTTTTCCTCAAAACGAGAACGGCCCGCTCACCGGGATGGTGGACGGGCCGAACCTCAGTGTGGAGGCCATGGTTGTAGGGATAGGGGGAAACATCCTTAGCCATGAACCCTGCGGCGCTAATTGCAGGATATGTCTGTGGATCGGCGTGCAAAAGGGACCCTGTTAGCGGGGTGATCGGCGTCTAAAGGAAACCCCTTATTCTTATGGTGTAGTTGACCACCTGGTTTTACAGGTGGTGAGATCGGGATGTCGATGGTGGAGACGGTCGTTCGGATTAGGCGGGAACACGCGAGCGGGAAGGCGATCAAGGCGATTGCGCGCGATCTGCGGTTATCCCGCAAGGTGGTGCGCAAGGCGATCCGGGCACCAGAAGGCGCATTCGATTATCGCCGCACGGTTCAACCGCTGCCTCGGCTTGGGCCGTTCCAGGAGCGGCTTGGACTTGTAACGGTTTTGTGCCGGTCACTTGAGAGCATATTGCTCATTCAAGGAGACCGAAGAGATGATCAAACATTCAGAAGAATTTCAGCGCGAGGCGGTGCGGATTGCATTGACCAGCGGTTTGCCGCGCAAGCGCGTGGCAGCCGATCTGGGCATCGGTTTGTCGACATTGACGCGCTGGGTGAGTTTGTATCGACAGGATGGCTTGCCTGCCAGCCCCGATACCGATCTAGAGCGGGAGAATGAACGACTTCGTCTGGAGAACCGTGTGCTGCGGGAGGAGAGGGAGGTCCCAAAAAAGGCTACGCAATTCTTCGCAAGCCAAAAGCCGTGAGGTTCGCTTTCGTGCACAGCTGGCGGCACCGTTGGCCAGTGGAATTGAGGTGTCTTGCAGGTCAGCGAGCGCGGCTATCGCTCTTGGCGCGCGCCCCCGATCAGTTGCCGGGAACGAACGGACATGAAGGTGCTGGCGCATATTCGCGAGCAGTACAGCCTGAGACTTGTCAGCTATGGCCGCCCCCGGATGACGATGGAACTAAAGGAGGCCAGCCTCGATGTCGGCGAGCGCCGAGTAGGAAGGCTGATGCGGATCAATCCCATTAAGCCGGTTCGTACCCGCAAGCACAAGGTCACGACCAATAGCCATCATCGTCTGGGTGTCGCCGCGAACTGGCTTGATGGCGATTTCGTTGCCGATGCGCCCAACCAGAAATGGGCTGGAGGAAGCGAAGCTGAACGGAGGCGCAGCCGTAGGACACATTACCTATGTCTGGACGCAGGAAGGTTGGCTCTATCTTGCCGTCATTCTCGATCTGCACAGCCGCCGTGTCGTGGGCTGGGCAGTCAGCGATCGGATGAAGAAGGTCCTAGCGATCCGGGCACTGAACATGGCCGTACGCCTCCGCAATCCGCCGCCAGGATGTCTTTTCCCTTCCGATCGCGGTAGCCAATATTGCGCGTATGACTATCAGAAGAAACTGCAGGCCTATGGCCTGCGACCATCGGTGAGCGGCAAAGGCAACTGCTACGACAATTCCGCCGTCGAGACGTTCTTCAAATCGCTGAAGGCAGAGCTGATCTGGCGGCAGAACTGACCAACACGGCGCCAAACAGAAGCCGCCATCTTCCAATACATCAACGGGTTCTACAACACCCGCAGACGCCATTCATATCTGGATGGCATTAGCCCGCTCGCATTCGAAGCCAAGGTGGCATAGTGAGATGGGTGACCGGCACAAAACCGTTACAAGTCCAGCACGTCAAAATCGGTCAACTGGTCGTGGAACGCGATTTTTTTAGGGAAAGCCTCCGGTCGATGAGCGTGGCGCGGAGGCGTTCGATGATCGAACCTGCTCATCACCGTTTGTCGATCTCGGCACAATGTCGCCTGCTTCAGATAAGGCGTTCATGGAATGCCCGTGGTATGGCAGCCGCCAGATGGCGCGACACTTGCGGCGTGCGGGTCACGAGGTCGGTCGACGGCGTGTGCGGCGGCTGATGGCGAAGATGGGGCTGACGCCGATCTGTTAACGACCGCGGACTAGTGATCCACACCCGCAGCACCGGGTCTATCCCTATCTGCTGCGCAAGCTGGCGATCGAACGGCCCAATCACGTGCGGTGTGCCGACGTGACCTACATCCCCATGCGCCGTGGCTTCCTCTACCTGGTGGCGGTCATGGACTGGGCGACCCGCAAGGTGCTGGCCTTGGCGGTTGTCGAACACGATGGATGCTGGCTTCTGTGTCGCGGCGCTGAAGGAGGCGCTGGCTCGGTTCGGCAAGCCGGAAATCTTCAACACGGACCAAAGCTGCCAGTTCACGTCGCAAGCCTTCACCAGCGTGCTGCGCCATGCCGAAGTCCGCATCAGCATGGATGGCCGGGGCCGGTGGATGGACAACGTCTTCATCGAGCGCCTTTGGCGATCTCTGAAGTACGAGTGCGTCTACCTCCAAGCCTTCGAGACCGGATCAGAGCTGCGGGTTGGTCTTGGTCGGTGGATCACCTATTACAACACCCAACGTCCGCACTCAGGCCTCGCCGGACGAACCCCGGTCGAGGCCTATCGGCGGATCGGACAATCAGATCATGGGGGGTATGCCCCCCATGATCTGATGATCAGCAGGCAGCATAACGAAAACCGGGATTAGCTTAACTCTGCCGCCAAACTGTCCAAGAAGGCAGGACCACCTCAATCCTGCGATCATTAAAAGCAAATCGCTTTTTTCACCTCTGCGAAAACCACGACCGGGAATTAAACGCTTGTGGCTAATATACGACATCAACCCAAACCGCAGATCACCACAAATCAAACCTCTTGTAATTTTTTTGCCCGGTGTTATATATTTCGTGCCTGATGTTGCTTCAGACAGACTATGATTTGCCGGGCCCAATGTCGTTTGGCGGCGACCCGCCAATGCTTCTCTATCATGCACTATGGCCTTTGTACCGGATACGCCGGTGCGACGATTTCCCGTACGCCAGGAATATGGTCCGGCGAAGGACGAACTCATTTCGATGGAAGGGCTGATCGAAAAGATCCTGCCCGATGCCTGCTTCGTCGGCACTTTCGAACAAGAGCGACCGCCTGATCGCCCGTACAGCGGGCGAAACCCGCCGCTTCCATATTCGATCGGTCGTAAAAGACCGCGTACAAGCCGAAATGCGCCTCATGATCTGGCCAAAGGCCGGATCGTCTCTCGCAAGCGGGTTCCCGGGCACGGTCCCGGCGTGAACCGCCCGCAAGGGAACGGGCGCTGACTATTTGAAAAGGCGGCGGAATGATCCGCCGGATAGACAGACAATGAATTGCATCGATATAGGCGCCAAGCAGCGCCCCACGCTCTCGCTCCGCTTTGGCGCGGGACAGCCGCAGGCGGCGGGCAATGCCCCGGCCTCCGGCATCATACCCATCCTCGAACTGCGACGCCTCGTCGCTGCGATGGTCGACTGAAACAACATCAATCCGGCGGCATGCGCCAGCATCGCCGCCTTGCAGGAGAAGCGCGATGGACCCGAACCGTGACGATGTCTTGCGCCAGGGCGCGCCGGTCGGCGCTGCCGCTGCGAACGATGACGACTTGCTGGCAGGGCCTGCCGGCGCTTCCTCGATCGCCGGGCGGATCAGCGTCCTTCGGCACGGGCTGGGGGCTGCGGCCGCCTGCGCGTGGAGTAAGGCGCAAATGGCCGACCTTGCGCAGCAGCGCGCGGAACTGGCCATCCGAACCTGAACCGCGGGGGCAGCGTCGCTGCGATCGCGGTTCCGATAATACACCGGCGATAAAACACCGGCCAAGCGCGGCCTGCCAAGCGATTGGCAGGCCGCCATGTCGTCAGCCCTTAACGATGGTCTTTTCGGTGAAGCGCACCGCCGGGAACGGCATATAGCTGATGCGCAGGCTCTGCTTCAGCGACAGAGTGTGCTCGCCCTTGGGAAAGCCGCCGGGATAGGTGACCGACAGCGTGGCCGGAGCACCAAAGTTCCAGCGCCGGTCATAGGCGGTCTCCATCTCCTCCAGCGTGATCGGGCCATTGCCGTCGTCGAAGCTCACCGCCTCGCGCGGGAGTTCCTTGCCGTCCACGGCCACGGTCAGCTCCTCCAGCATCGACAGGGTCAGCCCGCGATAATAGCCCAGCTTGGTGGTGAAGCTGAAACCGGTCGGGCTGTCCGCGGGGCCGATGTCGGTGACGCTGTCGGGATCGATGGTGTATTTGTCGAACATCAGGCGTCCTCCTGCCCGTTTGCGGTTTCGCCCAGCAGGCGCTTGAACATCTCGTGCTGGCGGCGCACCTGTTCGCGGCTGTCGACGTCCTCGACGTCCTGTACCCAGCGATTGCCTTCGTATTCGCTGGACAGCGTGCCTTCCCAGCCTGCCTTCACCAGTTCCGGGATCACCTCGTCATAGGCCAGCGCCGGATCACGGCAATCCTCGGTCATGCCATAGAATTTGGCCTGGATGTGCCGGAAATAGGGCGCGAAATCCCCGATCCGCTTGGGATTGGCAAAGGGCGCGTGGCGCAATGTCTCGGCCATGCGAATCTCGGTCGGGTTGCCCTTCATCTTCACCGCGACCTCGTAGATGGTGTATTCGCACATCACCTTTTCCTCGTGCTGGTCGACGATGAACTGGGTGATTTCCGGACGCGCGCCCTCGCGTTCGAAACGGGCGCGCATCTCGGGCACATAGTGCTTCATGAAGATGCCCATATCGGGCAGGATACCCAGGTGCCTGGTGTTCAGCCGGTCCGCGACCTCGATCGTGCGCAGGATCCACGGGTGGTCCAGATACCACGGCGCATGGACCTCGACGCCCATGTGCACGTCCAGCTCCTCGGCATAAGGGACGCAGCGTTCCAGGATGTCGGGCCGCACGAAGATCAGCACGCGCATGTTGCGGATGCCCATGCGGTTGCACAAGGTCAGGTCGCGGCGGATGCTCTCGACCTGCTCGTCATCGGTCAGCAGCCGGTCGTTACGCAGCTTGGTGTCGAGGAACATGTCATAGCAGGTGAAATGGCAGCCATGCCGTTCCAGCATCTCGTGCCAGCCCGCGATCTCGGCATCGGTGACGTTCGGAAAGCTGGGCATGTTCTGTTCGGGCAGGACCTCGATGCCCTTGGCACCGATGGACGCGGCGAAGGACACACAGTCCTCCACGCTCATCTGGCCGAGGAACATCTCCTCCTGGAAACTATAGAGGCTGACGCCCCTGCGGATCTTGGATGCCATTCGATGGGCTCCTTGGTTATGCCGGTCGATCGGCGGGATTGCGGGATAGGGGCATGAATGCCCGGCGCGGGTCCGGGCCGGTCACGCCAGCACGACTTTCTGGTCGATGGTGCCGAACGGGGCAGAGCCGTCGGCGGCCCGGCCCGTCATGCGGATGCGGTCGCCCGCGGACATGAAAGGCGTCTTCGGCTCGCCATCGGCGATCATCTCGATCGCGCGGACTTCGGAAATGCAGCTCGACCCGACAGACGCGTAATCGGGGCTGGACACGGTGCCCGACCCGATGATCGTGCCCGCCACCAGGTCGCGCGTCAGCGCCGCATGGGCGACAAGCTCGTGAAAGCCGAACGCCATCTCGCGGCCATTGGCATGGCCGAAACGCTTGCCGTTCAGCTCAACCTCGAGATCGAGGCAGATGCGCGCGTCGCGCCATGCGTCGCCCAGCTCGTCGGGCGTGACCGCGACCGGCGCCATCGAGCATGCGGGCTTGGCCTGCACCCAGCCGAAGCCGGTCTTCATCTCGATCGGGGCAATGGCGCGCAGCGACCAGTCGTTGACCTGCACCAGCAGGCGGATGCGGTCCATCGCTTCTTCCGCCGAGGTGCCCATCGGCACGTGGTCGGTGATGATCCCGTATTCGCCCTCGAAATCGATGCCGTGTTCGGCGCTGGGGAACGGGATGTCGTCCCGTGGGCCATAGAAGCGGTCGGACATGCCCTGGTACATCAGCGGGCGGTCGGTCTCGATCGGCGGCAAATGGAACGCGATCTGCATCAGTTCGCCGTGCGTCGGAAACACCGATCCGTCGAGCCATTGCCACGAACGCGGCATGGCCGCGGCAAGACCGCCTTCCGGCACCGGTGTGCCCTCGCCGGCTTCCAGCCGTTGGCGAGTCTGCGCCAGCGCGTCCTGCGCCTCGTCCCAGCGCTCAACCAGCGCCAGCATCGAAGGCGCCGCCTTACCCACCGGCAATGCGTGCGTGCCGTCGGAGGACAGCATGATCAGTTGCCCATCGGGCGTGTCGTTGCGAAGCGTGGCGAATTTCATGGGATACTCCGGAATTTTTTGGGGCTGGCGCCATGGCGGCATGCGAAGGCGGTCGGAACGACAGGCACCGCGCCTGCCCCGGTCATCAACGCACCGGGACAGGGAAGGGGCCGCCGGTCCATCGGCTTCAGCCTTTCAGTTCGGCGTCGAACTCCCCGTCGATCAGCACGAAGCAGATGCGGCAGTTGCGGTCGCTGCGATTGGCCCAGCCATGGTTGGTGCCGCGCTGCACGATGATGTCGCCCGCGCGCACGGTGGTCTCGCCCTCGTCCATGATCAGCACCAGCTCGCCTTCCAGCACGATGCCATAATCGATGGTCTCGGTGCGGTGCATCAGCGCGTGCTTCGCGCCTTCCTTCGCCGCGTTCGAGGCGTGGCCTGCGCCGATCTCGGCGAAATGGGCGGCGGCTTCCTCGGGCGTCATGTTGCGGATGCCCTCGCCTTCGGGCGGAATGTCCAGGATGCGGATGCGGGTTCCGTTCCTCGGTGGCGCCAGCACGATGCCGTCCTCGGCAGGCTCGCCGCTGGCGGCGTTGATGGGCGCGGGGGTGGCGCGGGTATTCCACACCTCGTGGAACATCGGGCCGATCGCCCCGCCGACCTGCTGGACGCGCGGCACCGCGCCGTCCTCCTGGATGATCGCGCGCCCCTCCCGGTCGTGACCGGTGACGACGCGCCTGACTGCCTTAGTTTCCATCTATCCTGTCCCTTTTATTGCAATGATCCGGCCCCGGCGGGGCGGTGCCGCGTGGCTAGCGGCATTTGAAGTTGACGACGTCCCCCGCGCCCGGCTGCGGCTGCACCTGCAGCCAGCTGGTGAAATCGTGGATCCACCCTGCCAAAGCACTGCCCCGGCGGCCAAACCCGAAACCATGCCCGCCGTCATTGTAGAGATGGAATTCGACCGGGCCGCAGGCATTCAGGGTGCGCGCCCCCATACGGGGATGGATCGGCGCGATGAAGGCTGTCCGCTCGTCCCGCGGCAGTTCGGTGCCTGCCGACGGGGTCGGATCCCCGCCCATCACGAACCATTGTCCGGGCGCGGAATGGTCACGCGATGGCTTCCCGGTGGTCGCCGCACGGTCGAATTCGACCGGGTCGAGCAGCATGAGCGCCAGCGCCGAAGGCTGGGCCAGTGCAGCCCGAGGCAGCAGGGTACCGGAACCCAAACCCCGCTTCATCCCGGCAGATCCTGCCAGTCGTAGGTCAGCGGACCCTCGCGGTGGGCGAAACGGTCGATATGGGTCTGCAGCGCGCCCTTGAGGCCGTCGCGCTGCCCCTCTTCGCTCGCCTCTATGCGCACCAGCAGCGCATCGTCCCGCGGGTCGAGCGTCACCAGCGCATCGCCCTGCCACTCCGCGCCGCGAGCGTCTTTGGGGAACACGATCTGCCTTGTGTCGCCGTTTTCGCTGACATCCAGATTATGCGCCCAGTGCTTGCCCAGCTGCGCGGCATATCGGGCGGCGTTTTCGGTGGCGACAAGTACCTCTGCAATGCTGCTCATGCGGTCATTCCGCCCAGCGTCTCGGCGAACCAGTCAGCGATGAGGTCGCGGCCATAGGCCATGTTGTCGGCGCCGACATGCTCGACCCCGCCTTCGCGCGCGGTGAAGATGATTTTCTCGCGGCGCGGCGAATTGACCAGCTGGTCGTAGAGGTCGTCGGCATAGGACGGGCTGATCTGGCGGTCGTTAGCGCCATGAGTGACAAGGAACGGCACCTTGATCCGGTCCATGTGGCCATTGAGGTTCATCTCCCGCGACTTTTCCAGGAAGTCCTCCTGGTCCGTCGCGCCGAACGCCCAGTGCACATGCGCCCAGTAATGCGGGACCGGGTTCTCGCCCTCGCGCTGCATGCGCTTGTCCTGCACTTCGCGCCAGTTGTGGTTGGCGCCCCACACCGCGCCGCTGGCGAAGCGCGGTTCATAGGCGACCGCGCGCGGCGCGAAATGGCCGCCCAGCGAAATGCCAGTCATGCCGATGCGCTTCGCGTCGACTTCCGCCTGCTGTTCCAGCCAGTCGACCGCCTTCGACGCCCAGCTCTCGCTATGCGGATCCACCGGCATGCCCTGCAGGCGCAGCGCTTCGCCCGATCCCGGCTGGTCGACGCACAGGGTCGATATGCCGCGCCGGGCAAGCTGTTCGGGCAGGCGGGTCCAGTAGAGCAGTTCCTTGCAGCTATCGAGGCCGTTGCAGAACACCACGGCAGGCCGCGGACCGTCTCCGGGCGCGCGGGTCCACAGCGCGGGCATGGTGCCGCCCTCCAGCGGCACTTCGACACGCTCGCGCTCGATCCTGCCCAGCGCGGTCGAGCGGTCGAACGCCTCGCGCGCCATGGCATAGGTCTCGGTCCGGCCCGGATGGCCGTGACCCTGCATCCGCTCTGCCGTGAACAGATAGAGCGAGGCACGCTCCAGCTTGTTCGAGGCGGAGAAGGCGCGGCCCTTCGCCTCGTCCTCGGCCGCAAGGTCCAGCAGCTTGCGGCCCATCGCCGCCCATTGCTTCATGAACAGCGGCGTGCCGGCGTCCGCGCCGTTGTCGGCGGCATCCAGGATCGGTTGGCACATGTCGACGATCTCGCCGATGCGCCCGCCGCTTTCCATCGCGATCGCGACCGACAGGTTCCAGATGTAGTTCTTGAAGGGGGAATAGAGCGCCAAGGATCAGACCTCCGCCGGAGTGAACAGGCAGGGATCGGCCTCGGGCTTGGGCATGGTCTGCGGGCCGCCGACACCGGTGCCCCACTGGTCCATCACCTGCGGACCGGGTTCGTGGACCTTGTGCTCGTGCGTCTCGAAATCGACTTCCTCGAGTTCCGAGGTATATTCCACCGCGAAGCCCGATGGCGTCGTGAAATAGCTGAAAGTGTTGTTGCCCGCGGTGTGGCGGCCCGGACCCCAGCGCAGGTCGGTGCCGCGCTTCTTCAGCCGCGCGGCGCCGCGCATCATGTCGTCGACCGACAGCATGTCATAGGCGACATGGTTCAGGCACGGCGGCCCCGGCAGCAGCGCGATGCGGTGATGCGCGCTGTTGCAGCGCATGAAGCACATGAAATCGCCCAGCCAGTCCGACACCTTGAAGCCCAGCACGTCGGTGAAGAACTTCACCGCCGCCTGATGGTCCGGCGAATGCAGCACGATATGGCTGATCTTGACCGGCATGCCTTCCCAGCGTTCCATCGCCCGCTTGTCGGCGCGCTTCACATCGGCGCTGATCTCGAACGGCAGGCCGTCGGGCGAGAAGAAGCGGAAGCCATAGCCGCCGCCGGGCGCGTCAAGCTCGCGCGCATCGTGGATAATCCTGCAGCCGGCGTCCTGCACCTTGCCCAGCAGCGCATCCACATCCTCGCGGCTGTCGGCGGCCAGCGCGATCACCTCGACGCAATTGCCTTCGCGCCGATGGAGGCGGACGACGTGATGCTCGTCATGGCCGTGGGTCTTGAACCACGCCATGTCGTCGGTCGCCGCAACTTCGACCAGACCCCAGTCGTCGGCATAGAAGGCGCGCTCGGCGTCGAAGTCACTGGTGCCGTAACCGACATAGCGGATTTCCGTAACACGGGCGTTCATGGGCAATTCCTTTGATCGGGCGCAAGTCCGCGGCGAGCATCACCGCGCGCCTGCGCCTGCTGTCGATCCCGGAAAGACAGGTTCAGCCTGAGCAGAAACGATGCCTCTCCATGATCTGTTCTATATTTAGAATAAGACTTCTAATTTGCTCCATCGTGCAGGTCAATCCCGCGCATTCCGGCCCTGGCCAAAAATGTCGCGCGGCAACCTCAACACACACAGGATCGCAAGGCCAAGCGCCAGCGCCATAACGGCATTGGCCGGAGCCAGCCCTTTCAGCCGCGCCACCGATTCCTCGCCCACGACCGAGAAATAGGCGCCGCCGATCAGCGCAATGCCCAAGGCCCCGCCGATCTGCTGCGCGGTGCGAAACGTGGCGCTGGCGGTGCCGGCGTTCTGCCGATCAACCTCTGCCACGACGATCGGGCCGAGCGGGCCCGACATCGTGCCCATCCCGATCCCCGCCAGCAGCAGCGCCGCATAGAGGAAGACGTCACCGCCGTTGCCGCCCTTGATCGCCTGCAGGACCAGCGTGGTCCCGGCGATCATCGCGAAGCCGCCCGCGACAGGCAGCGCCTTGCCCAGCCGCGGCAGCAGGCGCGGCACCAGGAAGCCGACGCCGAGCATCACCCCTGCCCCGAACGGGATATGCACCAGCGCGGTCTGCAGCGGGCTTAGCCCCAGCCCCTGCTGCAGCGATACCGCCAGCACCAGCAAGAAGCCGATCCCCGCGCTGGAGAAGCAGAAGGAGGACAATACGCCCCATTTGAAAGTGCCGATGTCGAACAGGCGCGGCTCGATTATCGCGGGCGATCCGGCCAGCCTGCGCCTGCGCGCCCGGAACCAGCCGAACAGGATGAGGACGCCCGACACCGCGAACAGCCCGGCAAGCGGGACGCTTACGCCCACCTCGGCACCCTGGATCAATGCATAGAGCAGGCCGCCGAAGCCCGCGGCGAAGATCGCCGCACCGACCGGATCGATGCGCAGATCCTTTTCCGCCTGCCGCGGCGGCAGCGCGAACCAGCCCACCAGGACCGCCGCCACGCCGATCGGCAGGTTGATCAGGAACACCAGCCGCCAGCCAAGGCCGAACAGGTCGAGTTCGATCAGGACGCCGCCCACGATCGGCCCGATGATCGCGGCCAGCCCAACGATCACGCCGAAATAGGCCAGCTTCGATACGCGTTCGAGCGGGGTGTAGAGCAATTGCACGATCGCCATGGTCTGCGGCGCCATCACCGCGCCGGTCGCGCCCTGCAGCATGCGTGCCCACACCAGCTGCTCGGGGCTCTGCGCCAGGCCGCACAGGACGGATGCCAGGATGAAAGCGCTGACCCCGATCAGGAACACGCGCGAATGGCCGAACGCGTCGCCCAGCCTTCCGCCCAGCAGCAGCAACGATCCCAGCGTCAGCAGATAGCCCGCGACGATCCACTGCATCGCCGCCGGCGAAGCGGACAACCCGTCGCGAATAGCGGGCAGCGCGGTATTGACGATGGTGGAATCGGCCACTTCAAGCACCACGGCGGTCAGCACCGTCAGGAATGCGACGAACTTGCGCCTTTCCGAAACCGCGGAATGGTCGCCGGCCCTGGCCGCCGCAGTATTGAAATCCGTCATCGCCCCTCCACGCCGACAGCAGTTTTCAAACCCGCACTCGACAAAAATAAAATGATCCTTCTATTATCGCGTGGAATCGGTAAGGGTCAATCGTCCCTGAAGGGCATTCCGCAATTGCGGCCGTGCCGCGGAGACCGAAAATGGATGGGAGAGCGCGAATGAACATGCACGGCGTCGCCGGACGCAAGGCGGGGATACCGCAGGGAATAACGGTGATTTTGGCCGGTTTCCTGCCCATCCTGGCCATCGTTTCGATGTTCCCCGCAGTCGGGGCCATGATCGCCCATTTCGCACCGACCGACCCCAACGCGGCCACGAAAGTGCCCTCGATGGTGACCGCGCCGGGCCTGGCCATCGCCATCACGGCATTGTTCATGGGCCTGCTGGTCGACCGCTTCGGTCGGCGAAAGCTGCTGCTGATCTCCACCGCATCCTACGGGATCATCGGGGTCATTCCGTTCTTTCTCGAGGATCTGGACTGGATCTATGCCTCGCGTCTGCTGCTGGGTTTCAGCGAGGCGGCGATCCTGACCACGGTCAACACCCTGATCGCCGACTATTGGGCAGAGGAAGGCCGCCGCCGCTGGCTGACGCTGCAGGGCATGGTGGGCCCCGCCCTGTCGTCGATCATGATCTTCTTTGCCGGCACGCTGACCGCCTGGCGGTGGAACGGGATCTTCCTGCTCTATCTGCTGGCCATCTTCATCGCGATCGCGATGTGGCGCTATATGTTCGAACCCGAAAGCGATGCCACCGTGCGCCGCAACCTGGGCATGGACGAAGACCGCACGGCGGCCGAAGCGTTCCCGTGGGGCACGATGCTGGGCATCGCGGCGCTGACGCTGTTTAGTTCGGCGATCTATTACGTGTTCATCGTCAACGGCTCGGTCGTGTGGGAGGAGCTGGGCATTGCCGATCCGGAAAGCATCGGCCGCATCACCGCGCTTCCCAGCCTGTTCATCCTGCTGGGTGCGGGGCTGTTCTGGTGGCTGGGCCGCAAGGGCTGCAGTTTCCGCATCCAGGTCGCCATTTTCCTGCTGCTGCTGGGCGGCGGTCTGGCGCTGATGGGCCTTACCACCAACTGGCAGGGCATGGTCGCGGGCATGGCGCTTCAGCAGACGGGCGCGGGCATGACGATCCCCACGCTGATCGTCTGGGCGCAGAGCCGCCTGCCGTTCGCGCATCGCGGCCGGGGCATGGGCGTGTGGACCGCGACGTTCTTCTTCGGGCAGTTCTCCTCGCCGCTGCTGGTCAGCATCCTGCGCGAGCAGAGCGGTTCGATGCAGCAGGCGTTCCTGACCATGGGCGTCCTGTCGGGAATCGGGGCGCTGGCGTTCTTCCTCATCTTGGGCCGCACCCGCCCCGCCCCGGAAGAGGCGCTGGTCGCCGCGGCAGCGAAGCAGGGCAACGTCCCCTGAACGCTGGTCCGGCCTGTCCTGGCCCATCCGGTCGGGACATGTGAAAATGCCGCCCCCGCCGCCAGGCCGGGGGCGGCATTTTCGTTTGCCCAAGCGGCAGGTGCCGCAGACTAGTCCATCGTCAGATCACGCCTTCGCGCAGCAGCCCCACAGCCCGGTCGGCGGCGCGCGCGGTCAGCGCCATATAGGTCAGCGAAGGGTTCTGACATGCGGACGAGCTCATCTGCGCGCCATCGGTGACGAACAGGTTCGGCACGTCGTGCGCCTGGCTCCAGCGATTGAGCACGCTGGTCGCCGGGTCCCAGCCCATGCGCGCGCCGCCCATCTCGTGAATGGCGCTGCCTCCGGCGCCGGGCCGGTCGAAGCCCATGATCACGTGGCCGCCTGCATGGGTCAGCATTTCGGCCGCGTCTTGCTTGGCCTGCGACAATGCGGCCAGTTCCTCGGCGCCGAACGCGAAATCGATCTTCAGCTGCGGAATGCCCAGCGGATCGGTCCGGGCCGGGTCCAGCGTCAGCCGGTTGCTGGTCCGCGGCACGCAATCGGCAAACGCGACCAGAACCACCCGCCACGGCCCCGGCGGGCGCAGCGAATCCTTGTATTCGGCGCCGATGCCCGCCTCGCGCTTGCCGCGCGTCCAGCCCGATTGCAGCGCGCCGCCCTGATAGGAATAGCCGCGCGTGTGACCAATGCCGTCCGGCTGGTCCATGTTGCGGAACCGGGGGATCACGACGCCGGTGGGGCGGTTGCCATAGCTGGTGACATCCTCGAACCCCGGCATGATCGCTATCGCCGACAGGGTCGAGGCATGGTCCATGATATGCGTGCCCAGCACCCCGCTTGCATTGGCAAGGCCGCGGGGCATCGCCTCGCTTGCGGAATTCAGGAGCAGGTGCACCGAATTGAAGCTGCCCGCATTGAGGAAGACCATGCGCGCGCCGGCCTTGCTGCGGCTGCCGTCCTTGCGGTCGATCCAGCGGACGCCGGTCACCCGGTTCGTGACGGGATCGTAATCCACCCGCTCCACCACCGCATCGGTCACCAGTGTCAGATTGCCGGTCTTCTGCGCGGCGGGCAGAGTGCTCGACTGCGTCGAGAAATAGGCGCCATAGGAACAGCCGCGCGCGCAGATCGATCGCGCCTGGCACTGCCCCCGCTCGCCCAGCGGCTGTGTCAGATTGGCGGTGCGCCCGACCGTCAGCACGCGTTCGGGCCAGCGGCTGCGGATGCTTTCGCGGGCGGATTGTTCGACCGCGTTGAGAGGCCAGGCGGGCAAGAACTTGCCGTCGGGCAGCTGCTCCAGACCTTCGGTGGCGCCTGCAACGCCGATGAATTCCTCGGCCTTGTCGTACCAGGGCGCGATATCGGCATAGCGGATCGGCCAGTCGGTGCCGTGCCCGTCGCGCTTGTTCGCGCCAAAGTCATAGTCCGACCAGCGATAGCTCTGCCGACCCCAGGTCAGCGACCGACCGCCCAGATTATAGCTGCGGAACCAGTTGAAATCGGTCCCCGCGCCGGTCGCATAGGGATTTTCCGCGTCATTGACGAAATGGTTCTGCGTATATTCGGTGAAATGCCGGTTCAGCATCTGCACCGGATGCTCGCGCTTCCACATCTCGGCATCGCCGCTGCCGCGGAACGGCATGTCCCACGGCTCCTTCATCTCGGTCACATAGCCGGTCTGGTGCGGAATATCCTGCCCGCGTTCCAGCATCAGCACCTTCAGCCCGGCCTCGGTCAGCTCCTTGGCTGCCCAGCCCCCCGAAATGCCCGAACCGACGACGATCGCGTCGAACTGCGTGTCGTTTGCCATCAGCCGAACTCCACCGCGGTCCAGTCGCTGGACCAGGCACGCGTATCCGGGCCCATCGGCACCACCGGATCGAAACGCCCCGGCACCAGTTCGAAACGCAATTCCTCGGACCCGCCCACGCGCGAGGTGTAATAGCCCGTCAGGATCAGGCCCTTTAGCTTGCGCCAGGGATGGGTGTCGTTGCCCTCGGCGAAAGCCTCGGCGTCCAATGCGGCCAGCACGCGGTGCTTTTCGTCATCCGGGCGGCGCAGATAATCGCCGTTCGCCGCCAGGTCCAATGTGTGTTCCAGCCAGCCGACATAGCGCAGGCTGCCGTCGCGGCGGCGATATTCGGGGAAGGCCCAGGGCATTTCGGACGAACCGGCCGGGTCGCGCGTGCCGTCCAGCCCGTGCGCCAGCGCCAGGATGACGAAATCACCCACGCCGACATCGCCCGCGCCGGGGGTGCCAGTCGCGGGCAGCACCAGCTGGCTGACCTGCTTCATCATCACGCGCTGCCGTTCGGTAGGCGCATCGTCATCGTCCAGGTCGGACAGGGCCACGCCGGCGACGGGAACCCCGATCACCAGCGCCAGCAGGGCCGCTCCGCCAAGAAAGCTGCGACGATCCCAGCCGCTTGCCCGGTTTGCGTCAGTCAATTCCCATGATCCTCTTGTTCAGGTCCCGGTCCGCGCCGCCCGCGGCGAAATCGTCGAACGCATGCTCCGTAACACGGATGATGTGATCGCGGATGAACGGGGCCCCCTCGGCGGCGCCCGCCTCGGGATGCTTGAGCGCGCATTCCCATTCCAGCACGGCCCAGCCGTCGAAGTCATTGGCCGCCATCTTGGAAAAGATGCCGCCGAAATCGACCTGCCCGTCCCCCAGCGAACGGAAGCGGCCCGCGCGGTCGACCCAGCTTTGGTACCCGCCATAGACGCCCTGCCTGCCGGTGGGATTGAACTCGGCGTCCTTGACGTGGAAGCAGCGGATCCGGTCGCGATAAATGTCGATGAAATCCAGGTAGTCGAGCTGCTGCAGCACGAAATGGCTGGGGTCGTACAGGATGTTGGCACGCGGGTGATTGCCGACGCGGTCCAGGAACATCTCGAACGTGACCCCGTCATGCAGGTCCTCGCCGGGGTGGATTTCATAGGCGGCATCCACGCCCTGCTCGTCGAAATGGTCGAGGATCGGACGCCAGCGGCGGGCAAGTTCCTCGAACGCGTCCTCGACGAGGCCGGCGGGACGCTGCGGCCAGGGATAGACATAGGGCCATGCCAGCGCGCCGGAGAACGTGGCATGCCGGTCGAGGCCGAGGCGGCGGCTGGCGCTCGCGGCCTTCTTCACCTGGTCGACCGCCCATTCCTGCCGCGCCCTGGGATTGCCGCGCACATGCTCGGCCGCGAAACCGTCGAACGCGGCGTCATAGGCCGGGTGCACCGCGACCAGCTGACCCTGAAGATGCGTCGAAAGCTCGGTGATCTCCAGCCCGTGGGACGCGGCCTTGCCCTTGATCTCGTCGCAATAGTCCTGGCTGCCTGCCGCTGTGTCCAGATCGAACAGCCGGGCATCCCAGCTGGGGATCTGGACCCCCTTGTAGCCAAGGCCGGACACCCATTCGCAGATCGCGTCCAGCGAGTTGAACGGCGCTTCGTCGCCCGCGAACTGGGCGAGGAAAATCGCGGGTCCCTTGATGGTGCGCATGCAGTCTCTCCCGGTTCAGAGTGTCAGTTCGGTCCAGCAAGCGCCCTCGGCGCTGGCGCGGACGCAGGTGTCGATGAAGACCATCGAACGTAGTCCCTCGGTCAGGCCGGGCAGCATGGGCGCCCTGCCCCCGCGAAGGACGGTCGCGAAATCGCGATAGAGATTGGCGAACGCTTCCAGATAGCCCTCGGGATGGCCGCCGGGGATGCGCGTAAGCGCGGTCGCGTTCTCGCCCAGCGACGCGTCGCCCGCGCGGACCAGCTCGGTCGTGCCGTCCAGTCTGTGCCAGGTGAAGGCATTGGGGCTTTCCTGCCGCCAGATCATGCCGCCGGTTTCGCCATAGACGCGGATCCGCAGGCCGTTGAGCTCGCCCACCTCGATCTGGCTGGCCAGCAGCACGCCGCGCGCGCCGCCCTGAAAGCGCAGCAGGACGGTGCAGTCGTCGTCGAGCGCGCGGCCCGGCACCACGGCGGCCAGGTCGGGCAGCACCTCGGTCACGGCAAGGCCGGTCACGAATTCGGCCAGGTTGAACGCATGCACGCCGATATCGCCGATGCAGCCGCCCGCGCCAGCGCGGGCCGGATCGACCCGCCATTCGGCCTGCTTGCCCTCGGCCTCGCCCGCAAGCCAGCCCTGCGGATATTCCACCACCACCTTGCGGATGGTGCCCAGCGCCCCGGCGGCGATCCGTTCGCGCATCTCGCGCACCAGCGGATAGCCGGTGTAGGTGAAGGTCAGCGCATAGGGCACGGGCGTGCGGCCCAGCACGGCCGCCAGCTCGCGCGCCTCGTCCAGCGTGGCGGTCATCGGCTTGTCGCTGATGACGGGCACGCCCGCGGCCAGCGCGGCCTTTGCCGAGGCGAGATGGTTGTGATTGGGCGTGACGACCGAGACGAAGTCGATCCCGTCGGGCCGCGCCCTTTCGGCCTCCAGCATCGCGGCCACATCGGGATAGCCGCGCTCCGGGTCGATCCGGTACGCTTCCGCCGCCGCCCTGCTGCGCCCGGCATCGGACGAGAAGGCACCCGCGACCAGTTCGATTTCCCGGTCGAGTTCGGCCGCGATCCGGTGCACCGGTCCGATGAAGGCACCGGGCCCGCCGCCGATCATGCCCATGCGAAGCCGTCTCAAATCATCTCTCCACTCGTCGTTTATAATCGCTGTTCTAATTTGACCGCCGACGCAATTCAAGCCGTCGCTGGGGCCCGCGCATCACATCCCCTGTGGAAGCGTGGCCGGGTTCAGCGTCAGCGGGATCCCCGCATCCTCGGCATTGCGCGCGACCCGCACGGTGATCGCATCGCCGAGGCTTTCCCAGCCCTTGTCGCCCCAGCTGGCGAAGCGGCGGGCGGTCAGGGCGATCCTGACCCGCTGCGACGCGCCGGGTTCCAGCGTTACCTTGGCGAAACCGACCAGCGCGGTTTCGGGCGTGTCGCGATAAAGCTGCACGACATCGCTGCCGGTGCGCGTACCGATGTTGCGGACTACGACCGATACGCCGTCCTCCTCGACCCGGGCGTCGTCCCATTCGAAGCGCGTATAGCCCTGCCCCGCGCCCAGCGTGTGCCGTGCGCGCTTGCCCGCCGCCGCGATCCCGCGATAGCCAATCCGCGTGCCCTCGCGATAGAACAGCTTGCCGTCGCCATCGGGCTTGAGGCCGAAGGCGGGGTAATCGCCTTCCTCGCGCGCGATGGAAACGGGCATGCGCCCGCCGGGCTCGCTGTCGCCCGCCAGCACGGCGGCGATGGCATCGGCAAACCCCTCGCCGGGATACCATACCGCCAGATGGGCCGCGGCCTTGTCTTCCCACGCCGCGTCATAGGCGTGGCCGACATTGGCGATCACCACCGTGCGCGGATTGGCGGCGCAGATCCGGTCGATCAGCGTCAGCTGCTGCGCGGGCAGCAGAGTATCGGGCCGGTCCTTGCTCTCGACCGAACTGTCCGATGTCTCGCCCACGAACAGCAGCACCGCATCGGCGCCCGCGGCCGCTTCCTCGGCCTCTCGCAGCATGTCCTCGACGCTGCCCGGTTCGCGGATGCCGTACCAAAGGCCGTGGACGCGGGCCGCCTCGAACGGGAATTCGACGGTGACCTCGACCGATTGCCCCGCGCCCAGCACGATCGGGGCGCTTTCGCTATCGCCCGATTTCAGCACGCCCATCGTGTCGCCGGGCGGCGTTTCGGTGGTGGAGACGATCTGCTGCCCGTCGACGAACATGCGCGCCTTGCCGGTCGCGCCCAGGTGAAAGCGATGCTCGCCGTCCTTCTTCGCGCGATAGGTGCCCGATGCGCGGATCGATCCGCCTTTCGCGAAATCGACCTGGTCGTGCATGCCTGTGAACCAGACTAGCGAGTTGGTGTCGCGGGTCTCGCGCGTCTGCGGCTCGCCCGAACAATCGGGCGACGGGAAATATTCCAGCGTCATGCCGCTGGCCGCGCCGTCGCCGATGTCCTTTGCCGGGGACACCTCCATGAACGGCAGGCGCGGCGCGGGATCGACGCCGGGGGCGAACACGATCTCGCTGGCTGCCTGATAGCGGGCACGCACGCTCTGTTCCGGGGTCGACAGATCGGGCCTGACCGAGATCTTGGCAAAGGTCCCGCCCTGGAAGCAGGGCGCGGCGGCATTGGGGCCGATGATCGCGATCCTGCCCGCCTTCTGCGGATCGAGCGGCAGTATATCGCCCTCGTTCTTCAGCAGCACGAAGCCCGCCGCCGCTGCTTCGGCCAGCAGGGCGCGTGCCTGCCCGTCGTCATAGGGGCGTGTCTTCTCGCCGGTCGCATCGGAGGCGAGGCGCGCGACCCGCTCGGCTGCTTCGGCGACGCGGCTGGCGGGCACTTCGCCCTTTTCGACCGCGTCGGCGGACTTGGGGCCCAGGAAGCGGAACGGGCCCGGCATTTCTAGGTCCAGCCCGGCATTCAGCGTCGGAGCGGTCGAATGCGTTCCGAACCAGTCCGACATGATCGCGCCGCGGTAATTCCAGTCGCCTTTGACCACTTTGGTCAATATGTGGTGCTGTTCGGCGCAGTAATCGCCGTTCACCCGGTTATAGGCCGCCAGCATCCCCGCGCAGCCTGCATCGGCGGCGAATTCGAAGGGCAGCAGATAGATCTCGCGCAAGGTCCGCTCGTCGACCTGCACGTCGACTGTGTCGCGCGCCGTCTCGCTGTCGTTGCAGACAAGGTGCTTGGCCACCGACGCGGTGCCGGTCGATTGCAGGCCGCGGATCCAGCATGCGCCCAGGATCCCGGTCAGCAGCGGATCTTCCGAGAAATACTCGAACGCGCGACCCGCCAACGGGCTGCGGGCAAGGTTGATGTTGGGCGCAAGCACCGCATCGACGCCGCGCTCGACCGCTTCCTGCCCGACCAGCGCGCCGATGCGGCGCACCAGAACCTCGTCCCAGCTGGCACCCAGCAGGGTGGCGCAGGGGCTGAGGCGGGCGATGTCGCGCTCGTCCACCTTGCCGCTGGCGATGCCCATCGGGCCATCGCTCATCGTGAAGGACGCGATGCCCGCAGCGGGCACCGCAACACTCGACCACATCGCCGCGCCCGCGGTGAGCGCGGCGGCATCTTCCAGTTTCAGTTCTGTCATGGCTATGATCAGGCGGCGAGCGCCAGTTCCTTGGTATCTTTGGTGGTGGGTACGAACGGCAGATAGGACACGCGCATGCGAACCGTGAACTCCAGCTTGTGCGGGCCGGGGCCGAAGCCGCCGTCCTTCAGCGCGATGATGGTCGCCTTCTCGCCGAAGTTCCAGCGGTCGTCATAGACGGTTTCCATCTGTTTCAGCGTATAGGTCGCGCCGCGCACGTGAAAGCGGATGTCCTCGCGCGCGATGGCCTCGCCGTCTATGGCGACCGCGATATCCTCGATCATGGAGAGGCCAAGGCCCCGGTAATAGGGCAGCCGGCCCAGGAAGCTGACGCCCTTGACCGCGCCGTCTTCCTCGTATTTCGCCAGGCTGTCCTCGACGATCATCTTGTTGTCCATCATGGCAGCGGTTCCTTTCAGGCGGCCTTGAGCGCGGGTGTTTCGGCTTCGCCCAGAAGGCGGGCCAGCATCACCTGCTGGCGGCGGACCTGTTCGACGCTGTCGGGTTCCTCGGCGTCCTCGATCCAGCGATTGCCTTCGTATTCCGAGCAGATGTAGCCATCATAGCCGCCCTGCCGCAGCACCTTCACGATCTCGTCATAGGGGATCGACGGCTCCACGCAGTCCTCGGTCATCTGATAGAACTTGCCGTGGACGTTGTGGATGCGGGGCATGTAATCCAGCATGCGCTTCGGCTCGAACGCGGAATTGTGGCGAAGCGTCTCGGCCATGGCGATGGCGGGGCCCTCGCCCCCCATCTCGCGCACGTTCAGGATCACATATTCGCTCAGCACGCGGTCGGCATAGGCCTGCTCGACATAGTCGGCGATCTTCTGCGGCACGCCGATGCGCAGGAACTTCTCCTTCCAGACCGGCGGGAATGCGTGGAGGAACATGCCCAGATCGGGCAGGAAACCCAGCGCGTCCGATCTCGATTTCTCGAAAGCCTCGGCGTGGCGGACGATCCACGGATGGTCGAAATGCAGCGGGGCGTGCACCTCGACCAGGATCACGATGGCCTTGTCCTCGGCATAAGGGGCTGCATCGACCAGTACCTGCGGATCGATCGACACCAGCGCGCGAATGTATTTCATGCCAAGCCGGGCGCCGAAGTCGATGTCCTTCCGCACGCTGGCGACCTGTTCGTCATGCGGCATCATGCGGCCTTTGTAGCGCTTGTAGTCCAGCATGAAGTCGTGGCTGACCGGCGTGCAGTCGTATTTGTCGATCAGCCGGTGCCAGTTCTCGATCGCCGCATCCTCGACGCCCACTTCGGGCCAGCCCCAGAAGCTCTGCTCTCCGATGATCTCGATCCCCTTCGCGCCCAGCCGGGCCGAGGTGCGGATGCAGTCTTCCAGGTCCATTTTGCCCTGAAAAGTCTCGTTCTGATAGGAATAGAGGCTCACGCCCCGCTTGATCGCCATCGGTCATCCTTTTCGCGCGGCTGCCAAGGCGCCGCTGTCGTTCTTCTGCAGAAACAGGCGCCATGCGGCTTGCACTATTGCCCGACCTCATATTAGAACCGTAATTCTATATATAAATGCGGTCGGGTCAAGGCCGCTGGTTCCCGCAAGGCGGGAGGGGGTAAATCGATGAACAATACCGGTCGTAAAGCCCGCGGAATGAACATCCCCGCACTTGTCGCGCTGGCGCTGCTGGTCATTCCGATCGCGGCATTTTCGCTTTTCGTCGGATGGAACAAGGCGTTCGCGCCGCTTTCTGTCCTGGCCCAGCATTCGGCGTGGACCATCCATCTTCCTGTCGTGGTCGGACGCGCGATCGGCCTGCTCGAGCTGGTTGCCGCGGCGATCCTGCTGATCGCGCTGTTCGTGCCGCGATTCTCGCGCGCCGGCATGTATGCGGCGATCTGGATCACGCTGAACAATATCGTCGCCGCCATCGTCCATGTCATCTTCGCGGAATGGCACACGCTTCCGCAAAGCGCCGTCGTGATCACGCTCTGCACGATCATGGTCCTGCTGTTCGCCCGCCGGGCGCGGGGCATCGCGACAGCAGGGCGATAGAGACGGAGAGATCGCTGTCTGTCGCAAAAGCTGGAAGCGCGCATTCCCGCGCCTTGCGAGGCCTTTTTTGAAGCAATCTCATACTGACGAAGCGAAAGGGGGCGCGAAATGCGCCCCCTTCATGTGCGCGATCAATCCTCGGTGCGATACTCCTCGGGAATGTCGAAGCTTGCCGCCTTGTCATAGGGCGGGATCGTCACCTCGCCCGTCGCGGCCCATTCCGTGCCGCGCGCGATCAGCGTCTTGACCCCGTCGAACATCAGCGTGTCGGGCCCGTGGCCCAGCGTGATCGAGAATACCCGGCCCTTGCCGTAATCCTGCACCCAGACCAGCGGATTGTCGGCGTTCATCCCCTCCATCTTCGCTACATTCCCGGGCGAATAGGCTTCGAAATCATATTTCGGGCCGGCCTTCTCGGGCTGGTAATTCGCGGCGTCGTCGAAGCCGGTCGCCAGCACGGTCACGTCCGCACCCGAAGCGAACGACATGTTGGTGTACATGTCCTCCATGAACGACCACACGTATTTGCGCATTCCCCTTGTGACCGGATGCTCCTCGTCCGTCAGCTTGACGCGGAAGCCGTCGGGCGGCGAACGGCGGCTCTGCCCCGGCACCATCGTCGCGCCGAGCAGGCGGCGATATTCGGGAATATCGAACCCCCAGGTAAAGCTGGAGTGATAGGCGACCAACCCGCCGCCCTGCTCGACGTAATCGTACAGCGCCTCGAACGCCTCGGGCGACCACAGCTTCTGTTCCTTGTCGCCGTAATTCCAGCGGCTGGCATAGTTGAGCAGCACGACATCGTATTTCTTCAGCATGTCGAGCGAGCCGAATTCGAAATCCTCGGTCACGCGCACGTCGAAGCGGCCGGTGTCCTTCAGCTGCGTGCGCAGGCTGTTGTTCACGCCGGTCCAGTCATGCTCATACGTGTTCTCGCCCGAGATGATGAGGACCTTGATCAGTTCCTCCTGGGGAACGACGGGCGTGACCACGCGCTGGACGGTTTCGGGCGGCGCATAGGGCTTGGCGTCGACCGTCGTCGGGATCTCGGAAACCGGAACCTCCTGCGCGGCGGCGGGCAGCGCGCCGAGTGCCACCGTCAGGGCGAAAAAGGCTTTCATCTTCATGCTCTCTCCTGTGTCGCGGCGGTCAGGGGGCCGCTTTTCCCGATCAGGTTCTGGAACCGGCTCTTGTCGTCCATCGGCCACAGCAGGACGATCAGCGCCTGCAGGCCCAGAAGGATGCTGGGCAGCGCGTAATAGGCCAGGCGTATGTCGGCGCGGGCCGCCTCGCTCACATTGGCCGGGTCGTAGTTCGCGAAGGCCAGCCCGTATGCCGCCGCCGCGCTGCCGATGGCCATGCCGACCTTGGTCGACACGCTGATGCCCGAAGACAGCAGCCCTTCGTAACGCGCGTCATGCTTCCATTGGTGATAGTCGACCGCCTCTGCCGCCATCGTGAAGATCGCGGTGATCGTGATCGAAGTGGTGATCGAGAACAGGAAATAGGGCAGCAGCAGCGGCGGAACCCCGATACCGGCGATCTGCCAGTCCGCCGCGCCGTCGACCATCGCCATGGCGAAAAACAGCACCAGCGATATCGCGATGGCGCCGACGCAGCCGGCGCGCAGGCCCGTCCGCGCCAGGATCGGCGGCGCGATGAACGCCGCCAGCAGCAGTCCGCCCGACACCATCGGAAGCATGACCGGGATCAGCCATGGCTTGCCGATCACGTCCTTGGCGAAGAAGATCGTCAGCCCCAGCATCACGCCGAAGCGGATGAAATACAGCAGGCAGAAGCCAAAGCACACCAGCCAGGCGCGATTGCGCAGCATCTGGCCGATCGCGGGCAGCACCCTGAACGACGGGGCCGCGCTGTCCTCATAACGCTCGCGGCAATTGCGGAACAGCATCAGCAGCGCGGCCAGCGCGATCGCGCCGAACAGCACCGTGGTCCAGGTAAAACCGCGCTGCAGGTCGCCGCCGCCGAACAGGGCGACCAGCGGCATCGTCGCCGCCGTGCCCAGAATGACCGAGACCGACGTCCCGATCGACCGCGCGCCCCCAAGCTTCAGCCGTTCGTCGGTGCGCAGCGTCATCATCGGCATCAGCGCGGTATACGGGATGGACCCCGCGCTCATCAGTATGCCCAGCAGCTTGAAGGTCACGAACGCATAGGCCAGCTGCGCCCCCTGCGAGACATCGGGCACGTGGAAGACCGCGATGAAGACCAGCACATAGGGAACCGCGGTGAACAGGAAATAGGGGCGCGTGCGGCCCCAGCGCGTGCGGGTCTTGTCCACCGCCACGCCGAACAGCGGGTCGATCACCGCATCCAGCAGCCGCGCAACCAGGAAGATCGTGCCCACCGCCTCTGCCGGAAGCTGGACAACGTCGGTGTAATAGAACAGCAGGAACGCCCCCGCCATGTTGTATGCCAGGCTATAGCCCAGATCGCCCCCGCCATAGCTGAAGCGTTCCAGAAGGCTCAGCCTGCGCGGGGGCGTTCCCGCATCAGACATTCAGCGCGTCCTTCGCCTTGGCCAGCGACTGGTCCATCGGCATGGTGGGCATGTATTCCAGGCCCAGCGGCCCGTCATAGCCAAGCTCTTCAAGGTCGGCCATGATCCGGCCCCAGTCGAGGTCGTCGGTGCCCGGCTCGTTGCGGCCCGGCGTGCCCGCGACCTGCACATGGGCGACAAGGTGCATGCGGCCCGACAGGACCTCCTTCATGTCCTCGCCCATGACGGCGCTGTGGTGCACGTCGTAGATCAGCTTCAGGTTCGGGCTGTCCACCGCCTCGATGATGTCGAGCGCCAGCGGCGTGCTGACGAGATACATCGCCGAGAACAGCTGGGTGTTGAGCGGTTCCAGCACCAGGGTCACGCCTGCTTCCTCGGCCAGCGCGGCGGCACGGCGCAGCACCGATACGGCATTGTCGAAATGCTCTTCCTCGGACATCCCCTCGACCCGGAAGCCCGAAGCGACGATCAGCGGGGGCGAGCCGACCTTGCGCGCCTCGGCCAGCGTGTCGCGCACGGCCTGCAGCATTTCCTCATGCTCGGCCGGATCGACGATCGAGCGGCGCGGATCGACGCAGAAGCCGGTCAGCGAGACGTCGTTCTCCTCAAGCGCCCTGGCGACGCCCGGCATGTCCTTGTCGCGCCAGAGGTGGAACTCGACGCGGTCGAGGCCCGCTTCCTTCGCGGCGCGAATGCGTTCGGGCAGGCCGGCGCCAGCCTCGGTAAACTGCCATTCGATGCAGGCTGAAAGTGCGGTCATTATCACTGAACTCCAAAATGGTAGGCAAGCTCGTCGCCGTGGAAACCACGCGTGAAACTGTCGTCGCGATAGGGCGGCATGGCGTCTCTCCAGCGGGTCCGAAGCGCGCGCGTCTCGTCAAGGCGAGCGGCATCCCGGTCCTTCAGCTTCGCCCGCTGCACCGGGCAGGCGACGATGCCGAACAGGAAATAATGGCCCGCGATCGACGAATATTCGTACCGGCCTGGCCTGACCGCCTGCCGGTTCGACCGATCGAAACGCCAGAGCACCGGACACCGGTCGAAGCCCCCTGCCCCACGCTTGCGGCAAGCCGAGTGGCGTCCGGGAATTGCCCGTGCGGAAACAACCCGCGCGGGAGCGGGGCGGCGAGAAAGCGATGCTCCTCGGCCCGGTGCCGGCCGTTCCGCACAGCATTGCCGCGCGCTTGCACGTGGTGCAGCCTGTCGGTGCCACCGCCGCGACACGCCCGAAAATGGCCGCACGGCATCGGACGATCGGGCGGTCATGTCGCTTGGACGCGATTGGCCGGTACGTGCACTGCGATAATCCATGTCGGTGGCTGCCCGCCCCAGGGAACGGGCAGCCTTTCCGATCAGAATTCCACGCCCACGCGCACGCCATAGGTACGCGGCGCCTGGAACGCGAAGTCGAAGTTGTCGTCCGGACCGGCCGACACGAAGTTCGCATACGCCAGCGGCTGCTCATCCTCGAGGTTGCGGACGAACGCCTGGATGCTCCACACCTCGCTGAGCGGCTGATACTTCAGGCTCAGGTCGGTCTGGGTGAAGGCTTCCTGCTCGCCCGACCGATAGTTGAAGATGGTCGTGAAATATTCGCTCTTGAACCGCGAATAGGCGCTGGCCGTGATCGTACCCGCATTGCCCAGTTCGAACACGTGGTCATAGCCCAGCGTGATGGTGAACTTGGGCGATTGCGGAAGCGTGTTGCCTGCCAGGTTCGGCTGCACCAGCGCCGGGCCGGGATCCAGGTCGGGAAGCCCGTTGTTGTTCGGGTTCTCGGTGTCGAAGATCGCATAGGACGCGAACAGCTCGTCATATTCCGCGTTCAGATAGTTGAACGAGGCGCTGAACGTGTCGAGCGGGCTGAGCTTAAAATTGCCCTCGACCTCGACACCCCAGATGGTGGCGGCACCGGCGTTGAACACCTGCTGGCCGATACCCGGATCGAGCAGGACCGCGGTCTGCAGATCCGTGTAGTCGTAATAGAACCCGGCAGCGTTCAGCACATGCTCGCCGCGCGGACCCAGGTTCAGCTTCACGCCGCCTTCATAGGCCGTGTTCGTTTCGGGATCATATGGACCGACGCTGTCGAAACCGCCCGACTTGTAGCCGGTCGACACCTTGCCATAGATCAGCGTGTCCATGTTGGGCTGATAGTTGACGCCCGCCAGCCAGGTCAGCTGCTCGTTGTCCTGCTCCAGCTCCACGATCGAATTCGGCGGCCCTTCGGGAGCGACGGGAGCCGTGTTGAAACGGAAGCCGTAATTCCCGAACACGCCGTCGCGGCGATCGATCGTATAGCGCAGGCCGCCGACCAGGGTGACCGTGTCGGTTACCGCGAATTCCACCTGTCCGAAACCGGCGTAACTTTTGGAATCGGTATCGCGCGCGAAAGTGTTGAGGAAGCTGCCGTTGGGGCCGATGAAAGGGCTGTACAGGCCGCGCAGATTGCTCAGCTGCTCACGATAATAGAAGAAGCCGCCCTGATAGGTGAGCGCACCGGCCGTGCCGTTCAGGCGAAGCTCGTGGCTCTGCGTCTCGACCGTGTTGTCGAATTCATAAAACGTGTAGCGCGGCAGGGCGAGGTCGGTGTCCTGATCCGTGCGGCGATAGCCGCCGAGGTAGGTCAGCGTTGCACCGCCGAGGTCGTACTGGACCTTGCCGCGCACCGCGTAGCTGTCCTGCTCGTTGGGATTGAGCGGGATCTGCGGCACCGGCCCGTCATAGGACGAACGATCGGGGAAAGCGTCCGCGACATTGGTGTTGAGCGGGATGCACTGCCCACCAGGAATCAGCGGAGCAGCGTCGACGAAGCCGTTCTGCGAGCAGTCGGGACCAGGCCCCTGCCCCGGCGCGTTGAAATTGTAAGACGCGAAGGCACCGACGATATTCTCGTTATGGACATATTCGCCTGACAAATCGATGGTCAGCGCATCGGTGGGCGTCAGGCTGATGGTGGCGCGGGCACCCAGATTGTCGGCAGTGCCGCTGCGAACTTTGTCGCTACCCGCCGCTTCGCGATTGGGGTGGAAGAAATAGCCGTCGCGCTTGTTGTACACGCCCGCCAGGCGGAGGCCGCCGATCGGACCGAACGGAATGTCGACGCCCGCTTCCAGCTTCCGATGGTCGTAATTTCCATAGGTCGCATTGATGTCGGCGCCGAACTCGGTGCCGGCTTTGCGCGTGATGAAGTTGATCGCGCCGCCGGTCGCGTTGCGGCCATAAAGCGTGCCCTGCGGCCCGCGCAGCACCTCAATCCGGTCGATGTCGAACAGCGCCAGGTTCAGCACGTTGGGGCGGTTGATGTATTCGCCGTCGATATTGACCGCGACCGACTGGTCCTGCCCCTCGTCGTTCGAATTGGTGCCCACGCCGCGCACGGCGACCCGGGTATAGTTGCCGTCCTGGGTGATGTTGAGGACCGGCGCGACGCGGCTCAAATCCTGGAAGTCGGTGATACCTGCATCCTCGATCGCCTCGTCGCCGATGACGTCGATCGCGATCGGAACGTCCTGCACGTTTTCGGACCGGTTCTGCGCCGTGACGATGATCACGCCGTCATCGGTTGGGGCCGGGCCGGGGTCCTGCGCGAACGCAGGAGTCGCCACCACGCCCAAGGCGCAGCTCGCGAACAGGAAATGCCTGTAATGGGGTACTCTCATGAAACCTCTCCCTTTACCGCCGGTCTTTCCATCCGGGCAGTGAACTAGAATTTTGATTTTAGTTAGGACTGGCAGCCCTTGTCAATGGCGATTGCTGAGGCCGACGCAGCCCACCGCAAGCTGACGTGCCATCGCGTCGAGTTGCCCGGCCACCTGGCTGTCCTTGAGCGAGCCGTCTTCGGCGAACGGCTTCTGCTCGATCGAGTTGATCGCGATGCCCATCGGAGTCGGCCAGCCCCGCATCGCGTGCACGATGCCGCGCAGCGCAGCGAGGGTGACGCCGCCCGCCTGCCAACCCGCCGCCGACACCAGCAGACCGACCGGGCGGCCGTCGAAATAGGGCCGCTCATCCGCGCGCAGGTCTTCCAGCAGGTCGATGGCGTTCTTGATCAGGCCCGACACCCCGCCGTGATAGCTGGGCGAGGCGATGACGATGCCGTCGGCCTGCCGCACCGCTTCCACGAAGTCCCGCTCGCCGCCGGTGCGGTCGGACGAATAGGGATCGTAATGCGGCAGCGCGGCCAGCTGCTCGCCGCCGAACAGGCGGACATCGGCGCCGTGGCTGGCGCAGATGTCGAGCACCGCGCGCGCCAGCAGCTCGGTCGACGAATTGGGCCGCTGGGTACCGCCGATGCCGACGATGCGGGGCTGGCGGCTCATCCCTCCAGCCCCGGCATGACCTTGCGGGAAATCAGGTCTAGCGTCTGGTTGCCGAGGCGCAGGCGCTCGTCCGTCAGCGGGCCGGTGGTCGTGCCGCACAGGATGTTGCCGATGCCCAGCTCCTGATAGGGCTTCAGATGCTCGATCACCGTCTCGGGTGAGCCATAGAGGCACCAGGTGCCGATCCAGTCCTCGCTCAGCGCGTCGGGCGTGCGATCGGTCTTCTTGTTGGCGTCGTCGCTTTCGGCCCGGGCATTGAACTCGGCCTCGCGCTCGATCGCGTCCTGATAGGAGCGCAGGATCACTTCCAGCTCCTCGCGCGCCTGCTCGTCGGTCTCGGCGACATGGACGCACTGATAGGTGTGGGTCGACCACCCCAGCGCGCGGTCGATCGTCGACTGGTCGTGACCCGACGACGTCAGCACATCCTTGTAAGCAGTGAAATATTTCTCGACATGCTTGAACGGTTCGGTGCCGCCGATCTTCGGCGGGGTGAAGGCCGGGATGAACGCGGGCCAGCCATTCTCGCCCGCGCGGCGGGTGCTGGCTTCCTTCATGGCGACCGACATCAGCGGTGCATGGCCCTTGGTATAGGCGACCGGCGCGATGCGCTGCAACACGCGGCCCTGGTGCGGGCCGTTGGCGATCTCGATCGCCGGATCGTCCATGGTCTTGGCCCACAGCTGCTCGGCAAGGTCGAGATTGCGCTCGGACACGTCCTTCGATTCGGCATAGTTGACGCCGAAGCCGATCATTTCCTCGGGCGTGGTGCCGCTGCCGACACCGACCAGCAGCTTGCCGTCGGTCAGCTGGTCCAGGATGTTGATCCGCTCCACGAAGCGCACCGGGTGGTGCAGCGGAACCGACACGACCGAGAAGCCGAAGTACATCTCGGGCATTTTCGCGGCCAGGTATCCGGCGAAGATGAAGCTGTCGCTGGCGATCGGCATGTACCCGTTGAAGTGGTGATCGGGCATGAAGATCGCTTCGAACCCAGCATCGCGCGCCTTCAGCGCATGAGTCTCGAGGTCCTTGATAAGCTTGCGATCATCCTCAGGCCGCATGGCTCGTGCGTTGAGAAAAACCGAAAAACGCATCTGATAATCCCTTCCCATTCCAGAATTGAAATCGCTGGATCGACACAAATTAGAATTGACGTTCTTATTCTCTTGATGCTTTTGCGACGGATGTCAACCCAGTCAACCAGCCCCACGCCCGGCCTCGAAAAACTTTCGCAGGCCGCCGTCAGCCGCCGCCCCCGCCAGGGCCGCAGCCTCGCCTCTTTCGAAAGGATGCTGGTCGCCACGCGTGAGCTGATGCTCGAACGCGGTAGCGAGGAATTCACGCTTCAGGACGTGAGCGAGCGGGGCAATGTCTCGATCGGATCGATCTATCTGCGGTTCGAGAGCAAGGAGCGCCTGCTGTATGCCGTCATCGCGCAAGAGCTTCAGTCGGTGGTCGAGGAAGAGGCCGCAATGGTCCGCTCGGTCGCCGACAAGTGCAGCAATCTCAAGCAGTTCCTGGCGATATATATCAATGAATATACCGCCTTCATGGGCGAGCACGCGGGCATGCTGCGGGTGATCATGCAGCGCGCGTCGATCGATCCCCTGGTGTCCGCTCCCGGCAAGGAAACCGCTTACCGGGCTCTGGCGCAGACGACCGAGGTGATGATGACGTACCGCGACGAGATCCGGTCCGAAAACGCCAGGCTGAAGGCCGAGATGACGCTCTACCTGATCTATGCCGCGGTTGCGCGCCAGCTCGCCCTGGGCGCCACGCGCGAGTCGGAGGATCCGGACGTCTGGGTCAAGCTGCGTCCCGAACTGGCCGAGATGGCCTATGCGTATCTGAAACATTCGGACTGATCCTGCACCGCCGGCCCTTTTCGGTCCGGCACCGGGCACAATTGCCTTGACGATCAGATTGGGCGTTCTAGAACGTCGGTTCGTGTCTGAGCGCATCGACCCGATGGTCGCTGCCGCACGCCCGATATGCGGTGCCGGCCCGACAAGGCCCTATCCCATCCGGGCGGCAGGACGACAGGAATGGTCCGCCGAACGGACGCATCCGCCCGAGGAGCCTGAACAGAACCATGAAAACCGACGCGGTCGCCATAAGTCTCGACCTGATCAATCGCCATTACCAGGAACCCAACCGGAACCGCTACGAAAGCCGCTATTTCTGGGAGGAACTCTACACGCTGATCGCCGCATCCGGCTTTTCGGCGATCGAGATCCCCTATGAACCGATCTGGCAGTTCGGCGGACGAAGCGGCGTGCCGTTCAACCGCTATTGCGTGAACACCAAATACGATTCGGCAGAAGGCTATCGCAAGCTGCTGCGCGAAAGCGGAATCGAACGAGTGGTGGGCGTAAGTTTCGACCCCAACCTGTTCATGCGCAACGACAATCTTGGCTTCTTCTTTGGCGCAGCCGGCCATTTCGCGGGTGAAGGCCTGTCGCATGCGGCGGACATGGGCGCCGATTATTTCGCGATCAGCCCCTCGGCCTATTACGGGCGCATCCTGCAGTATCATCCCGATCTGGAAAGCCGGATGCAGGAATTCACCGACAAGACGGTGGAACTGCTGACCGGGCTTGCGGAAAAGGCGCAGGAACTGGGCGTGACGCTCACCCTGCGTAACGAATATTGGAGCCTGTTCGGCGGGACGCGTATCATGCCGCTGCTGGACGCGCTGCCTGCATCGGTGAAACTCGACCTCGATACCGCCAGCCTGTTCGTGGCGGGCATTTCCCCGGCCGAGTTCCTGGAAAAGCATGTCGATCAGATCGGATCGGTCCATCTGACCGATACCGAACTGGTCGACACGCAGGACATCTGGAAGACGCCCAATCCCGAATTTCCCAGCACGCACGCCACCCAGGTCTATCGCGATCCGGGAACGGGATCGGTCGATCTGACGCAGGTCGCGGCCCTGCTCGACAGCCTCGGCTATCAGGGTCCGGTGGTCTGCAGCGCCCGCCAGACGCGCGATCCATTCCGCGCCCTGCTGCGCACCCGCGCGCTGCTCGACCGACTGCAGAACTAAGACGGACGGAGAATCCGCAATGCCCAATATACGCTATGCCAACATGTCGCACTGGAAGGCGATTCCGTACAAGGAAATCCCCAATTTCAGGGACTTCTATTACGAAGACAAGACCAATTCTGCCTATTATTCCGACTGGGACAGCATCCTGAAATACCAGTCCTCGCTGGGCTTCGCTGGGATCGAGATCGCGCCCTGGGACCTGGCCGACATCATCCCCCTGTTCGGCTCGCCCGAGGGTTTCACCGACTTCGCCAGGGAACGCGGCGTCAGCGTGATCGGCATGTTCCACGGTGCCCACGCATCGCACCAGGCCGACCATTTCGACGAGGCGGTCAAGGCCGGGCGCGAGGCGGTCGACACGCTGGTGCGCTTCGGCGGCACCTATCTCAACACCTGCCCCACGCAGAACTATCACGGCGTCGGCCCGCTCAGCCGCGAGGAAGTGCAGAACTGCGCCAGGGTCATGAACGAGATCGGCCGCTATGCCACCGATCACGGCGTGAAGATCGGCCTGCACAACGAGTTCTTCTGCGCGATCAACCTGCCCAACCACCGCGAGCTGATCGAATCGACCGATCCGGCCCTCGTTCATTACTGCATCGACACCGCCCAGGTCGCGATCCTGGGTGAGGATGTGCTGAAGTTCTACGACGAATACCACGACCGGATCAGCACGTTCCACCTCAAGGACACGGCCTCGGCAAACCAGCCCGATAGCGTACGCTATTCCAAGGATCCCGAAATCACCGACGACGGGAAACGCTGGTTCTGGGAACCGGGCATGGGCACGCTCGACCTCAAGGGCCTCTACAAGCTATTGAAGAAGCACGAGTTCAAGGGCTGGATGTCGATCGAATACGACGGCTCGCCCGACCTGCTCGCGTCGATGGCGCTGACCCGCTATTACCTCGATAACGAGCTGCGCCCGATCTACGACTAGGGCGAAAGGCGGGAAGATACGGCGCCGGGGTCAGAAATCCTCGGTGTCGATCGTCCCGCGCATCACCTCGGGATAGCGGTGGCCCGATACGGTCTGGTGGTTCACGATCTGCCCAACCCCCTCCAGCACATCGCCGGGGACAGACATGCTCGCGGCGGCAAAATTCTCGGCCATGTGCGCTTCGCTGGTGGTGCCGGGGATCGCGTGCAGATGATCGCCGCGCGACAGCACCCAGGCCAGCGACAATTGCGCGGGCGTCACCCCGGCCTCTGCCGCGAGCGCGTTGAACTCGCGGATTAGCCTGATGTTGCGCGGCCAGTTCTCCTTGCTGAAGCGCGGGTGGCCGGCGCGCAAATCACTGTCTTCCAGCACCAGCGGATCGTCCAGCGCACCTGCCAGCGCGCCGCGCGCGGTGGGCGAGAACGCGACCAGCGAAATGCCAAGCTCGCGCGTCGTATCCAGCACGCCCAGTTCGACATTGCGGGTCCAGGGCGAATATTCCGTCTGCACAGCCGCCATCGGATGCACGCCATGCGCCTCGCGGATATGCGCGCTGCTCCATTCGGACACGCCATAGGCACCGATCTTGCCCGCCTTGATGGCATCGGCCAGCGCGCCCACGCTGTCCGCGACCGGCACCTTGGGATCGAAGCGGTGCATGTAGAACAGATCGATGTGATCGGTCTTCAACCGCTTCAGGCTGTCCTCGATCGATTGCATCATCGCCTCGGGGCTGCAATCGATGCCGCGGCGCGGGCCGTCGACGATGATCCCGGTCTTGGTCGCCAGCAGGAACTCGTCCCGCCGGTCCATGATCGCCTCGCCCAGGATTTCCTCGGACACGCCCTTGCCATAGATGTTGGCGGTGTCGAAATGATCGTATCCAAGGTCCAGCGCCTGCCGGAACAGGCGCACCGCATCCTCGCGCGCGGGCGCATTGCCATAGCCCCACGCCACGTTCATGCAGCCCAGCCCGATGGCATTCACATTGCGTCCGGCCAGCGTCCGCCGCATCAGGACCACCCGTCCTGCGCTTCCAGGCTCTGCGCCAGTTCCCCGATCACGCGGTAGCAATCCAGCACGTCCGAGACCGAGCTGTTGGGCTGCCGCCCCTCGGTTATGGCGGCGACGAATTCGCGGTCCTGCAACTCGATGCCGTTCATCGAGACATCGACCTTCGACACGTCGATCGGCTCCTCGCGCCCCGTGACCAGATCGTCATAGCGCGCGATATAGGTGCCGGTGTCGCCGATATAGCGGAAGAAGGTGCCCAGCGGCCCGTCATTGTTGAACGACAGCGCCAGCGTCAGGATCTGACCCTTGTCGGTCTTCATCTGGATCGACATGTCCATCGCGATGCCAAGATCGGTGTTCTTCGGCCCCTGCAGCGCATTGGCGGCAACGACCTTGGCGCCGGTCATGTACTGGAAGATGTCGATCGAATGCGCCGAATGATGCCACAGCAGATGGTCGGTCCAGCTGCGCGGCTCGCCCTTGGCGTTCATGTTCTTGCGGCGGAAGAAGAACGTCTCGATATCCATCGCCTGGATATTGAATTCGCCCGCGTCGATGCGGTTCTTGACCCACTGGTGCGACGGATTGAAGCGGCGGGTGTGGCCGACCATGCAGACCAGGCCAGTCTCCTTCGCCTTCGCCTCTACCGCCTGCGCGTCCTCCCAGCTGTCGGCCAGCGGGATTTCGACCTGTACGTGCTTGCCCGCATCCATGCAGGCGATTGCCTGTTCGGCATGCATCTGCGTGGGGGTGCACAGGATCACCGCGTCGACATCGGGCAGCGCCAGCGCTTCGGAAAGCTCGGTGCCCGAATGGGGCGCGCCGTATTTCTTCGCCACATCCGCCGCCTGTTCCGCGCGGCGCGATATGACCGAGGCGATTTCCACCCCTTCGATGTTCTTCAGCCCGTCGAGGTGCTTTTCGCCAAAGGCGCCGGCACCGGCCAGTGCGATTTTCATGGGATATCCTCCTGAAATTGATGTCTCGTGCGAACGGCGTTCAGCCTATCAGCGCCTGGGCCGCCTCATTGTTTCCCTCCAGCGTCGGGCTGGGCGGCACGCTGCCATCCACCGGCTCAAGCACGATGTGGCCCAGCGCGGTGTTGCTGACGGGGACGTGATAATGGCGGTGCAGCGCCCTGGTGCTCTTGCCCAAAGCCCCGCGCATGATCAGCCACATCACCATCTCGATCCCCTCGCTGCCGGTTTCGCGCAGATATTCGATGTGGGGAACATGGCGCAGTTCCTGCGTGTCGCCGATCAGCCGGTTCAGGAAGCCATTGTCCCATTCTCGGTTGATCAGCCCGGCACGCGGGCCCTGCAGCTGGTGGCTGAGGCCGCCGGTGCCCCAGACCTGGACGTTCAGATCCTCGGGGAAGCTCTCCACCGCGCGGGCGATCGCCTCGCCCAGCGCCCAGCAGCGATTGCCCGACGGCGGCGGATAGGTGACGACATTGACCGCCAGCGGAATGACCTTGACCGGCCATTCGTCGACATGGCCGTACATCATCGACAGCGGCACGGTCAGCCCGTGGTCGACTTCCATCTCGTTGATGATGGTCATGTCGAATTCGTCCAGGATCAGCGACTGCGCGATATGCCAGGCCAGATCCGCATGCCCCGGCACCGGCGGCACCGGGCGCGCGCCAAAGCCTTCGTCGGCGGGCTGATAGGTTTCGCCGCAGCCGATCGCGAAGGTCGGGATGAACTTCATGTCGAAGGCGGATGCATGGTCGTTATAGACCAGCACGATCACGTCGGGCTTTTCCTGCTTCAAGAAGTCGCGGGTCCATTCGAACCCGTCGAAGGCAGGCTTGAAGTAATCCTCGCCTTCCTTGCCCTGGTCGAACGCGAAGCCCAGCACGGGGATATGGCTGCAGCCGATACCGTGGGTAATGCGTGCCATCAGTTCTTGTCCCTTATCGATCGCTGGCCGGCGGGCGATCGGCCGCCGGCGTTCATCATCGCCTGGTAATCCTCGACGCTCATGCCGGTCATGGTCGACACGGCCTGCACAAAGGACAGCCCGTCGGTCGAGAACACCTTGGCGAGGAAATAGATATTGCCGCCCAGATCCAGCAGCTTGTTATAGTCGCGGTCCAGCACCGCTTGCTTCTGCTCGTCGGTGATCGCCCATTCGTCGAGATAGGCCTTCTCGTCCGCACGAAAGCGCTGGCGATTCTCGTCCTTCATCAGGCTCATCGCGAACTGGTTCAGCTGATAGCCCTGCCGCGCGCGGGCGGCGGTATAGACGCGGGTGCCGGGTATGTCGTCGAACTCGGCCAGGTACTGGTGAATGTCTCTCACAATCCGCGCTCCTTCAATATGGCGTCGAGGCGCGGGAAGACCTTACGCGCATTGCCTTCGAAAATGGCGGCGCGTTCGGCATCCGGAATGTCCAGCGCGTCGACGTAACGCTTGGTGTCGTCGAAATAATGGCCGGTCTGCGGATCGATGCCGCGCACCGCGCCCACCATCTCGCTGCCGAACAGGATGTTCTTGTTGTCGATCACGTCGGCCAGCAGATCGATGCCCGGCTGGTGATAGACGCAGGTGTCGAAGAACACGTTGTTCATGATGTACTCGTCCAGGCTGGGCTTCTTCAGCATGTCGGCAAGCCCGCGGTAGCGCCCCCAGTGATAGGGCACCGCCCCGCCGCCATGCGGGATGATGAAGCGCAGCTTCGGAAAGCGGCTGAACAGGTCGCCCTCCATCAGCTGCATGAAGGCGACCGTATCGGCGGCAAGATAGAAGCCGCCGGTCGCATGCATCGCCGGATTGCAGCTGCCCGACACGTGGATCATGGCGGGCACGTCCAGCTCCTCCATCGCCTCGTACAGCGGGAACCAGTACTCGTCGGTCAGCGCCGGATGCTCGAAATGCCCGCCGCCCGGATCGGGGTTCAGGTTGCAGCCGATGAAGCCCAGATCCTCGACGCAGCGGCGCAGTTCGGTGACGCTGGCGGCCAGATCCGCCTTGGGGCTCTGCGGCAGCATGCACACGCCGACGAAGGTCTCGGGAAACAGCTTCGTGACGCGGTGGATCAGATTGTTGCAGTGCCGCGCCCATTCGGCGGAGACTTTCTGGTCGCCGATGTGATGCGCCATCGCCGACGCGCGCGGAGAGAATATGGTCAAATCCGCCCCGCGCTCCTGGATCAGGCGAAGCTGGTTGTCCTCGATCGTCTGGCGGATCTCGTCGTCCGAAATCTCGGGATAGGGGGGCGGTTCGCGGCCTTCCCTGAACGCCGCCTTCTGCTCCTCGCGCCACTGGTCGTGGCCCTTGGGCAGCACGGTGTAATGGCCATGGCAATCGATGATCAGGCTCACTCGGCCTCTCCCTTCCTCAAATCCCGCCAGTCCGCGGCGCGGCCGGCCATCTGGCGCTGGCGGTCGATCGTCCCGCTGGTCATCGCCGGCTCGACGCCAAGCTCTGCCAGGGTGCGCGCGACTTCTTCCATTTCGGCGGCGCGGCGCAGCCCATGCGTGGTCATGCGCTCGACATTATAGGCCGCGCGGGCGGCCCACGGGTCCGACCTGTCGCTCGCGTCGAGCGAGGCGAGCACCTCGTCGGTGACGCCTGCCGCTTCGGCGGCGATCATCATCTCGGCCGTCAGCGCCTCGACCCCCTTGACCATGACCGAGCGGATCATCTTGATCGCAGAGGCACGGCCTACCTGCTCACCCACGACGCGCAGATTGGCGAAACCGGCGGCGGCCAGCGCAGCGGCGGCCTCATCGGCGGCGGGACCCGCCAGCAGTAAGGGCACGCGCAGCCGCGCGGGATTGACCGGGGCCAGCACCGCCACGTCGACATAGCGCCCGCCAGCGCCATGCACCGCCTCGGCGGCGGCGCGCTTGGTGCCGGGCGCGACCGAATTCATGTCGCAGAACAGCGCGCCTTGCCGCAGGACAGGCGCGGCGTCCCGCGCCGCTTTCAGCGCCGCATCGGCAGTGACCAGCGAAAGCACCAGTCCGGCGGATTCCAACGCGGCGGCGGCATCGGCGCAGGGCACGACCCCATCGGATTCCATCACCGCCCGGCGCGCGGCATCGATGTCGAACGCAGCCGCCCTGCCCTCCCAGCCGGCGGAGCTGGCGAATGTGTGCCCCGCCTCGCCATAGCCGATAAGGCCGATCGATGGATTCGCTGGATCAGTCACGGGGCAGAGCATGGCCAGCGGGACAATGCCTCGCCAATGGAAAGCCTGACAAGGCGATAAGGTCAGGCTAATCCTTATCGCGCCTGGTGATGCCTATTCCGCCAGTTCGCGCAGGCTGCTCAGGAACGCCTGCTGCGCGCTGGTCATGTGCCAGTCGGCGCGCGTGGTGATGCCGATGGTGCGCACCGGCCCGGCATCGGGCGTGGCGATCGGCGCGATCATCCCCGCCGCGATCTCCGCCATCAGCTGGTCGGGCGACAGCACGGTCAGCCGGTCGGTCTCGATCAGGATCTGGCGGATCATCATCACCGATCCGGTCTCCAGCGTGACACGCGGCGGCGGCAGGCCAGCCTGGCGATATTGCTCGTCCCACACGTCGCGCAGCGGAGTGCCGGGCGGCGGCAGCAGGAATTCATATTCTGCCAGCGCGGCCAGGTCCGGCGCGGTGCCTTCCAGCGGATGGCCGGTGCGGGCGAAGACCTGCGGCCGGTCCTCGAACAAAGGTTCCTGCACAAGGTCGGGCTCCAGAAGCGGATCGCGCAGCGCGCCCAATGTGAAATCGATCAGCCCGTCGCGCAGCGGCTCGATCAGCTCGCTGCGCGATCCCTCGACGATGGCCACGCGGATGCGGGGGTGCGAGCGGGCGAAGCGCACGACCGCGGCAGGCAGCACGCGCGCGCGGGACAGCGGCATCGCGCCGATGGTGATGACGCGCGTCTCGCGGCCCTTCAGCGCCTCGACCTCGGACAATCCGGCCATCAGCTCGGCGCGGGCCAGCCGGAACGCGCGCACGGTGCGCAGCCCCGCCTCGGTAAAGACCAGCGTCCTGCCCCGCCGCTCGACCAGCCTGCGCCGCGCGGCGAGCGAGAAGTCCGCCACCGCCCGGTGCAGCGAGGGCATGGAAAGCCCGGTAACCTCCGCCGCGCCGGTATAGCTGCCCGCATCAGCCAGCGCGAGCAGTGCGCGCATCCGCGCCATCGTCACGTGCGAACTGCCGATCTGCCGCATCGCCGCCTCCACCCGCGGGGCCAGCAGCAGCGCGGGTTCGGTCGGAGCCATCCCCTGCGGCTTGCGGTCGAACAGAGCGGCGCCCAGCTGCCCCTCAAGCCGGGCGATCGCCTGGGTGATCGCGGGCTGGGTCAGGTTCACCTTGCCCGCCGCCGCAGCGATCGTGCCAAGCTCGACGATCTTGGCCATGGCATACAGGTGCCGCAGGTTCAGGCTCCACAGGTCCATCGTGCGAGCTTTAGCGAAAACTAATGGCTTCGCCAGCACTTCCGCGTTCTCTTTGGCGCGCGGCGGGGCTTAGGTGGCGCATCAAAGTGCACTCAAATGCCCAAGAAGGAGCAGGTAATGGCCGGAGTTGTGGTCCAGAACATCGAACGCGCGGCGCGCGACATCATCGACGGGCTGGCCGAATGCGGCGTCGCCACGGTGCACGAGGCGCAGGGCCGCACGGGCCTTCTCGCCAGCTACATGCGGCCGATCTATCCCGGCGCGCGCATCGCGGGCAGCGCGGTGACGATCAGCGCAGCGCCGGGCGACAACTGGATGGTGCATGTCGCCATCGAACAATTGCAGGACAGCGACATATTGCTGCTCGCCCCCACCTCCCCTTGCGAGGACGGCTATTTCGGCGACCTGCTTGCCACCAGCGCGCAGGCGCGCGGCTGCCGCGGGCTGGTGATCGATGCGGGCGTGCGCGACGTGAAGGATCTGACCGAGATGAACTTCCCCGTCTGGTCCAAGGCGGTCTTTGCGCAGGGCACGGTCAAGAACACGCTGGGCAGCGTCAATGTGCCGGTGGTCTGCGCCGGTGCGGCGGTGAACGCGGGCGACGTGATCGTGGCCGATGACGACGGCGTGGTCTGCGTGCCCCGCGAAAAGGCGGCCGAAGTGCTGGAAGCCGCCCGCGCCCGCGAAGCGAACGAGGCGGAAAAGCGGGAGAAACTGGCCTCAGGCGTGCTGGGGCTCGACATGTACAAGATGCGCGAGCGGCTTGAGAAGGAAGGGCTGAAATATGTCTGATCCCGCCCCGCTTGCGGGAACCGGCGGGTCTGCGCCCGTCATGTGGGTGCGCGGGGGCACGTCGAAAGGGGCCTATTTCCTGAAGGACGACCTGCCCGCCGACGCCGGGGCGCGCAACGCGTTCCTGCTGCGCGTGATGGGGTCGCCCGACCCGCGCCAAATCGACGGAATGGGCGGCGCCGATCCGCTGACCAGCAAGGTCGCGGTCGTATCCAGATCACGGCGCGAGGGGATCGACGTCGATTACCTGTTCCTGCAGGTCTTCGTCGACCAGGCCATCGTGTCCGACGCGCAGAACTGCGGCAACATCCTGGCGGGCATCGGCCCCTTCGCGGTCGAACGCGGGCTGGTCGCCCCGACCGGCGACGAAACGCGCGTGTCGATTTACATGGAAAACACCGGACAGGTCGCGGTCGCCACGGTGGAAACGCCCGGCGGCGCCGTCAACTATGCCGGCGATGCGCGCATCGATGGCGTCCCCGGCAGCCATGCGCCCATCCCGCTGGAATTCCGCGACACGGCGGGATCGTCCTGCGGCGCGCTGCTGCCCACCGGCAATCCGGTCGACCAGGTCGAAGGCGTGGCCTGCACGCTGATCGACAATGGCATGCCCTGCATCGTGTTCAAGGCGGAGGATGTCGGCGCCACCGGCTATGAAAGCCGCGAGGAGCTGGAAAGCGACGCCTTTACCCCCATCCGCCAGAAGATCGAGGCGATCCGACTGGCCGCCGGTCCGCTGATGAACCTGGGCGATGTCACCGAAAAGAGCGTGCCCAAGATGACGCTGGTCGCCCCGCCCCGTAATGGCGGCGCGGTGACCACCCGCGTGTTCATCCCGCACCGTGCCCATGCCTCTATCGGCGTGCTGGGCGCGGTGACGGCGGCGACCGCCTGCCTGGTCAAGGGTTCGCCCGCCGCCGATGTCGCCGTCATTCCCGAAGGACCGCGCAAAACCCTCGCCATCGAACATCCCAGCGGAGAGATGAGCTGCGTCCTGGAGGTCGACGAGGCAGGCGATGTCGTTTCAAGCGCGCTTCTGCGCACCGCGCGCAAGCTGATGGATGGGACCGTCTATGTCTGATCGTATCGTTTCGTGGCACCCGGCCCCGTCGAAGCCGAGCTACACCCCTCCGCCCGGCGCGGTCGACGCGCATTGCCACGTGTTCGGCCCGATGGCCGAGTTCCCCTTCAGCGCGAAGGCCAAATATCTGCCGCAGGACGCGGGCCCCGACATGCTGTTCGCGCTGCGCGATCATCTGGGTTTCTCGCGCAATGTCATCGTGCAGGCCAGCTGCCACGGCACCGACAATGCCGCGACGCTGGATGCCATCGCCAGGTCCGGCGGAAAAGCGCGCGGCGTGGCGGTGGTCGATCCCGCGATCTCGGCGGACGAGCTGGCCGCGCTGCATGCGGGCGGCATTCGCGGCATCCGCTTCAATTTCCTGAAGCGGCTGGTCGACAATGCGCCCAAGGACAAGTTCCTGGAAGTCGCCGCGCGCCTGCCCGAAGGGTGGCACGTCGTGATCTATTTCGAGGCCGACATATTGGAGGAAATGCGCCCCTTCATCGACGCCATTCCGGTGCCGGTCGTGATCGACCACATGGGGCGCCCCGACGTGACCCAGGGACCGGACGGACCGGACATGAAGGCGTTCCGCGCGCTGCTGGACAGCCGGGACGACATCTGGTTCAAGGCCACCTGCCCCGAACGGCTGGATGCCCGCAAGGAAGGCGGCATGGGCGATCCGTGGGACAATTTCGCCGCCGCGGTCGCGCCGCTTGTGGCCGATTACCCCGACCGCGTCATCTGGGGCACCGACTGGCCGCATCCCAACATGCAGGACGAGATTGCCGACGACGGCCATATCGTCGACATGATCCCCCGCATCGCGCCGACCGAGGAACTGCGGCGCAAGATGCTGGTCACCAATCCGATGCGGCTCTACTGGCCCGAGGAAAGTTGACGCTGCGGCGCTGGTCAGCCCTCCAGCGCTTCGCATGCCCTGACCAGCGCGGAATGGGCGCGGGCTTGCAGCGCATCGCCATAGCGGATCGTCGGGACCGCGATGCCGAACGCGCCGATCCGGCCGTCGGACAGGCGCACGCCGCGCCCGATGCTGCAAATGCCGGGCGTGCTTTCCTCCAGCGCGAGCGAGAAGCCCCGCTGCTGCACCATCGCGATATCCTCGCGCAGGGCGTCCGCCCCGGTGATGGTCCTGGGCGTCGCCTGCACGCGGCGGCCCTCGGTCTCGGCCAGGTAGCTGTCCAGTCGATCGCCGGGCAACGCGGCCAGGATCGCCTTGCCGCCCGCCAGTACGTGGAGCGGCTTGCGCTCGCCCGGGTCGATCGCATAGCGCAATGCCTGCGCGCTGGCCGCCGTGGCGACGATGCGCGCTTCCCACCCGTCCAGCACCATGAACGAGGTCGTCTCGTCGATTTCCGCCGTGATCGCGCGCACGATAGGCGCGACCCGCTCTTCCAGCGGCAGGCTGGCATTGGGCGTGCGCAGCCGCTCAAGGCTGGGCCCCGGCAGATAGCGGCGCCCGTCGCGCTGCAGATAGCCGCGCTCGCACAAGGTGGCGAGCAGATAGGACAGGCTGGACACCGGAATGCCCAGCCCCGCGGCAATGTCCTTTGCCGCCGCGCCCTGCCCGAACGCGACCACGAACTCGATCACGTCGAGCGTGCGCAGCGCGGACTTCACGGGATTGGGCGAGGAAAGGGTCATGGCGTCAGAAGCTAAGCGAGCCCCGCCGCCGCGCAAAGAGCCAGCGTCCGTCCTTCAACACGAAACGGTCGTGGAACGACCCCAGCCTGGGCGGACCGTCGGGCGTGAACAGCGCCATCGCGCTGACGCCGGTCGCCTCGGTGGGCGACAGGACGTCGATCACGACATTGCTGCACAGATGCCGGGTCTTGCGCGCGGGCCGCGCCTTGAACGCGGCCAGGATCGCGGCGCGGCCGACGATCGGCTCGTCCGGGCTGGTCGGCCGCGTCATCGATCCGTCCTCGGCATAGAGAGCGGCGATTTCTTCCCACCGCGCCTCGTCGTTGAGGTTCGCGTAGAGCGCGATCAGCCGGGCACATTCATGTTCGATCATTATGCGTTCGGCGGGGGTCATAGGCGCGCTCCGGCCAGATCGGCGCCCTCGCGCAGCGCCATCAGCTTCTTGCGCGTCACCAGCGGGTCGATCTTGCCATAACCGGCAAAGGTGCCGAAGCCGCAATCGGTGCTGGCGATCACCCGGTCCGCCCCGACGATCCCGGCGAAGCGCTCGATCCGCTGGGCGATCAGTTCGGGATGCTCGACATAGTTCGAACAGGTATCGATCACGCCGGGGGCAAGCACCTTGTCGCCGGGAATGCTAATATCGCGCCAGACGGTCCATTCATGCTCGTGCCGCGGGTTGGCGCCTTCGAACAGGATGGTCGCGGGCCGCGCCTTCAGCACGGTGCCGACGATTTTCTTCAGCGCGATGTCGTGATCGTGCGGACCCTCGTAATTGCCCCAGCAGACGTGCATGCGCATCTTTTCGGGCGGTATGTTCGCGGTCGCGGCGTTCAGCGCCTCGACATTGGCTTCGGCCACTTTCAGGAACGCCGCTTCGTCCAAGTCCTGATAGCCGGTATGCCTGCTCATCGCGAGGTCCGGGCAATCGAGCTGCAGCAGGAAGCCCGCCTCGACGATCGTTTCGTATTCCTCGCGCATGGCATCGACCAGCGCGGCCAGATAGCTCTCGTGATCCGGGTAATGGCGGTTGACCTGGAACGCGGTGATCAGCCCCGGCGATGCGGCATTCAGAAACGCCTGCGTCCCCGCGCCATGTCTGTCCAGCGCCGCGCGGAAGCGGCGGATGTCGTCGTGCAGCGGCTGCAGCGTCACCAGCTCGACCGGGCCGATGCAGGATGCGCGGACGAATTCCTGGCTGCCCATGATCGCCGACAGCTTCTTCGCCAGCCCGGGCACTTCGGCAAGATCGGCGGCGGGCCTGCGGTCGGTGTGCCCGCCGAAACCCGACAGACGCTCGATCATGTAGGTCGAATAGCCGACCTTGCCCAGTTCGCCGTCGCTGACCACGTCGATGCCGCATTCCTTCTGCAGGGCGACGACATCCTCCACGGCCTTCGCGACGACGCGGTCGAACGCCTCGGCGTCATAGCTTTTCCCGGCATCGCGGGCGAGCAGCAGGGGAGTCAGTTCCTCGCCGCGCGGCATGGACCCGACATGGGTCGTCCTGATGTGCGTCATCGTCCGTCCTCTTGCGAATTCGTCATGACGATCTCTACCCCCGCCATGCCGCGCGTGATCGCGAACGGCTTGTCGATGGCGACGCGGGCCCGGTGCACGCCGCTCATCGCCAGGCATTGCCGGGCCAGTTCCTGCGCGAAGGTCTCGATAAGCGGGATATGTACCGCGGCCAGATCCTCGGCGGCGGCGGCGATGCGGCGATAGTCGACCGTGTCGCCGATGCCGCCGATCGGGCGCTGGTCCAGTTCCAGCTCCACGGTAATGACCAAGGGCTGGCGGCGGCCGATCTCGTCCGGGTTGATGCCGATGTCGGCCAGCAGCGGCAGGTCCCTGACCCGCACGCTGGTCCGGCAGGCGGCGGCGGGATCGCGGCTGGCGGGATCAAGCATCGCGGGCCATCCTTGCGGCGCGCACGGTGTTCGACAGCAGGCAGGCGATCGTCATCGGCCCCACCCCGCCCGGCACGGGCGTCACCGCGGCGGCATGAGCCAACTCGTGCGTCGCGCAATCACCCAGCAGCCGGGTGGTGCCATCGGGTTCGGTCACGCGGGTGATGCCGACGTCGATCACCACCGCGCCCGGCTTCACCCAATAGCCGCGCACCAGATGCGGAACGCCCGCCGCCGCGACGATCACATCGGCCTGCCGCGCGATGTCGGGCAGGTTGCGGGTCTCGACATGGGTGACGGTAACGGTCGCTTCCCGCTCCAGCAGCAGCATCGACACGGGCTTGCCGACGATGTTCGACTTGCCGATGACCACCACGTCCAGACCGCGATAATCGTCGATCACCGTGTCCAGCAGCATCATGATGCCCAGCGGCGTGCATGGCACCAGCCCGCCGGTTCCGGACGACAGCCGACCGACATTGACCGGGTGGAACCCGTCGACATCCTTGTGCGGGCTGATCCGGTCGAGCACCAGCGCGGCATCGATGCCCTTCGGCAGGGGCAGCTGGATCAATATGCCGTCGATGGCCGGATCGGCGTTCATCCCGTCGATCAGCGACAGCAGCGCGGCCTCGTCGGTGTCCTCGGGCAGGCGGTGCTCGATCGAGGTGATGCCCGCCTTGCGGCACTGCGCGATCTTGCGCCCGACATAGACCTCGCTGGCGGGATCGCTGCCGATCAGCACGACCGCCAGGGCCGGAGCCTTGCCATGATCGGCGACGATCCGCTCGACCTCGCGGCTGGTCTTCTCCAGCAGTTCGGCGGCGATGGCCTTGCCGTCGATCAGCCTCGCCTTGTCCGGAACTGGTGCGGCCGCCATCATCCGTCTCAAGCCTTGAACACCACCGTGCGCCAGCCGTTCAGGAACACACGCCCGTCAAGATGGTGGCGCACCGCCGTCGCCAGCACGCGGCGTTCGATGTCGCGGCCCTTGCGGACCAGGTCCTCGGGCGTGTCGGCATGGCTGATCGCCTCGACGTCCTGGTGGATGATCGGCCCTTCGTCGAGGTCGGCGGTGACGTAATGCGCGGTTGCGCCGATCATCTTCACCCCGCGCCGATGCGCCTGGTGATAGGGCTTGGCCCCCTTGAAGCCGGGCAGGAAGGAATGGTGGATGTTGATGCAGCGCCCCGACAGGAAAGCCGCCAGATCATCCGAAAGGATCTGCATGTAGCGCGCCAGCACCACCAGTTCGGCACCCGATTCCTCGACGATGCGCTTGATCTGCGCTTCCTGCTGCGGCTTGGTGTCTTTGGTGATCGGCAGGTGGTGATAGGGCACATCGCCGATCATCGTGATGTTGAGCACGCTCTTCGGGTGGTTGGACACGATGCCCACCACATCCATGTCCAGCTCCCCGATGCGATTGCGATAGAGCAGGTCGCCCAGGCAATGGTCGAACCTGCTGACCATCAGGAGGACCCGGCGCGGCCTGTCCTTGCGGCGCAGTTCCCATTCGGCCTGTTCGGCCAGGGGCTGCGCCGCGAAGGCATCGCGCACCGCATCCTCGTCCGCGGCCTCGAACTCGACCCGCATGAAGAAGCGGTCGTTGTCGCGGTCGTTGTACTGCTGCGCGTCGACGATGTTGCAGCCCTGCGCCGCCAGCAATCCGGCGACATCCGCCACCAGCCCCTTGCGATCGTTGCATTGCAGGGTGAGGATACACAGGTTCACGCCATCATTCTCCCGTCTTGTTCGCTTGTCGCCGCGCCGCAATCAATGGGTGCGGGCGTATTCGTTGATCCAGGCCACGGTTTTGGGCACGCCCCCGAAGGGATAGAAGTGCAGGCGCACCGGCCCATGCTCCGGCGTCAGCCCCTTTGCAATCGCGTCGACTAGCCGGTCCGGCCCCGCCGTGCCGATCAGCTTGCCGATGGAGATACCGTATTTCGACAGCACCGTGGCCGATGCGCCCACCCCGCAGCGCGCGGCAAAGCGCATCAGCGTCTTGATCCCGGCAGGACCGGGCACGCCCAGGCGCACCGGATCGTGAATTCCGCGGCGGCGCAGTTCCAGCACCCAGTCCAGCACACGGTCCGCGTCGAAGGCGAATTGCGTGACGATCAGCGGCGCCATCCCCCGCGCCTCTATCATCGCGCATTTATCGTGCAGCACCTGCCAGCATTGCTGCTCGGTCATGTAGGGATGGCCTTCCGGGTGGCCCCCGATGCCGATGGCGGTGATGCCCGCGCGCTCGAACGCGCCGCTGCCGATCAGGGCCGAGCTGTCGTCGAAGGGGCCCTCGGCCTCGGTCGGGTCGCCCGCGATCACGAAGCAGCGCTTCACATCCGCCTGGTCGACGACGGCCTGCAGATAATCCTCGAACTCCTGCGCGGAGGCGATCCGGCGGGCCGAGAAATGCGGCATCGGCTCGAACCCAAGCTCGCGCACCGCCCTGGTCGCGGCGATGCGGGCGGCGAAATCCTCGCCGGGAAGGAACGTGATTGCGACCGGGTGATCCTCGGGGATGCCGGGCGCCGCCTCGCGCAGCGAATCCACGTCCTTGGCGGTGATCTCGATCGAGAACCCGTCGGTCATGACCCGGGCCGGGCGGTCCCAGTTGGGATGGATCTGCGGTTTGGACATTCGCTCTCTCCATGACCGCCGGCTGCGTTGCCCCGGCTGCTGCGGGCCATTCTCCGGCTTTGACGAATTTTCCTCTAGCGCATCGAAGTTTGTTCGGATAGTTGAAATATTCATGGATACGAAGTTTTCCTCGACTGCTCCCGTCGCGATCCTGCCGGGCCTCATGTGCGATTCGCGCATGTTCGGCGCGCAGCTTGGCGCGGGGGCGCAGGTGGTGGACGGCTTCTATGGCGGGGCAAGCAGCATGACCGGCATGGCCGATTATGCGCTGGCGCGTCTGCCCCTACGCGCGGTGCTGGTCGGCCATTCGATGGGCGCGCGCGTGGCACTGGAGATCATGCGGATCGCGCCCGAACGCGTCGCCGGCATCGTGCTGGCCGACACCGGCGTCCATCCGGTGAAGGAGGGTGAGCGCGAAAGACGCCATGCCCTGCGCGACCTGGGGCGAGAGCGCGGCATGGACGCGCTTGTCGACCGCTGGCTGCCGCCGATGCTGGGCAGCAGGGCCCGGGCCGACGCCGCGCTTTACGGCAGCCTGCGGTCCATGTGCATCGATGCGGGGATCGGCGTTTATGAAGCCCAGGTCGAAGCCCTGCTAAGCCGTCCCGCGCTGGACGATGTGCTGGCGGCCATCGCCTGCCCTGCGCTTTCCGTCACGGGAGAGGAAGATGCATGGTCCCCGCCCGCCCAGCACGATGCCATCGCCGACGCCATTCCCGGCTGCATGCGGCGCGACGTCGCTGAAGCGGGCCACATGCTTCCGGCCGAAAGGCCGCAAGAATTCAACGCCGTGCTGCGCGAGTGGCTGGCCGCGACGAACACCTGAATTTCCGTTTCCGATTGCCTTAGGAGAGGTTCCAATGACTGACCAATCGCTTGAACAGAAGCTGGCCGATGCCGGCGATACCGTCACCTTCCTGCGCAACCAGCAGGTCGGGCCCAACGTCTATCCCGGCGTTCCGGGCGAATTTTCCAACTGGCGCGACGAACAGCGCGCCTGGGCCGAGACCGCCGTGCTCTTCAACCAGTCGTATCACATGGTCGACCTGCTGGTGACCGGCCCCGACGCGTTCGAGATGCTGTCCTATCTGGCGCCCAACAGCTTCAGGAACTTCAAGCCCAACCAGGCCAAGCAGTTCGCGCCCGTCACGCCCGAAGGCTATGTGATCGGCGACGTGATCCTGTTCTATCTGGAAGAGAACAAGTTCGAGCTTGTCGGCCGCGCGCCGTCGATCGAATGGGTGGAATTCCATGCCGCGACCGGCAAGTGGGATGTTCAGGTCGAACGTGACGAGCGCACCGCCGCCCGTCCCGAGGCCGAGAAGGGCTATCGCCGCAACTACCGCTTCCAGCTCCAGGGCCCCAACGCCATGAAGATCCTGGAAAAGGCGATGGGCCAGACCCCGCCCGACCTCAAGTTCTTCCGCATGGCGCCGATCATGATCGACGGCGCCGAAGTGCGCGCATTGCGTCACGGCATGGCCGGCCAGCCGGGTTACGAGCTGTTCGGCCCGTGGAAGGATTACGACACGGTCCACTCCGCGCTGTTGAAGGCGGGCAAGGACGACGGGCTGACGCTGGTCGGCGGCCGCACCTATTCGTCGAACACGCTGGAATCGGGCTGGATCCCCTCGCCCCTGCCGGCGGTCTATACCGGCGAAGGCACCCGCGAATTCCGCGAATGGATGAAGGGCAAGTCCTATCCCGGCATGTGTTCGCTGGGCGGGTCGTTCGTGACCGACAATATCGAGGATTACTACCTCACCCCGTGGGATCTGGGCTATGGCCACATGGTCAAGTTCGACCACGATTTCATCGGCCGCGAAGCGCTTGAGAAAATGGACAAGCAGCCCAAGCGCCGGAAGGTCACGCTCGCGCTCGACAACCAGGACATCGTCCGGGTCATGAGCTCGATGCTGCAGACCGGCGACAAGGCCAAGTTCCTGGAATTCCCCAGCGCGGTCTATGCGATGCACCCCTATGACGCGGTGCTGAAGGACGGCAGGAACGTCGGCATCTCGACCTGGATCGGCTATACCGTCAACGCTGGCCGCTTCCTGGCGCTGGCCATTCTGGACGAAAGCGTGGCCGAGCCCGGCACCGAGGTATCGCTGCTGTGGGGCGAACCCGATGGCGGCACCAGCAAGCCCACCGTCGAACCGCACGTCCAGACCGAGATCAAGGCCGTGGTCGCGCCGGTTCCCTATTCGGAAGTCGCCCGCGACAGCTATGCCGAAGGCTGGCGCTCGAAGAACTGATGCCCTGAACTGAAAGGGGACGCGCGGCGATGTGCCGCGCGTCCCCCCTTTTTTATCCAGCCAGGCCGATCAGACAGGCAGGCCGACATAGTTTTCCGCGATCGACGTCTGCGCCGCGCGGCTCGAAGCGATATAGTCCAGTTCCGCCACCTGCATCGCGCGTTCGAAATCGCCGTCCTCGGGGAAGCGGTGCATCAGCCGGGTCAGCGACCAGCTGAAGCGTTCCGATTTCCACACCCGGGCCAGCGCCTTGTCCGAATAGGCAGCGATTCCATCGGCATCGTTCTTGCCGAAGAAGGCGCTCAGCGCCTCTGCCGCGTAATAGACGTCGCTGGCCGCCAGGTTCAGCCCCTTGGCGCCCGTCGGCGGCACGATATGCGCGCTGTCCCCGCACAACAGCAGCGATCCGTGGCGCATCGGCGCATAGACATAGGACCGCAGCGGCGCGATGCTCTTCTCGATGCTGGGCCCGCGGGTGATATGGGCCGCAGCCTCGGGGCCGAGGCGGATGGCCAGCTCGTCCCAGATGCGCTCGTCGGACCAGTCCTCGATCTTCTCGGTCAGCGGCACGTCGATGTAATAGCGGCTGCGCGTGTTCGACCGCATCGACGCCAGCGCGAAGCCGCGTTCGTGGTTCGCATAGATCAGCTCGTGGTTGCAGGGCGGCACGTCGGCCAGGATGCCCAGCCAACCGAACGGATAGACGCGCTCGAAATCCTTACCCACGCTGGCGGGGATCGCCTGCCGGCTGGGGCCGTGGAAACCATCGCAGCCCGCGATGAAGCGGCAATTGACGCGCCGGGGCGATCCGTCTTTGGTAAAGGTGACATGCGGGTTCGCGCCGTCGATGTCGTGCAGCTCGACATCCTCCGCGCCATAGATCACCTCGAGCCCGCGCCCGGCGCTGGCTTCCATCAGGTCGCGGGTCAGCTCGGTCTGGCCATAGACCATGACTTCCTTGCCGGTCAGCTCCTTGATGTCGATGCGGATCAGCCGCTCGCCATCAGCCAGGTTGAAGCCGTCGTGCGGCAGCCCCTCGGCCTTCATCCGCTCGTCGAGGCCAAGGCGCTTCATCAGATCGACGGTGACCTGTTCCAGCACCCCGGCGCGGATGCGGCCCAGCACGTAATCGCCCGTCCGCCGTTCCAGCACGACGCAATCCACGCCCTCCTGCGTCAGCAGATGGCCCAGCAGCAGGCCCGCAGGGCCCCCGCCGATGATGCAAACCTGTTTCTTCATGGCTGTTACCCTTCGGACAATTCCTCTTGCCCTTATTGTGCCACCCGGCCCCATGTTTCGAAGGGACAGGCCGGAAAATGTCTGGTACTTTCCCGACATGAAGAACCCGCCCGCTCCGGTCCCGCGCTATGCCCTGCTGGGCGAAGAACCCGGCCACGGGCACGAGGAACTGGTGCATTGCGAGACGATTGCCGCGCGCAGTATCCGCTATGACTGGGAAATTCCGCCGCATCGCCATCCCGCGCTGTGCCAGCTACTGCTGGTGTTTGACGGACAGGCGCGGATCGCGCTGGACTTTCACGCGACGCAGCCGGCCGCCCCCTTCGCGCTGGTCGCGCCCAGCGGGGCGGTGCACGCATTCCGCTTCAGCCCCGATGTCGACGGGCTGGTGCTGACGCTGTCGAACACGCTGGTACAGGCGCTGTCGGGGGACCAGGCGCTGGCCGACATGGTGCACACGCCGCGGATCGCGTCGCTATCGCCCGACATTGCGGCCCGCGTCCGCGCGGTGGGCCAGCAGATCCTGCTCGCCGCCGGTGCGGCACCCGCGCGCGAGATGCTGCGCCGCACGCTGGCCGAAGCGTTGCTGCGCATCCTGGCCGAGGATGGCGCCGGGCCGGAACGCGACCACGGCGACCGTCTGGTCACGCGCTTCCAGTCGCTGGTCGAGGCGCATTGCCGCACGCAGCGCAGGCTGGAATTCTATGCCGCGGCATTGGGCTGCACCGAACGCACGCTGACGCGCCGGGTGCGCGCGGCGCTGGACGTCAGTCCGATCGAATTCGTCAACCAGCGCCTTGCCGCGGAAGCGACGCGGCTATTGCGCTTCACCAATGCCGGCTGCGCCCATGTGGCGGAGGAGCTGGGCTTTGACGACCCATCCTATTTCTCGCGCTTTTATCGTCGGATGACCGGCCGCACGCCCAGCGAGATTTCCGGGCGCGAGCCGGGCTGACGGCCCCGTCATGGCTGATACGCCACGGGTGATACACGACGCCATATCGTTGAAAAACCGCTCCCCCGCGTGCATGCCGCCTGCAAGCCTGTCGGATTTGGGATCGATCTATGAAATGCGTTGCGTGCCAGTCGGATGATTTCATCGACCGCGGCAAGTACAAATATGTCCACGGCGACGCATGGCAGAAATATGCCCCCGCGCTGCGGCTGTTCGAATGCCGCAACTGCCACACGACGCAGGTCGATCACGAACGGCTGAACCTGCAGAAGATCATCGAATATTACGGCGGCTCCTATCGCGGCGACGGGCATTCGGCGACCTCTGCCGGCGGGTTCGAGAAAAAGGTGAAGCGCGGTCTCGGCCTCGCCCGGCTCGCCGACAAATATCTCGATCGTGCCCCGCGCGAGTTCTATGAATTCGGCGCAGGGCATCTCGCCAATCTGGAAGCCGCGCGCAGGCTGTGGCCCGATGCCAGGCTGCTGTGCGACGATGCCGACAAAAACGCGATCAGCGGCAGCGATAGTGTGGAATATGTCCCGCTGGATCAGCTGGACCGCAAGGTCGACGTGCTGCTGATGTGCCATGTGCTGGAACATCTGATCGACCCGGTGGCCGAACTGCGGCGGCTGGCCGGCTATATCGCGCCGGGCGGCATCCTGCTGATCGAGGTGCCGAACAAGCCCTGGCTCAGCGTCAACGGGCAGAAGTCGCACGATCCGCACATCACCTTCTTCACCCGCGATTCGATCGCGCTGATGTTCGAAAAGAACCTGTCCGACGTGCTTCAGGTGAAGGAGACCGGCACCTCGGGCGAGATTGCGGATACGGGATTCAAATATTTCATAAAGGAGAACCTGCGCTTTGCGAAAAGGCGGCTCACCAAGCTGACGAAGATCGACGTCACCAACCCGGTCGCCGCGCCCGAATGGGTGTTCGAAACGCGGCCCGACGACAAGGGCGCGACGCTAAGGCTGGTGGCGACGAAGCTTTAGCGGACGCATCGCCCCCCCTGTTTGCAGCTGCGTCAGCGGCGGAACGCCAGGCGAAAGCTCCACCAAAGCAGTCCGGCCGTCAGCGCGCTGATGATCGCGCCCCACACCCAGAAGGGCAGGAACAGCACCTGCGCGATGGCGGCGGTATCGGATAGCTGGCCCGGCCCCACGCCGCCGCGGCTGAACAGATAGTCGAATTGCCGCCATACGCTGATCCCCGCCTGCACGCCCAGGAACTGGATCGCGAAATGGCGCACCGCCGCCGATCCTTTCCACGCGATGGCGAGAATGGCGATGCCTAGCGGCGGCAGCACCAGCCAGCCGGTCAGCGACCGGACCCAGACCAGCGTGCTGACCAGCAGCACCGCGCCCAGCACGGCCAGCGCGATCCGCGTCGCCCGCTGGCTTCGCGACGAGACGATCAGTCCCGCGCCCGCGATCGCCGGGCCCAGCGGCCCAAAGGCCGAGATGATCGCATCGGTCACCCGGAAGCGGTCGGCAGGCAGCAGAAGCTGCGCCACGCCCGATCCGTTCGAATAGATGATCAGCCGCTCGAACCTTGCGCCAGAGGCAAGGGCGGCCAGCCCGTGCCCCATCTCGTGAAACCAGGTCGCCAGGATGGTGAAGGGATACAGCGCGAACGCCCCGATATGCGTCTGCCACAACAGCACCGAGAACACGGCGATGGCGACAAGCAGGCGCGCACGCTCGTGCCGGCTCTTCTCGTCGGTGGGTGTCTGCATCGGCTCCTCGGGCTCCCTGCCCTGATGGCGGGAAGGGGCAGGGTATCGGGCGCGGGCGGAAAAGCAATCGCGGCGGCCTAGCCGTTGTCCCTGAACCCCGGATAAAGCGCCATGCCGCCGTCCACGAACAGCGTCGTGCCAGTAATGTAATCCGCCTCGTCCGAAGCGAGCCACACGGCGGCGCGTGCGATATCCTCCGGCTGGCCGATCCGGGCATAGGGGATCAGCTGCAGCAGCTTTTCCAGCGATTCCTCGCTGTCCCAGGCTTCCTTGTTGATCGGCGTCTGGATCGCGCCCGGCGCGATGGCGTTCACGCGGATCCCCTCGCCCGCGACTTCCTGCGCCAGCGAACGGGTCAGCATGCGGATCCCGCCCTTAGCCGAGGCATAGTTGACGTGCCCGGCCCAGGGGATGATCTCGTGAACCGAGCTCATGGCGACGATGGCACCGGCACTGCGCGCGGGGCGCCCCTCGGCAGGCTGGCGGCGAAAGCGTCGCACCGCCTCGCGCGCGCACAGGAACTCGCCGGTCAGGTTAAGCTCTATAACGGTGTTCCAGTCGGCCAGCGACATGTCGGCGATCGCGGCGTCCTTCTGGATGCCCGCGTTTGCGACGAGGATGTCGACCCGCCCGAATTCGGAGCAGGCCTCGTCGAACAGGCGGATGACGTCCTTTTCCTTCGACACGTCGGCCTTGACCGCGATGGCGCGCCCTCCCCGCTCGCGAATGGTGCCGACCAGCGTCTCGGCCGGTTCGGGGTGGGAGTGGTAGTTGATCGCCACCGCCGCGCCAGCGTCGGCCATCGCCTCGGCAATGGCCAGGCCGATGCCCGAACTGGCGCCCGTGACGATGGCGGCGTGGTCGTCGAGTCGGGTCATGGCAGTCGGTTCAGGGATTGGGGCACGTCATTCGCCTTTCTGTCGGATCGGTGGCGACCTTTGGCCTGCCTGAACAAAGCCAACCCGGCAAAACGCGAAACGTGCCGAAAGACACGCGGATCTTGCGCTATTCGGCCAGTCCCAGCGCGTCGAGGTCGACGGTGGCGGCGGCAAGGTCGGCCTGGGCGGCGGCGATGCGGGCCTTGGCGGCGATCAGCTGGATCTGCGCGTCGGTCGCGGTTTCCTCGCGCTGGTTGACCAGGAAGAAATTGCTCGACCCCAGCTGGAAGCGCCGCCGCTCCGCCTGCGCCAGCTCCAACGCAAGCTCGTATTCCTGCTGCGCGGTCTCGACCAGCTGCTGCGCGCCTTCCAGCGCGATGCGCATCGTCTCGACCTCGTTCTCGATCCGGTCGCGCAGGAATTGCTGCTGGATCGCCAGCTCGTCCAGCTTCGCCTCCTGCTCCAGCACGCGCCCGCGCGCTGCGCGGTTCTGTAGCGGCACCGAAAAGCGGAAACCCACGATGGTCTCGAGCGGGGAGCGGCTCGGCCCGCCCAGCCCCCGGTCGCCGATGTCCTTGGCCACTTCGCCCAGCAGGTCGAAACGCGGCTTCATCGCATTCTCCGCGAGCGCAAGGCTCAGCACGGACTGGTCGATCTGCGCCAGCAGGCTCTGCAGTTCGGGCCGCTGGGTCAGGCGAAAAGCAGGGTCGACCGACAGCAGCGCCAGCGCCTCGGCATCCTGCGGCAGGCGGTCGGCGCCCGGCGTGATCGGATTGCCGTCCAGGTCGCGATAGAACAAAGACAGCCGCACCGCCGCGGCCTGGAACGCCTGCTCCGATTCGATCACCCGCGCGCGGCGGCGGACCAGGTTCTGCTCGTTCTCGGTCCGCAATATGCGCGGCTGCGCGCCCAGCGCGACCTGCCGGTCGATCCCCCCGGTGCGGTCCTGCGCCAGCCCCAGCAGCTCGCGATAGGCGCGCAGCCGCAGCCCCGCCGCGACCCAGTCCTGATAGGCCTCGATCGCGCGGCTCTGCACGCCGATGGCGGCGGCCTCCGCCTCGAACCGGGCGATGTCGATGCCGCGCGCCGCGATCGAGCGCTGCGCCCGCCGCTCGTCGATCAGCCGGTCGCGCAGCAGCGAATAGAGCGCGCCGATCTTCAGCTCGCCCAGCTCGTTGGTAAAGGCCTTGTCCTCGTAGATCGGGAAATCGCCCCGGCTGATGCGGTAGCCGCCATAGGCATAGCCACCATTGGTCGTGAAAGGCTGGTTGACCTCCCCGTCGACCACCGTGCCGCCGTAATAGCCGGTGACCCGGCTGCGCCCCTCGACATCGAAGACGGTGTCGAACGCGCCCTCGGCCCGCAGGGCGGTGCCCTGCGCCTGCCGGATGCGGGCCAGCGCCTCGATGATCTGGGGCGCGGTGCGGGCCGACCGGCGCAGCAGCTCGTCGATGGTCAGCGGCCCGGCCTGCTGCGCGTCTGTTGGCACGTCGGCCTGCGGTATTGGCGCAGCGACGTCTGGCGCGGCGATGGGGGCGGCCGCATCCTGCGCCATCGCCGGCACCGCGCAGGCAGCGGCGGCGACGAACCCGGCCATCAATCCCTTCGCGATCCCGATCAAGAGGACGAACCCCACCCGCTGCCCGGCTCGGACGTCTCGCTCGCCGTGCGGTCGTATTGCAAGGGGAAGTCGTTCAGCTGGCGCCAGATCTCGAACCCGACGGTGACGGTGTTGCCGCGGATCCAGCCCACGACATTGCTGCCCTGCCGGACATAGCGTTCGCCCGGCCACGGACGTTCGGCACCGGGCAGGGGTTCCACGATGACCCGGAACTGGCCATTGGGACCAGCGACCGGATCGATCGTGCGCACCTGTCCGTCATAGACGCCATAGACCAGGTTGGGCCAACCGCTGAACTGGATCGCGGGAAAGCCCTCGAACTCAAGCCTGACGGGGCTGCCGCGTTCGATGATAGGCACGTCGCGCGCGTCGACATACAGCTCGACCGCGCGCTGGACCTGTTCCGGCGCGATCACCGCCAGCACGGTGCCGGCATCGATCAGCTGCCCGCCAAGCTCGCCGTTGACCTGCTGCACCCGCCCTTCGCGCGGGGCGAGCACCACCTGTTCGGAACGGCGATTGATCTCGGTCTCGATCCGGTTGATGGCGGCGCGCGCCTCCGCGATAGTGGCGTCGGCCTCGGCGATGCGGATCTGCGACTGCTCGTATTCGCGGCGCGATGCCAGCCCTTCTTCCAGCAGCTGGCGCGTGCGCCCGACATCGATCGCCGCGACCTGCCGCGCCTGCTGCATCGCGGCGATCTCCGCCTCAAGCTGCGCGCGCTCGGCGCTCAGGCGCGAGAGCAGGCCGGGATCTACATCGACCACGCGCGCGATGGGATCGCCCGCTTGCACCTGGTCGCCATCGCTGACGAAAAAGCGTTCGACCCGCCCCTCGATCACCGATGTCACCTGCCGGGGCCGATCGTCGGGATCCAGCGAGACGACCTTGCCCATGCCCTGTGCGGTCTGCACCCAGGGCACGAACAGCAGCGCAACCACAAGCACGAAGCCCAGCCCGATCAGCCAGGCCATCACCACCGCGATGCGCGGCGGGCTGAGCGAGGCGAGCGTCTTGAAATGCTGCCGGTTCTCGGGACGCTCAGGCATCCTGATGCTCCCGCTCGGCCACATATTGCCGAAGGTCGCCGTGGCTGGCGAAGCGGCACTGCTCGCGGTTGCCCAGCCACATATAGGCGTCGAGCGCGATCGCCTCGGGCCGGCGGGTGGACAGCAGCACGGTCGTGTCGCTTTCCCGCAGCCGGGCGAGTGCCGCCTTCAGCCGTTCGACCGGCATCATGTCGAACAGTTCGGACATCAGCAGCACCTTGGGCCTGCTGAGGATCGCATTGGCAAGCTTCAGCTGCATCACCTCGGCAATGGTCAGCGGCGCACCGGACGAGGACAGCAGCGTGTCGAACCCTTCGGGCAGGGTGGCGACCCGGCGGCCCAGCCCCACGGTGTCGAGCGCCATCATCATCGCCTTGCTGTCCCCCTCGTCCACCGCGAGCGTCAGATATTCGCGGATCGTCACCTCGACGATGGTCGGCCGGTTCAGCACCGTCACGGCAGAGCGCAGCAGGTACATGTCGAACGTACCCAGATCGCCCTTGCCGATCAGCACCTGGCCCCGGTCGGGCAATATGTGCCGCTTCAGCAGGCCCGCCAGCACGCGCTCCAGCCCTGGCTCCACCACCGCGACGACCTGCTCGCCGCCGGCCATCGCGAAGGACAGATGCGCCACGCCATGCACCACCTCGCGCATGCGGACGGACCCGTCCGACGGCTCCTCGCCCGAAGCGCGATTGCTTTCCTGCGGGATCGAGAACAGCAGCGACAGCTCCTCGGAACTGGCGGCCATGTCGTAGAAGGTGTCGAGATACCAGCCCAGCTGCGAGATGCCGTAGAATACGCCTGACAGGATCAGCTCTGCCGCGACCAGCTGGCCGATCGACAGCTGCCCCTGGATGATCAGGTTCCCGCCAAGCGCCAGCAGCCCCGCGCTCGCCAGCGCGTACAGCAGGAAATAGGCGACCGCCTGCGAGAAGCTGAAATGGAAATAGCTTTTGTGCGCGTCGATATAGGCGGCGGTCACGCGCTCCGTCCGGTCCATCGCGAACCCGACATAGCGGCTGGACTTGTAGAAGCCGTTCGACCCGCCGACGCTTTCCAGCCAGTGCGCGGCATTGTGCTTGGCATGCGAAAGCCCCACCGCGCCCGTTACCGCGCCGCGCCGCCACAGCAGCCAGATCAGCAACACCAGCGTCACCAGCACCATGTTGAAGGCCAGGAAGAACGGGTGGTAGAAGCTGGTCACCGCCAGCCCCACGATCGCCTGCAGGATGATGGTAAAGGCCCCGATCACCAGGCTGGGGATCGATTTCTGCAGCACCGGCATGTCGAAATAGCGGTTGAACAGATGCCCGCTGTTCGCGTCCGAGAAATAGGGATTCTGCGCGTGCACAGCGCGCACCGTGATCTCGGCCACCACGCGCGCGAAGATCCGCCGCTCGAACATGGCCATGACATACAGGCGCAGCGCGCTGAGCCCCGCCACCACCAGCAGCAGGAACAGCAGCACGAGCGACAGGGTCCACAGCGGCGCGGGCAGGGTCGTGCGCGCGACGCTGTTGATCAGGACCTGGACGGAAATCGGCGTCGCAAGCGACAGCAGGGTAATGGCGACGGTATAGACGATTCCGATGCGGATATAGGCGTAATCGGGCCCGATGATTTCCGCTATCCACTGCGCGGCGTCACGTAAACCCAGTCTTTGTCCCGCCACAGCAGCTCCTTGCAGATCGCACCTTTTCGCAGGCGCGGTACATACGGAGTGATCGCCTGCGCCAAAAGCCGGATTAATGCGGTAAACTGTAATTTATTGTTTCCGGTCCACCCGCGGCCCGCCGCCCGTGCTGCCAAGGCACGGTGCAGGCCGCTGGCCGCGCCGTCACATCGCCCAGACGGTCCAGTTGTACGTCACCGGCTGCCGCACCGTCCATACGCCCTGCGGGTCGAGCATCACCATCGCCGCCGGGACAAGGCGCGTATCCTCGTCGAACAGGCTGTCCTCGTCCATCTCGACCACGAAATTGGTGATCATGCCGCTTTCGGGATCGAACTGGATATCGTCGATCTCGCGCATCTGTCCGTCGGAGAAGGTAAGGTCGCTGCCCACGATCCGGCTGACCAGGCGGTCACCGGCTTCGGCGCGGGTCAGTTGCAGCTGTTCCTTGGCATAGGCGGAAGCCTCGCCATCGATGCGAAGGTCCAGGCCCGAGCCCACGCCGCGCTCGACCTCGATATTGTCCCACCGCACGAAGCCGTCCTCGGCGGTATAGACGTCATAGGGGAACGGCACTTCGTAAAGGACATATTCGACGGCGGTGCCCCGCGCGTTCAGCACGATGTCGCTGACATTGCCAAGCATGTTGAAGCCGTTGGTCACATCGCCGCTCATCATGCGCTGGGCGCTGACGGTTTCGTTCTGCGCCTGTCGCTGTGCCCAGTCCTGGGAGTTCGGGGCCTGCGCCATGGCAGGTCCGGCCAAGAGTGCGGCAGCGCCAATTCCCGCTGTCATCAATGCCTTGAGTGTCATGTCTGTATCCTTTCCGTGTTTACGTATCTCCTGCCGGCTCCGCCCTTTCGGGGGCACAACCACCCGGTTGTTCGATATGTGTCATGTGTTGAACCTACGACGCCCGGCGCGGGCAGTTCCCGATTCGGAAGGACTTGTTGGAGTCTTGCGGAAAGTGGACATGAAACAGGGGCTTGGCCCAATATTCTAAGGCCGCCTTGAACATAACAGCGAAGTGCGATCAGCGCACGATGGCAAAGCCGATCCGCAGGCGCGTAGTGTGGCGGTCATAATCCAGCAGGTTCTCGCCATAGCCCACGAATCCTTGGCCGAAGACATAGAGGTTGAGGTCGGTGTCGACGATCCGGTCGAGAGGATAGGACAATTCCCCCTCGACCGCGCCCTTGCCGCTGGAGAAGTTGAACCGGCTCTGCGTCGTCAGGCGAAGCCCGTCGTCTTGCCCCACTTCCAGGAACAGCCCGGTCGATCCGCGATAGCGCCGGATATCGGGATTATCCTCGAGGTCTCCGACATAGAAGAACAGGCGCGGCCCGACCGAGACGGTGTAGTCCCCCACATCGAACGTGCCGACAGGCTGCAGATAGACGGTATTGGCGCTGCGCGACTGCGCGCCGTCGCGCCCGTTGGATTCGTGCCGCACCCCCAGCTGTCCGCCCAGCGCCAGCCCATTGCTGACCTCGACCGCGGGTTGCAGGTAGAACAGCTCGGGCATGAAATCGATGTTGCGAAAGGGCGAGGAATCCGCGCCCAGGTCCCAGAACAGCCGCTGGGTATAGCCAAAATGCACGCCGTTCACGATCGGCGCATCGCCGCCGACAGCGCCCGCATCGCCGAACAGCTGGTATTTGAAGCTGATCTGCAACCGCGCATCGCTGTTGGTGCCGGGGCCATAGGCGGCATAGATCGGCTGATAGACCGACAGATTGCCCAGGAAAGCGTTTCCGCTCTCGGGCTGGGCCGATGGTACCGCGCTATCCGCCAGCGGCAGCCCCAGCGCAAGCCTGCTGCCCTCCCCGTCCTCGCCTCGCACGGCGGGAAGCGAGAACGCATAGGCCGGCGCCGCGCCGCCGAGCGAAAGCTGCATGTCGGCCCCCGCTGGAACCGCGCCGGGAAGCGCAAAGCTGCAGCTTGCCGTAGCGAATTGACCAGGTTCGATCCGAGCCGCGCCATCGGGACTGCACGTCAGTATCACGCGGTACTGCCGCTCGGCAGCGATCAGCGTGGCGTCGACTTGCGCGGGAACCTCCGCCGGCAAGGCGGCACCCGGGCCATCGGCGGCATTGATCACCGCGACCTCGACCGCGACCGACGAGGCATCCGCGCCCGGCGCGATCGATTCGACCAGCACGCGCGGCTGGGCAGCCGCTGGCACCGCCATCACGGCTGCTAGCGCCAATGTCGAACCGGCGGCGATACGCGGCAGGCGGGCGGGAAGGGACATTGTCATGGGGCGGGGCTTACCTTGGGTCGGAACTGGGTTCGAAACATGCAACGACCGCCATGCGGCAAGCATGGCGGTCGTTCAAGATTTCCGCCCTTGGGCATTCGCCCTTGGCGGGGCCTGCAGCGCCATGATGGCCGCGCAGACCCGCGGGGAAAGGGCGCTTCATCACATCGGCGACATGTCCGGCTCGCCGTCGTAATTGTCGTCCATCGTATCGGCCATGCCGTCGCCGGTCGTGTCCCATGCGTCGGGACGCATGTCCCTGTCGCGGTCCCAGGCATCCATGATGCCGTCGCCATCGGTGTCGATCGTGGGGGCCACCGTCTGCGGCACGGTCTCGCCAGCCGGGGGAACGGCGGGGCGATCGGGCATCGCGTCATTGTGCGGCATCGGCGTCGTCGGCGGACCCATCGTGTGGTCCATCGGGTTCATCGCCGGATCGGTGGGATTGTCGAGATTCGCCCGGTCCTCGTACGGCGGCAATGGCGACGTCGGCATGGTGTCGCGCGGATCCGCGGTATTGGGCAGCGAGCCCGGCATCGGTTCTTCCTGAGGCACGACCTGCGCCATCGCAGGCGTTACAAACATGGCAGCGCCAAGCAGGCTGCCGAAAAGCATCTTCGTGTTCATGGCATTCTCCTGTGGGTATATGTTTGCAACGAGCCGCACGGCAAGCAGTGCCGCCATATCGCCCAAGGCGCCCCCTGCCCGCGACGGGGCGAGGCCCGACGGGGTAATTGCGGGCGATCAGGCCTGTTTATGCGGCTGCTCCGGCCATTTCACCACTTCCCTGACCGGCGCCTTCCTTGCTGCCCTCGGCGCTTTCCGATCGCTTGCTGGCGACCAGCGTATAGAGCGCGGGGACAACGAACAGGGTGAACAGCGTCCCGATCGCCATGCTCACGCCCAGCACGAAGCTGATGGCGAAGCGGCTGTTCGCGCCCGGTCCGCTCGACGCGATCAGCAGCGGGACCAGCCCGATCAGCGTGGCGATGGTCGTCATCAGGATCGAACGCAGCCGCAGCGCCGCCGCCTTCTCCATCGCCTGCCGCCGGTCCGCGCCCTCGTCACGCTGGATCTGGTTGGCGAATTCGACCAGCAGGATACCGTGGCGAATGATCGACCCGGTCAGCGCCAGCAAGCCGATCTGGGTATAGATATTGGCGCTCACCACGCCCAGCGCGAAGAATACCAAGGCGCCGGCCAGGCTCATCGGCACGCTGACCAGCATGACCGCCGGATCGCGAAAGCTTTCGTACTGGGCGGCCAGGGTCAGGAACACCAGGATCACCGCCAGCCCGAATGCCAGCGCGATATTCGATCCCTCCTCGACAAACTGGCGCGACTGGCCCGCGTAATCGACGGAGTAGCCCTGCGGCAGGCTTTCCGCCTCGCCCTGCAGGAACTCGATCGCCTCGCCGATGGAAACGCCCTCGGCCGGGACGCCCGACAGGATCGCGGCATTCAGCTGGTTGAACCGGCTGAGCGCACTGGGCCGCACATCGGTCGTGATCGTGGCAAAGGCGCTAAGCGGCACCAGAGTTCCGCCCGCCTCGCTCACCCCCTGCCCCGGCGGCCCGTCCGGATTGGCGCGGACGTAATAGTTCTCAAGCTGCTCGGGATGCAGGCGGAACTCGCGCTCCACCTGCGGGATCACGCGGTAGCTGCGCTCGTTCAGGCTGAAATAGTTGACATAACCCTCGGACAGCATGGTCGAGAGGTCCTGCCCCAGCCGGGCGATGTCGACGCCCAGCGCGCTCGCCTTCTCGCGGTCGATCTCAAGCTCGCCCTGCAGCCGGTCGAAGGTGAGGTCGCTGTCGATGAACTGGAACAGCCCGCTGGCGTTCGCGGCTTGCACGATGCGCTCCGACTGCTCCAGGATCGCGCGCGGCTCGTCGATCGAGGCGATGACGAACTGCACCGGCGGCCCGCCCCCGCCGCCCGGCAGGGTGGACGGCGAGATTACCGACACCTGCAGCCCGGCGACCTCCTGCACCGCGGCGTTCAGCTCGGGCTGCAGCTCCTGCTGCGTATGCTCGCGCTCGCCCCAGTCCTTCATTACCGCACCCGCGAACGCGCTGCCGCCGCCCTCGCCCGCGTTGTTGGCAAAGGCCAGATCCACCGAATCGAAGCCCGCGACGATGTCGACCAGCTGCGCCGTCCAGCGCTCCAGCTGGTCGATGGAGATATTGGGATCCGCCTCGGCCGAGACGATGAGGAAACCGTCGTCCTCGGGCGGGGCCAGCTCGCGCTGCGCCGAGCTGTAGAGGAACCAGCAGCTGACCAGGATCCCCCCCCCCACTGCGAGCACCACCCAGCGCGCATCCAGCGCCTTGCCCAGCAGCCGTGCATAGATCGTGCTGGTCCGGCGAAATCCCCGGTCGACCCAGCGCGCGATGCCCTTCTTGTCGCCGCTGTGCGGCTTCAGCACCTTGGCGCACATCATCGGCGACAGGGTCAGCCCGACGATACCGCTCATCAGCGTGGCGCCCGCGATGGTATAGGCGAACTCCGTGAACAGGCTGCCCGTCAGCCCGCCGATCAGCCCGACCGGCAGGAACACCGCCAGCACCACCACGTTCATCGCCACGATCGACGACGCCAGCTCCTTCACCGTGTTCTTGGCGGCAAGGTCGGGGTCCTCACCCTCCTCGATATGGCGCATCGCGTTCTCGACGATGACCACCCCGTCGTCGACCACGGTCCCGATGGCCAGGATCAGCGCCAGCAGGGTCAGCAGGTTGATCGAATAACCCAGCATGTTCATGATGAAGAACGCGCCCACGATCGACAGCGGCATGGCGATGACGGGCACCAGGGCCGAGCGCCACGACCCCAGGAACAGCAGGATCACCACGGTCACGATGGCCAGCGCCTGCCACAGCGCGCTCACCACCTCGTCGATGCTGGAATCGATGGCGACGGTCGCGTCATAGACGATGGTGCCGCTGGTCCCGGCGGGCAGGTCCTCCTGCAGCCTCGGGAACAGCTCGTTCACCTGCTCGATGGTGGACAGCAGGTTCGCCTCGGGCGCGACCTCGACCTCCATGAACACGGCGGGTCGGCCGTTGATGAAGGTGGAACTGCCATAGCCCTCGGACCCCAGCGCAACTTCGGCGATGTCCTCAAGCCGGACCAACGCGTTGCCGTTCTGCCGCACGATCAGCCGCTGGAACACATCGACATCGTCGATGCTGGTCCCGGCGTTCAGCGGCAGGGAAAAGGTCGATCCCCGGGTCTGCCCGATGGCGGCAAGATAGTTGCTGCTGGCCAATGCCTGCTGCACGTCGGACGGCGCGACGCCCAATGCGGCCATTCGCCTCGGATCCAGCCATACGCGCAGGGCCAGCGTCTGCGCGCCCTGGATGCGCGCCTGCTGGATGCCGTCGATCGTCTCGATCCGCGGGCGGATCGCGCGATTGAGGAAATCGGTCATTTCCGCCGGGGTCAGGTTTTCCGACTGGAATGCGATATACATCGCATCGGTCTCGGCCTCGCTCGTCACATAGACGATCGAGTTCTCCGCCTCGGGCGGAAGCTGGTTCGACACCTGGTTGATCTTGGTCAGGATCTGCGCGACCGCGTCGTTCGGGTCGTAGTTCAGCTCAAGATAGGCCTGGATGCTCGACTGGCCCTGCGTACTGGTCGATTGCAGGTAGTCGATCCCCTCCGCCTCGGATATCGCCTGTTCCAGCGGGGTGGTGATGAAGCCGCGCACCAGTTCCGCATCCGCGCCGATATAGGGCGTGTTGATGTTGATCGTGGCCGACGTGATCTCGGGAAACTGCCGCGTGGTGAGCGAGGTGATCGACTGCAGCCCCAGCAGCAATATGACCAGGCTGACCACGCTGGCCAGCACGGGCCGTTCGACGAAGCGGGTGAGGAAGCGCATCATGGCCGGCGCGGCACCCGCTGTGCGCCCTTCAGCGCGTCGCGCTCGACGATGCGGACCGGCGCGCCGTCCTCCAATTTCAGCTGGCCGGCGGTGACCACGCGCATCCCCGGCTCGATCCCCTCGGTGATCTCGGTATAGAGCCCGCGCGTCTCGCCCACTTCGACGAACACCGCGCGCGCGACCAGCTGCGGGCGGTCCCTGCCGCCTTCGCCGTTCCGGGGCTCGGAACCGCCGTCCTGCCGATCATCGCCGCTGCCGAACAGGCCGGACAGGAAGCCGCCGTCATCCTGCGACTGGTGGCGCTGCTGGCGGCGCCGTGCCATTTCCTCCTCGCTCAGCCGGTCGATGACATAGATCAGGTCGCCATAGGCATTGCGGGTCAGCGCGGTGGTGGGCACCGCCACCACCTCGCGCGAACCGGCAAGGTCGATGGTGACGTCGGCGAACATGCCGGGCCGCAGCGCGCGATCCGCATTGGGCAGCGTCGCCTGCACCTGGACCGACCGGGTCCGCTCGTCGATGTCGGGATCGATGGCGGTGATGCGCCCGGTGAAGATCCGGTCGTCGAATGCCGCGCTGCGGACCGAGATCGGCAGCCCCTCGTCGATCTGGCGCAGCGCGCGTTCGGGAAGCTCGAAATTGACATAGATCGGCGTCAGCTGCTGCAGCGACACGATCGGCGTTCCGGGCGAGACGAATTCGCCCAGGCTCACCTGCCTGATGCCCAGCATGCCCGAAAACGGCGCGTCGATGCGCTTCTTCTCGATCACCGTGCCGACCTGGCGGACCTGCGCGGCCAGGTTCTGCCATTCGGCGCGCGCGGCTTCCAGCTCGGCTTCCGATGTAGCCCCGCGTTCGATCAGCCTTTGCGCGCGTTCATAGGCAAGCCGCGCGGCACCGCGCTGCGCGACCAGGGCGGCCTGCTCCGCCTGCTCGGTGGTGTTGTCCAGCCGCACCAGCGTGCGCCCGGCGCGGGTGCTGGTGCCGTTGCGAAATCCGATGTCCGACACGATGCCCGCCACCTCCGTCGTCACCTCGACGCCCTGGATCGCCTCGACCGTGCCGACCGCGGTCAGCTCGCCGCTCCAGACCCGTGCTTCCGCCTCAGCCGCGGACACGGCGGCGACCGGGGGGCCGCCCTGCTGCTGATCATCGTCGCCGCCGCCGCCGCAGAACGCCACCAGCAGCGTCAACAGGACCAGTATGCCCACCGCCAGCCAGAAGCGGCGGCGGTGCCAGAAATCCTGCTCGCCTTCCTCCGGCGCCTTGTCGTCATTGCCGGCGCCGGGCTCCATTCCCTCGGGCGGCGGCAGGGCGGGGTGTTCCTCTGGCGCGGGCAGGCCGGGGCGTCCGTCGATCATTCGTTCGCTCACAGCCCCTCCTCCGGTATGCGCCCGGCCTCAAGCTCGGCATGGGTGTAATCGAGATATTCGCGCGCCGAGATGCCCGCCAGCTCGGCATCGCCAAGCGGTCCCGACCCCAGCGCCGCGAACAGCGCCGCCGTGTCCTGGAAGCGGCTGGCGATGGCATCGATATAGGCAAAGCGCGCTTCTTCGTACCGCCGCTGGATGGTCAGGACATCGATCTGGCTGATCGCCCCCTCGGCGCGGCGAAAGCGTGCCAGTTCCAGGCTTTCGCGCGCCGCTTCGAGCGCCGTTCGCTGGTCCGCCAGTGCCGCGGCGTCGTTCTCAAGCGCGCGGATCCCGTCCGCCACCTCGACGAACGCACCCAGCACCTGCCCGCGGTACAGCGCCAGCGCTTCCTGATAGGCTGCCACCGCCACGTCGACCTCCGCCTCGCGCCGCCCGCCGTCGAACAGCGGCGCGAACAGCCCCGCGCCCAGGTTGAACACCGCATCGGGCGCTGCCAGCGCCAGCCCGCCCGCGCCGCCGAACAGCCCGAACCCGGCATCCAGCGTCAGGTTGGGATACAGGTCCGCCGCCTCAACCCCGATCTCGGCGCTGCGGCGCGCCAGCAGCGCCTCGGCAGCCAGTATGTCGGGCCGGGTGCGAACCAGCCGCGACGGCAGGCTGATCGGCACGGCCTCGGGCAGGCGCAGATCGGCCAGCTCGACGCGCGGGATCTCCGCTTCGGCAGGGGGCGATCCGATCAGCAGGGCCAGCCGGTTGTCCGATGCCGCCAGCTGCGAGCGCAAGGGCGGAATGGTCGCGCGCAGGGCCGCCACATCGGCCAGCTGCGTCACCAGGTCGGCGCGGGCGTCCGCGCCTTGCTCGACGCGGATGCGCGCCAGTTCGATGCTTTCGTTCTGGCCCGCGATCAATTGCTCGCGCGCCTCGATCTGCGCGCGCAGCGACGCGGATTCCAGCGCTGCGCTGACGATATTGCCGATCAGCGCCAGATAGGCGGCCTGCAATTCCTGCGCCTGCCTGCGGTATTCGGCGGCGGCGGCTTCCACGCGCCGCCTGTTTCCGCCCGCCAGGTCGAGGTCATAGGACACGCTCGCTCCGGCGGTATAGACGGTGAACGCCTCGGCCCCGAAGCCCTGACCGCCTGCTTGCCCGCCACCCTGACCGCCTGCTTGTCCGCCGCCACCTTGGCCCGCGCCCTGCCCGCCTCCGCCGCCGCTGCCATAGGATGCCGATCCGCTGGCCCCCAGCTGCGGCACCAGCAGCCCGCGCTGTGCCCGCAATTGCGCCTCCGCCCCACGCAGCCGCGCGCGCGAGGCTGCGAGGTCGGGGCTACCCGCAAAGGCCCGCTCGATCAGCAGGACCAGTTCGGGCGAACCGAACCAGTGCCACCAGCCACGCGGCAGGTCTGCTCCGGGAAGGAAATATTGCGCATCCCCCGCCAGCCCGTCCGCCGCCTGGGTCGCGGCCGGCGTTCGGCCCGAGACATAGTCACGCGGCACGGCGGGATCGGGTCGCTCGAAATCGGGACCGGCCATGCACCCCGCCAGGGCGAGGCATGCGATTGGACCGAAGAGATGCGGTTGGATTGCGATAAGCGAAGCCCTGAACTGACGTTACAGCGCGTCAGCACTGCCTGCCCACCAATGTCCTCAACAGGACAGGCCCGCATCGGTTCCCGCGCGATATCACCCCGCCGCCCGCCGCCACGCACCCAGCAGCAGCGCGCGGTACAATCGGTCCTTCACCCCGCCGCCGATCTCCAACCGGTCGAGCGCGGCGCGTTGATCCGCATCCGGTTCCGCGAAAAGCCCCGCGGCGAAGGTGCGTGCCAGCGCGGTTTTCGAACGGCCGCACTCCTTCAGAAACGCCAGCGCGCGCAGGGCGGTGCGCTCCGCATGGGTGAAATCGCTGCCGAAGGGGAAGTCGGGAAAGAACCCCTCCGCGCGCGGTTTCGCCAGCAGGTCGCGCAATCGTTCGGGCCGGTTGCCGCCGGTATGCGGTTCGGCCCCCTTGCCCAGCTTGCCCGCCTTGCGCGCCCTTGCGGCCAGTCCGCCGGCAAAGCGGTAATCCGCGATGGCGGCCATGCGCTCGATGCATTCGGCATCGCTTGCGCCCTTCAGCCAGGCTACGCCATATTCGGTCACCACCACGTCGCGCATGTGGCGCGGGATGGTCGTGCGGTCCAGTTGCCAGACGATGTTAGGCTCGGCCTTGCCGTCCTTGATGCGATGCGAATGGATCAGCATCACCGAATTCGCGCCGCGCAGCGCCAGCGCCTGTTCGACGAAATCATGCTGCCCGCCGACCCCGCTGACCACCCGGCCATCGCTCAGCGTGTCCGATTGCGCCGCGCCCAGCACGTCGATCTTCATCGCGTTGTTGAGGAAACGCGCATGCGGCCGGTCGGCCCGCTTGGCGTCCTCGTCTCCGTAAAGCGCATTGGTGAACGATACCGGGGTCATGTCGAAATCGCGCCGCCGTTCCTCGGGCATCGCTTTCAGCCGGTCCAGAAAGTCGCGCGACCCGGCAAAGAACGCGCTGTGCAGCACATGGCCGCTGGCCGAACGGCGCTTCAATATCCCTGCGTCATACAGGTCCAGGAAACCGTCGACGAACATCTCGCTCGACGCATAGAGCCCCTCCTCGAACGGAGCCGTCTCGCGTTGCTCGTCGGTGACCTGCGCCAGCAATTCGCGGAACAGCGAATTGTGCCGGTGCCGCAGGATCAGCGCGTATGTCACTGCATCACCCAGCGATCCTATGCCGATCTGCAGCGTGCCGCCGTCGCGGACCAGGCTGGCGGCATGCAGCCCCGCGACATAATCGGCGGTGCCTACGGGATTGCGCGGCACGGTGAACACCGGGAACTCGGCCGATGGATCGTCGAGGATCGCGTCGAAATCATCGGCGTACAGTTCCGCGCTGCCCGGCATGAACGGCAAGTCGCGGTTCACCTGCCCCACGAACAGGAATTTCTCCCCCGCCTCGCGCCGCGCCGTCAGTTCGGGCAGCACGTCCAGCGTGATGTCTGGGTTGGACGACAGGCTGTAGCGCGGCCGAGGCCCGCTTTCGTCCACCGCGATCAGCTGGGCGAGCAGGTTGATCGGACGCTTCAATATGATGTCGGGCGCGACCGATGTGTAATTGACGCTGGTGTAATGCTGCTGGACCGCGGCGTTCGACAGCCACTTGCCCGAATTGACGAAGAATTCCGACACATGGACATTGGCGGGCAGGCCGCCGCCGCGCAGCGCCTCGGCATAGGCCAGTTCGACATATCCGCCGAACACGCGCTCGACGAATGGCTCCAGCATCCGCGCCTCCAGGTCTGAGGAAGCACGCGGGCGTTCCAGCGTCAGCGCCGTCAGGATCTCCAGTCGCAGCGCCGGATCGGCCTTTGCCCGCGCGAACAGCGCATTGGCCACATGGTTCGCCTTGCCGATGCCCAGCGGCAGTCCGGTCACGATCTCGGGGCCGAGTGCCTCGATGATCCACCCGGCCAGCGCGTCGGCATCGGCGAAGCGGCGCATCAGTCCCTGGCCTTGCGCCACCACGCGCTGGGCCTGAAGCGCGGCCCATGCTCGCTCTCCAGCCGGTCGAGCGTATTGGCGATGTTCCCGAAGCCGCGCGATTTCGCATAATGCATCGGCCCGCCAAGGAACGGCGCGAAGCCGGTGCCGAAGATCATCGCCGCATCGGCGCTGTCCGCATCCTCGACCACGCCCTCGTCGATGGCAAAGGCGACCGCATCCAGCATCGGCAGGATCAGCCGCTCGCCCAGTTGCGGCGTGACCGGACCGTCGACCCGGTCCTTCTGAGGCTCGCCATCGGAATCGTATTCGTACAGGCCCTTGCCGGACTTCTTGCCCAGCTCCCCGCGCTCGACCTTGTCGCGCAGCCAGGCGGGCACTTCGGGCATCGGCCGGTCGAGGTCGCGCGCCAGCGAATCCGCGACCGCAAGGCAGATGTCCAGACCAACCTGGTCGGCCAGCTCCACCGGCCCCATCGGCATGCCGAATTCCTCGGCGGTCTCGTCGATGCGCTCGCACTGGATGCCTTCGTCGATCATCAGCAGCGCTTCGCCCAGATAAGGCATCAGCGCCCGGTTGACGAGGAAGCCGGGCGAGGCCGTGACCGGCAGCGGCAGCTTGCCGATGTCGCCGACGAATTGCTGCGCGGTCTCGAACGCTTGCGATGCACTGCCGTCGTGGCGGACGACTTCGACCAGGTCCAGTTTCGACACCGGGTTGAAGAAATGGATGCCGACGAAGCGTTCGGGCTTCTTCAGATGTTTCGCCAAATCATTGAGGTTCAGGCTGGAGGTATTGGTCGCGATCACCGCGTCCGGCTTCGCCTTCTCCTCGATCCGGGCATAGATGGTGGCCTTCAGCTCGGGCTTCTCCGGCGCAGCCTCGATTATAAGGCCGGCATGTCGCGCGCCCTCGCCGTGAAGATCGGGGGTGAAGCGGTCCTTCGCGCGCAGCAGTTCGGCACCGTGCAGCTTGCGGTCGAACAACTTGAACGCCTTCGCCACCGCCTTGCCCAAAGCCTCGCGGCTGGGGTCCTGGATCGTCACGTCGATGCCCTTCAGGGCGCACCACGCGCCAATTTCCGCCCCCATCGTGCCCGCGCCGACGACATGCACGCGGGTGATGCCGGAATCGCCCTTGCCGTTCTGCTGAGGCCGCTGGCGCAGGAAGAACACGCGGATCAGGTTCTGCGTCGTCTCGGTCGGCAGCAGCCTGGCGAAGGACGCATGTTCCGCCTCCAGCATGTCGTGCAGCGAACCGCCGTGCTTCTCCCACAATTCGATCAGCGCATAGGGGGCGTCGTAATGCTCGCTGGGGGCCTTGTCCTCGGTCTGCTTGCGCATCTGCGCGGCCATCGCCCTGCGCGCCGGATAGAAATTCATCGCCGTGACCGCCGCGCCGCCGCCGCGCCTCTCCAGCCTGCCGTCCACCGCCGTGTCGACCGCATTGGCGATATTGCGTTCGGCGACCACCGCGTCGACGAAGCCCAGCTTCTTCGCCTTGCGTGCATCGACCGTCCTGCCGGTCAGCATCAGCTTCATCGCTTCCAGCGGGCTGATCCGGTGGGTAAACCGCGCCGTGCCGCCCAGCCCCGGATGCAGCCCGACCAGCACTTCCGGAAAACCCAGCGACGCATCTTCCCGCGCCACGATGAAATCGCACGCCAGCGCCAGTTCCAGCCCGCCTCCCACGCAGGCGCCATGCACCGCCGCGATGGTCGTGGGCTTCAGTGCGGCGATCCGGTCGATCACCGCATTGGCCTCGTCGATCCGGGCGCGGATCTCGCTCTCGGTCTCGATACCCTGGAACTGCTTGAGGTCGGCGCCGGCCGCAAAGCCCGAACGCTTGGCAGAGCGGAAGACCACCGCCTTCCAGTCGCCCTTCTCCACCTCGTCCAGCAGGCCGTCCAGCTCGCGCAGCACCGCTTCGTCCAGCGTGTTGGTCGAGGCGTCCTGCTTGTCGAGGATCAGCCAGATGCGCTGGCCTTCCTCATGCGTCAGCCAGTGCGTACCGCGCGTGCCCTCGGTACCGGTCAGCGGCTTGGGCGAGAGATAATCCTTCGCGCTCGTCATAGTCTTGTCACCCATCAGAGCACCTCCACCAGCATCGCTCCGCCCTGCCCGCCGCCGATGCATTCGGTGGCGATGCCGCGCTTGCCGCCGGTGCGGCGCAAGGCATTGACCAGATGCAGCACGATGCGCGTGCCGCTGGTGCCGACCGGATGGCCCAGGCTGACTGCCCCGCCGTCGATGTTCAGCTTGTCCCGCTCGACCCGCCCCAGCGCGGTATCGAGGCCCAGCACCTCGCGGCAGAAATCCCCGTCTTCCCAGGCGGCAAGACAGGAAAGGACCTGCGCGGCGAAAGCCTCGTTCAATTCCCACAGGTCTATGTCGCCAAGCGACAGCTCGGCCCGCTGCATCAGCGGGGTCGAGGACAGGACCGGCCCAAGCCCCATGATGTCGGGCGCCAATGCGGCCCATTCGCTGTCCAGGATGCGCGCGATCGGTGTCAAACCGTGTTCCTCCACCGCCTTTCCCGAGGCGAGGATCATCCAGCACGCGCCATCGGTCACCTGGCTCGAATTGCCGGGGGTGACATCGCCGTATTGCTCGAACACCGGCTTCAGCCCGCCAAGCTGTTCCATGTTGCTGTCAGGCCGCACGCCGTCGTCATGGTCGTAGACGGTGCCGTCAGGCGCGAACATCGGCTCGACCTCGTCGTCCAGCCAGCCTTCCTCCTGCGCCTGCGCAAGACGGCGGTGGCTTTCCATCGCATATTCGTCGGCCTGCCAGCGGCTGATGCCGAAGCGGTGGGCCAGCACCTCGGTCGTCTGTCCCATCGCAAGGCCGGAGACGGGATCGGTCAGCCCCTGTTTCAGCCCGATCTCGGGCGAGAGGAAGGACGGCTTGAAATCGGTCAGCGCCTTGGCCCGGTCGGCAGCGCTCTTCGCGCCCTGGAACGCGGCGAGCCATTCGGTCGCCTCGTCCGACAGGATCAGCGGGGCACGGCTCAACGCCTCGGTCCCGCCGGCGAGCACCAGGTTCATGTCGCCATGCGCGATATTGCGAAACGCCTCATCCAGCGACTGCATGCCCGACCCGCAATTGCGATGCACCGTATAGGCGGGCATCGCATCGCCGCATCCCATGCGCAGCGCCGCGACGCGCGCGACATTCATCTCGCCCGCGATCTGGTTCGCGCAGCCAAGGATCACCTCGTCGAACGCATTGCGCGGGAATTTCTGGCGCATCAGCAGCGGCCTGCCGCATTGCACGGCAAGGTCGGCAGGGCTGAAAGGTCCGGGCTTGCCGCGCGCCTTGATGAAGGGCGTGCGAAGCCCGTCGATCACATAGACTGGACGAGCTTCAGATCGGGCTGCTCTGGTGATGGCTCCTGCTCCTCTTCCGGGACGACCAGACCGCGAAGGTCCTTAGGGTCGAAATCATCGGTGGCGACCACGATGGCGACGGCTTCTTCCGCTTCTTCCAATGCTTCGCGTTCGGCGTCGTTCAGCGCTTCCGCGCCATGTTCCTTGCGTTTGTCGCGCAGCCTCTGCGTCCGCTCGACCAAGTCGAGCGCACGTTCCAGGTCGGCGACCGGCCCCGGCCCGACATGTACGCCGCAAGCGATGCGGTCGCGCTGCGCGCCGCTGGACAGGATCGCGTCGGCGCATGCGAAAATCACCTCGTCGCTGGGGCCGCGCGGATGGCTGCGGAACGGCATGGCGACCGCGCGCATCACCTTGTCGAGCACCGGCACCGGAAAATTGACGAAGATCGCGTCGAAGCGGTCCTCGATCCGCTGGAAGCCGGTTTCGCAGCACCATTCGACCAGCGGCAGATCCTCGTCGAGACAGCCGTCGTCCTCCCAGCGCTTCAGAACCGCACTCAACAGATAGAGTTCGGACAATATGTCGCCATAGCGGGCCGAGATCGCTTCCTTGCGCTTCAGCGTGCCGCCCAGCGAGATCAGCGCCACTTCGGCGCAGGTCGCCAGCGCCGCGGCATAGCGGGAAAGCTGCTTGTAATAGCCCTTCACCTTGCCCGCGCCGCCGCCATCGGCAAGCTTGCCCGCGGTCCAGCCATTGCCGAAGCTGCTGGCCAGGTTCCTGATGATATGCCCGGCATGCTTCCAGACCACCTCGTCGAAGGCTTCCAGCCCGTCCTTGCCGCCCCGTTCCAGCGCGACGACTTCCTTCAGCAGATAGGGATGGTCGCGCATGGCGCCCTGGCCAAAGATGATCAGGCTGCGGGTCACGATATTCGCGCCCTCGACCGTGATGCCCACGGGGACCGAGCGATAGACATTGCCGAAATAGTTCTTCGGCCCGTCGATGATCGTCTTGCCGGCATGGATGTCCATGGTGTCGTCGACCGCCTGCCGCATGCGATAGGTGGCATGCGCCTTCATGATGGCCGACACGATGGATGGGTGATGTCCCTGGTCCAGCCCCGCGCAGGTAAAGCGGCGCGCGGCCTCAAGCTCGTACGCGATGCCCGCGATGCGGCCCAGTCGCTCCTTGATCCCCTCGAACTTGCCGATGGGGATGCCGAACTGCTCGCGGATGCGCGAATAGCCGCCCGCCGTCCGCGCGGCCAGACATGCCGCCGCCGTCGCCAGAGAGGGCAGCGAGATGCCCCGCCCCGCCGCCAGCGCTGCCATCAGCATCTTCCAGCCCTGCCCGATCTGCTCGCGCCCGCCGATGATCGCGTCGATCGGCACGAACACGTCCTTGCCGGTCACTGGCCCGTTCTGGAACGCCTGCATCGACGGGATATGCCGCCGCCCATGCTCGACGCCGGGCGTATCGGTGGGGACCAGCGCGACGGTGATGCCGGGGTCCTCGACATCGGACAGCAGATGGTCCGGATCGAACAGCTTGAACGCCAGCCCCAGCACGGTCGCGACGGGCGCCAGCGTGATATAACGCTTGGCAAAAGTGATCGAGATGCCGAGCACTTCCTTGCCGTCCACGGTCCGCTTGCACACAACGCCCCGGTCGATCATCGCCGAGGCATCCGATCCGGCCTCGTTGCTGGTTAGCGCGAAGCAGGGAATCTCGCGCCCGTCGGCAAGGCGCGGCAGGTAATGGTCCTTCTGCTCGTCCAGCCCGAACTGCATCAGCAATTCGCCGGGGCCGAGCGAATTGGGGACCATCACCGTCACCGCTGCGGTCACCGAACGGCTGGAAATGCGCTTGTTCACCTCGCTATGGGCAAAGGCGCTGAAGCCAAGGCCGCCATATTCCTTGGGAATGATCATCCCGAAGAACTTGTTTTTCTTAAGGAATTCCCACACCTGCGGCGACAAATCCATGTTCACGGACGAAATCTGCCAGTCGTCCAGCATGTCGCACAGCTGTGCGACCGGTCCGTCGATGAAGGCCTGCTCCTCCTCGGTCAGCGAGGCGGGGGCCATGTCGCGCATCTTCTCCCAGTCGGGCGATCCGCTGAACAGGTCGGCATCCCACCAGGTATCGCCCGCTTCCATCGCTTCGCGTTCGGTGGCGGAAAGCGAGGGCAGGCTGCCCTTGGCCCATTGAAAAATGGGCTTGGACAATAAGTTGCGGCGGATTGTTTCGATCATGACAGGCTCGTTTCGGCCAAGGGACGCAATGGGGGCTGTCCCTAGGTAATGGGTCAAAACAGCGAAGGTTCCGCCCGCGGGCATGGCCGCCCGACCGCCTGAAAACGCCGGGGGGAACGGTGAACGGCGTGTGGGGTTCAGATTCATGATGCGCGACCGGATCGCCGATCGCCGCCCTCGCTCCCGAACGTCCACGCTTCACAACAGGGATACCGAACCTCATGACCAGAGCCTCGCTGCGTGAAATCCGCGCCCGCCATCTTGCCGCCCTGCCCGCTATCCTGATCGCGGCCGCTGCCACGTCGGCCGGCGCGCAGGCGCCCGACCAGCCCAACCAGGTCGAATCCATCGCCACCGACGACACCTATATCTCGGTTGTCGAAGTCGCGAAGGGTCTCGACACGCCTTGGGGCATGAGTTTCCTGCCCGACGGGCGCATGCTGGTGACCGAACTCCCCGGCGATCTTGTGATCGTATCGCCCGATGGCACCGTCTCCGCTCCACTGTCCGGCGTGCCGAGTGTCGACACCAAGGGGCAGGGCGGGCTGATGGACGTGGCGCTCCACCCCGATTTCGCCAGCAACCGCATGGTCTATCTCTCTTTCGCCGAACCCGGTCCGAACGGAACCGCGGGAACGGCGCTGGGACGCGGGATGCTGACCGGCGACCGGCTGGAAGGGTTCGAGGTGATCTGGCGGCAGGAACCCAAGGTCGAGGGTCCCAATCATTACGGCAATCGCATCGCCTTTGGCCCCGACGGCAAGCTGTTCCTGGCGCTGGGCGAACGGTTCAAGTTCGGCCCCGCGCAGGACCTGTCGAACACGCTGGGCGTGACCGTGCGGCTGAACGATGACGGTTCTATCCCGGCAGACAATCCCTTCGTGAACCAGCCCGAGGCGAATGACGCGATCTGGTCCTATGGCCACCGCAACATCGAGGCTGCCGTCATCCATCCCCAAACCGGCGCGCTGTGGGTGGCCGAGATGGGCCCGCTGGGCGGCGACGAGCTGAACGAAATTCGCCCCGGCGCGAATTACGGCTGGCCGGTGGTCAGCTGGGGCATCAACTATGACGGGGTCGAGATTCCCGACCCCACCGAATATCCCGAATACGCCGACGCCGCTCATGTGTGGAGCCCGGTGCGATCCCCGTCGGGCATGATCGTCTATACCGGCGAGATGTTCCCGCAGTGGCAGGGCGACATATTGTTCGGCTCGCTCTCCGCCGGCGGGGTCGAGCGTGTCGACATGGAAGACGGCGCGATCGCGGGGACGCAGTTCATCCCGCTTAACACCCGCATCCGCGAGGTGGAGCAGGGACCGGACGGCGCGGTCTATCTGCTGACCAATGCCAGCGGCGAGAGCAAGGGCGCGGTCTGGCGCTTCGAGCCGATGGAACTGCGCCCGGCCTCAGCCGATGACGGTCGCAGCGGACCCGGCGCGCGCTGACCCACCGGCCGCCTGAATGGGGCAGCGTCAGCCGCCGAGCAGCGCTTCCCCATCCAGCGCGACATGCACCGGCAGGCGGGCGAAGCAATCGCTCGCCGCCATTGTGCCACCCGTAAAGGCGATGCGCGTGTCGGCCCAGTAATCCGCGCCCGGCACCGGCCTTTCCGCACCCACCATCGCATCGCCGCAGCGCAGCGCGAAGGCGCAGGATAGGAGCTGGCCTTCTTCCTGGCGTTCGAACGCCAGGACGCGATCCGCTCTTGCTCCCTCGACCTTGACCATACGATAGGAATGGCCCGCAAACAGCGCGGGTGCGTCCCGCCGGGCAGCCAGCAGCTGCGCGATCAGGTTCAGCTTGGGATGCGAAGCCGGATCGTCCAGCATCCGCTGCCTCAAATCATAGTCAACCGGGATGCGATTATCGGGATCGACCAGACTGTAATCGGGCAGTTCGGTGCCTTGATAGGTGTCCGGCACCCCCGGCACCGTCAGCCGCAGCGCCGTCTGCACCAGCGAGTTCGACAGGCTGGCAGCCGCTGTCTCGCGCACGAAGCCATAAAGCCCGCGCGCCAGCCCTCCGCCGGGTGAAAGGGCCTTATCGATCAGGGCCTTGCAGCGCGCTTCGTAGTCGCCGTCTGGCTCGGTCCAGCTCGATCGCAGCTTGGCTTCGCGCAGCGCCTTTTCCTGCCATCCGGCCATGCGCCCGGCAAAACGGGCGAGCCCTGCCACGTCGTCTGGCGCAAGATCGTCCGGCCACGCGCCGAACAGCGATTGCCACAATATATAGCGGTCGGCGGGGTGCACATCGCCAAAGTCCGATGCCGCAAGCGCATCCCATTGCCGCACGCGCTGCTGCCAGATTTCGGGGATCGCGCTCAACACCGCAAGCCGCGCGCGCGTATCTTCGCCGCGCTTGTGGTCGTGGGTCGCGGTCGTCAGCATCGCATGCGGGAACTGCGCCGCGCGGGCAGCACAGGTCGTGTGGAAATCACCCGCATCCATCGCGAAATGCGCCGGGTCGAAGCCCACGTCGGTGCGCGAAAGCAGCAGCCCGTGGCGGTAGAACGCCGTGTCCTCGACCGCCTTTGCCGCGATCGGGGCGGACAATTGCTGGAAGCGGGCCACCGCTTCGGCCGCAAGAGCCGCATCGCCGCCGCCGCTGCCCGCCAGCCAGTCCAGAACCGCGTCGACCACATGCGTCTCGCCCGGCGGGATCAGCGGTTCCACCCGTTCGCGCACCAGATCCCGCGTCCGCTCGTCGGTGGGGGGCGCATCGCTGCCGGTGCCATAGGTGCGATAGACCGGAAACACCCAAAGCAGCCGTTCCAGCGCGCGCCGCAGCATCGAACGGCTGAACGCGGCGGTGGGCGGAGAGGATTCCGCCAGCGCGGCGAACGCATCGATGCAGCGGTCGAACTGGCTGGCGAACGCCCATGCCAGCATGTCCTGCCGCGCCTGCAATTCCTCTTCGTGAAACGCCGCGGTCCGGCCCGAGAATTGGGTCCACAGCGCCGCCAGCGGCTCCTCCCCCGCGGGATCGTGCAGCACCGCAGAGGCATCCTCCATGAAATCATAGCCGCTGGTGCCGTCGATGCCCCAGCCTTCCGGCATCGCCTCGCCGGGGCCCAGGATCTTCTCGACCACGATCCACGCCGGGCCCGGCGGAGCGGCGGTATCGCGCTCCTCTTCCTCGAACCGGCGGCGCAGCTTCTTGCAATAGGCTGCGGGATCGACCAGCCCGTCGACATGATCGATCCGCACCCCGTCGATCAGCCCCTCGCGCCACAGCCGGAAATAGAGCGCATGGGCAGCCTCGAACACCTGCGGATCCTCGACCCGAAGCCCCGCCAGATCGCTGATGGTGAAGAAGCGCCGCCAGTTCAGCTCGTCATCGGCAAGCCGCCACCAGCATAGCCGGTAATGCTGTTTTTCCAGCAGCGCGGCCAGGCCCGCCGTGTCGCCCGCCGCGGGAAGATCGCTGCGGGTTTCGGGCGCCAGCGGAACCCGGTGTTCGCCATAGATGCACAGCTCTGGCTGGAATCCGCTGCGGTCGATCACGATCTGCCCATCCGCCAGCACCTCCTCCAGCGGAGCGCCCAGGATCGGCAGCAGCAGCCGCTCGCTCCAGTCGATGTCGAAGAAGCGGGCGTATTCGCTGCCCTGCCCGCGTGCCAGCACGTCGTTCCACCACGCATTGCCGCCGCCCGCGACGCCCATGTGGTTGGGCACGATATCGATGATCAGCCCCATGCCCCGCGCCCGCAGCGCCTCGACCAGGCTGCGCAGCGCATCCTCGCCCCCAAGCTCGGGGTTCACGGTCGTCGGGTCGACCACGTCATAGCCATGGGTCGATCCCTGCCGCGCGGTGGTGATGGGCGAGGCATAGACATGGCTGATGCCCAGCCGGTCCAGATAAGGCACCAGCGCCTCGGCCCGGTGAAACGGGAAGTCGCGGTTGAACTGAAAGCGATAGGTGGCGCGCGGGATCATCTGCGTATCCTGTCGATGGCCTGGATGCGCGCGGCGATGTCGGGCCGCTGCAGCAGGGATGTGCTGTCGGCAGGCATGCGCCTGCGCCAATTGGGGTGTTCGTCGATAGTGCCGGGAAGGTTGGGCTGCTCGGTCACGCCCACGACATCCTCAAGCGGCACGATCGCCAGCTTGCAGGCCGCCTGCGCGACATGGCTGGCGGCGGCATCGACGACGCGCTGCGGTTCGTCGGCGGCGGGCTGCGGACCGGTGGCCGCGCCCGATTTCGACAGGGCCGACCACAGTTCCGTGCGGTCCTCGTCACGCGCGGCGCGGTCCTGCGCCTCGCTGCGGTCGGGGTCGTGGCGGCCCAGCCTGCGGCTCCAGTCGATGTCGCGCCCGGTCCACCAGCCCGCGACCGTGAAGATGTCATGCGTGCCGGTCATCGCCGCCGCCTGATCGGGCCACTGGGCGGGCGGGACATAGGACCCGTCCTTCCCGCGCTCGAACCACATGACCCGCATGCCCAGCACGTTGCGCGCCGAAAGCTGCGGGCGCAGCCCCTCGGGCACGGTGCCCAGATCCTCGCCGATGACGATGGCGCCTGCGCGGTGCGATTCGATGGCCAGGATGCGCAGCATGTCCGAAAGCGGAAGGGTAAGATAAACGCCGTTCGCCGAGCTTTCGCCATGCGGCACCACCCACAGGCGGCCCAGCCCCAGCACATGATCGATCCGCACGCCGCCCGCATGGTCCAGCGCGGCGCGCAGCGTGGCGATGAAGCCGGCAAAGCCAGTGCGTTTCAGCGCACGGGGGGAAAAGCCGGTCAGCCCCCAGTCCTGCCCCTGCGGCCCCAGCGGATCGGGCGGCGCACCGATGGAGAGCCCCTCCAGCATATCCTCGCGCCGGGACCACGCATGGCTGCCGCCGCCGTCCATCCCGACCGCCAGGTCGGCGATCAGCCCGATCGACATGCCGCCCCGCCGCGCCGCATCCTGCGCGGCGTCGAGGCTGGCGGCGGCCAGCCACTGGGCAAAGGCGTAGAAGTCGACATCCTCGCGGTGCCGGGCAGCAAAGAGGGCGACCGCGTCCGACGAGGGATCATGGTATTCCTGCGGCCAGTCCTGCCAGCCCCGCGCGCCATCGGGGAAATGATGCGCGAACAAAGCGTCGAAGATAGCGTGGCGCTCCAGTTCCTCGCCCCGGTCGGCGCGCCATGCGGCGACCTTGGCGCGGATCTCGTCGCTGCACCCATCGAACGCGCGGCGCAGTTCGGCCAGGCGGCGCGGGATCGCGGCTTCCCAGTCGATCAGATCGCCTTGCGGCACCGGCGTCACCTGCCCCCCCACCAGCGATGGATCGCCGAACATGATGTTGAGGAACAGCCTGCTCGACGGCGCATAGGGGCTGAAGCGCGAAGGATCGGCGGGGAACAGCGCGTGCACCGGGCTGATCGCCAGCGCATCGGCCCCGGCCTGCGCGAAGCCTTCGACCGCGGGCAGCAGGCTGCCGAAATCGCCGAAGCCGCCCTGCCTTTCGTCGCGCAGCGAGGGAAGCTGCACCGATGTGCCCCACGGACGCGCACGCGTGCCCACATCTCCCGGGCCCAGGCAGCGCGGCGGCGCGATGGCCAGCGTGATCTGGCGATCACCCGCGATCAGCCGGTGATAGCCGGTCTGCCGAAGCGCGGGCAGCGCCGTGCCCACGATCCGCGCGCTCAGCGTCTCGCCGTTTTCCAGAACGATCCGCGCCGCACCCGCATCGGCCCAGCTTTCGGGCAGGGTAATCGCCTGCCCCGCATCGGCGGATACGAAGCGGCAGTCCGCCGCATCCTGTTCGCAGCGGTCCAGGCTGGTGCCGATCTGCGCTTCCGTCTCGGCCGGATAGCCCAGCGCCGCCAGCACTTGCCGCAGGCTGTCGTCCGACACGCGCTGCGCTTCGCCGGTGGCGTCCTCCCAGTCGATCTGCAGCCCTGCCTTGCGGGCCAGACGATGCAGCGCCCCGGTCATGTCAGCCAGGCTGCGAAGCTGGCGGGATCGCCCGGCTCGCCCAAGGCATGAAACGGCTGGCCGACATCGGGGAAGCGCACCTTCTCGTCGCCGATATTGATCGCCATCGTCAGCTGCGCGCCGTCGCCCATGCGCCAGCGGGCGCTGACCGCGCCCCCACCTGGCACATCGGCACCCAGCACATCGGCGCCAAGGCCTGTGGTGCCCAGCAGGCGCGGCACGATCCGCTGGTGCCGCAGCGCCAGCAGTTCGGCATAGAATGCGCGCCATTCATCGGCATCCGCGCCCGGTTCTGGGCGAGAGGTGTCGAAAGTGGCCCGCGCGTTGGGATCGGGGATCCTCTCGCGCGCCTCGGCATCGGCGAAGGCGGTGAAGCGGGCGAATTCGCGGCGGCGGCCGTTCCGAACGGCATCGGCCAGGTCGTCATGGAAATCGGTGAAGAACAGGAACGGCGATCGGCTGCCCTCCTCCTCGCCCATGAACAGCAACGGGATCTGGGGGGCCAGCAGCAGCAGCGCGGTCGCCGCGCGCAATTTCGCTTCGCTGGTCAAATGGATCAATCTCTCGCCCATCGCGCGATTGCCGACTTGGTCGTGGTTCTGCAGGAACGACACGAAGCGCGTCGCGGGCAGATGCGCGCTGGGCGTGCCGCGCGGATGGGCGCCATCGCCGGGCGGAGTCTCACCCTGATAGACGAAACCCTCGGCCAGGCAGCGGGCCAGCCGCCTGGTCGGATTGTCGGCAAAGCCCTCGTAATAGCCCTCGGTCTCTCCGGTCAGCATCACATGCAGCGTGTTGTGGAAGTCGTCGTTCCACTGCGCATCGTACAGGCCGGGCACCAGCCGCGCCGCGTCATTCTCCTCGTTCTCGAGCACCAGATGGATCTGCCGGTCGGGCAAGGCCGAGCGCAGCTTGCGCGCCATGCCGTCGAGGAAGGCGCTGTCGCCGATCGCATGCACCGCGTCGAAGCGCAGCCCGTCGAAACCGTAGTCGCGCAGCCACATCAGCGCATTGTCGATGAAGAACCGCCGCACCGGCGACAGCGAAACCGCCACCGCCCCGCCCCAAGGCGTATCCGCCTCCCTGTCGAAGAACAGCGACGCATAGCTGCCTAGGTAATTGCCGTCCGGCCCGAAATGGTTGTACACCACGTCGAGCATGACCATCAGCCCCAGATCGTGCGCGCGGTCGATCAGCGCTACCAGATCCTCGGGCGAGCCATAGGCCTCGGCTACCGCATAGGGCAGCACCCCGTCATAGCCCCAGCCGCGCGTGCCTCCGAAGGCGCCGATCGGCATCAGCTCGATCGCGGTGATGCCCATCTCGGCCCACTGCGGCAGGCGTTCGGCCACGCCCGCGAAGCCGTCCAGCACGCCGGCGTGGACTTCCATGACCACCGCTTCTTCCCACGGGCGGCCCTTCCAATCGGCATCGCGCCTGGCGAGAGGCGTTAGCCGGGTCAGCACGCTCCATGCATGCACGCCGCCGTCCTGCGCCCGCGAGGCGGGATCGGCCACCGCCAGATCCTCGTCCAGCCGGAAGCGATAGCGCGCGCCGGGTTCGGCCTTGGTCTCAAGCTCGAACCAGCCGTTTTCGCCGCTGCGCATGGCATGCGAGGGGCCGTCCCGGAATTCCAGCGCGACTTCGTCGCGGTCGGGGGCCCACAGGCGAAAGCAGACGCGCCCTTCGTCCAGGATTTGCGGGCCCCATGCCGGGCTCGGCTCGTTCATCAGCGCGGGCGTCAATCGACATCTCCGGTGCCGACGATCAGCATGACCGCCCGGTCCTGCACCACGACCTCGTGCTCCACCTCGTATTCGGCGGCATTGGGATCGGCGCTGTCGATGATGACGCGCCGCTCCAGCCCCGGCGGCGGGGGCAGCTTGAAGGTAAGCGGCACCTCGGCGGCGTTCATCAGCATGGTGACGACTTCCAGCTGGCCATCCTTGCGGCGGCGCGCGCGGCGCATCACCAGGGCGCGGCCGTCGCCATTGTTCCAGTCCTCCTCGCTAAGGTGCACGCCGCGTTCGTCGAACCAGTCGATGTCGGGGATGTTCTCGGCCACCTGCACCTCGCCGTGCAAAAAGCGGCGGGCGCGCAGCAGGGGATAGTAACGCCGCGCCGCGGTCAGGCGGCGGACGAAATCGCTCAGCGAATGGCCCTCCGCCGTGTTCAGCGGCGACCAGTCGATCCAGCTCAGCTCGTTGTCCTGGCAATAGGCGTTGTTGTTGCCGTGCTGGGTGCGCCCGATCTCGTCCCCCGCCAGCAGCATCGGCGTGCCCGAGGAGAAGAACAATGTCGCCAGCATCGACCGCTTCAGCTTCTCGCGCAATCCGCGGATGCCGGGATCGTCGGTCGGCCCCTCGACGCCCCAGTTGTTCGAATTATTGTCCGAATGGCCGTCGCGATTGTCCTCGCCATTCGCCTCGTTATGGCGATGCTCGTAGCTGACCGTGTCGTTCAGCGTGAAGCCGTCGTGCGCGGTCACGAAATTGACGCTGGCCCACGGACGCCGTGCACGCAGGTCGAATAGATCGGCAGAGCCCGAGATGCGGCTTGCGAATTCGGGCCGCATTCCCTGATCGCCGCGCCAGAAGCTGCGGGTCGCATCGCGGAACTTGTCGTTCCACTCTGCGAATCCGGGCGGGTGGTTGCCCAGCTGGTATCCTCCCGGCCCGATGTCCCACGGCTCGGAAATCAGCTTGAGCTGGCCCAGCACCGGGTCCTGCCGCAGCACGTCGAAAAAGCCGCTGCGCGGATCGAAGCCATTGTTGCCGTCGCGCCCCAGCGTCACGCCCAGGTCAAAGCGGAAGCCGTCGACGTGAAAGCTTTCGGCCCAGTAACGCAGCGAATCCGCCACCATCTGCAACACGCGCGGATGGCTGAGATCCAGCGTGTTGCCGGTCCCGGTATCGTTGACGCAATAGCGGGCGTTATCCTCGACCAGCCGGTAATAGGTGGCATTGTCCAGCCCGCGGAAATTGAACGTCGGGCCAAGCTCGCTGCCCTCGGCGGTATGGTTATAGACGACGTCCAGGATCACCTCGATCCCCGCGGCGTGCAGGCGGCGGATGGCGAAGCGCAATTCGTCGCCGCCCTGCTCGCCGCTCATGTAGCGGCGTTCGGGCGCGAAGAAGGTCAGCGTGTTATAGCCCCAATAGTTGACGAGGCCCATTTCCTGCAGCCGCCGGTCCTGCACGAAGGAATGGATCGGCAGCAGTTCCAGCGTGGTCACGCCGATGCGCTGCAGATGCTCGATCAGGCGCGGATGGCCCAGCGCGGCATAGGTGCCGCGCTCCTCGTGCGGGACAGCCTCCATCAGGCGGGTCAGGCCCTTCACATGCGCTTCGTAGATGACCGTATCGTGCCACGGCACGCGCGGGCGCACGTCGCCGGTCCAGTCGAAGGCGCTTTGCCCCACCACCGATTTCGGCATGGCCGAGGCACTGTCGCGCCGGTCGAAGCTCAGGTCCTTGCGCTTTGACCGCACGTTGTAGCCATGCAGCGCATCGGTCCAGCGCAGCTGCCCCGTCATGCGCCTTGCATAGGGGTCCAGCAGCAGCTTGTTGGGGTTGAAGCGGTGGCCGTTCTCCGGCTCGTACCGCCCATGCGCGCGAAAGCCATAGACCAGCCCCGGCTTCGCCTCGGGCAGATAGCCGTGCCAGACCTCGTCGGTCCATTCGGGCAGTTCCAGGCAGCCGATCTGCTTGCGCCCCGTCGGGTCGAAGATGCACAGTTCGATCTTGTCGGCATTGGCCGAGAACACGGCGAAATTGACGCCAAGGCCATCGAACGTGGCCCCCAGCGGATAGGGCGATCCGGCCTTCAGCCGGTCGGGCAACTGGATCAAGCGTGGACCCCTTCATGTCGGAGGATCAGCGCGCCAAGCGGCGGCAGGGTTAGGAATGCGGAATGTTGCTGGCCGTGACATGGCTCGCCGTCGGCGCGGACGCTGCCGCCATTGCCGGCATTGCTGCCGCCGAACTGCTCGGCATCGGAATTGAGCGCTTCGTGCCATCGACCGCCCAGCGGCAGGCCTAGGCGATAGTCGCCGATGGCCTGCGGCGTCAGGTTGAAGATCGCCACGATGGGCGATCCGTCCACGCCGCGCCGCATGAAGGCAAAGACGCTGTTCTCGGCATCGTCGCCGACCAGCCACTGGAAGCCCGCCGGATCGCTGTCGCGCTGGTGCAAGGCGCCCTCGGTCACATACAGGGCGTTGAGGTCGCGCAGCAGCACCTGCACCGCGGCATGTTCATGCTTTTCCAGCAGGTCCCAGGGGATCGACTGGTCATGGTTCCACTCGGTATCCATGCCCAGTTCGCAGCCCATGAACAGCAGCTTCTTGCCCGGATGCATCCACATGAACGCCAGATAGGCGCGCAGATTGGCGAACTTGCGCCACCGGTCGCCCGGCATCTTGTCCAGCAGGCTGCCCTTGCCGTGCACCACCTCGTCATGGCTGATCGGCAGGACGTATTTTTCGGAATAAGCATAGACCATCGGGAAGGTCAGCTCGCCGTGGTGCCATTTGCGGTACATCGGATCACGTTCGAAATATTGCAGCGTGTCGTGCATCCAGCCCATGTTCCACTTGTAGTCGAAGCCCAGCCCGCCCTGCGACACCGGCGCGGAGACGCCCGGCCAGGCGGTCGATTCCTCGGCAATGGTCATGGCGCCGGGGCAGCGTTCGCCGACGATGGAATTGAGGTGCTTGAGGAAGCCCACGCTCTCCAGGTTCTCTCGCCCGCCGTGGACGTTGGGTACCCATTCGCCCGCCTTGCGGCTGTAATCGCGGTAAAGCATCGAGGCGACCGCATCGACGCGCAGGCCATCGACATGGAATGTTTCAAGCCACCACATGGCCGAGGCGAGCAGGAAACCCGACACCTCGTTACGGCCAAGATTGTAGATCAGCGTGTTCCAGTCCTGGTGGAACCCCTCGCGCGGGTCGGAATGTTCGTAAAGATGCGTGCCGTCGAATTGGGCAAGACCGTGCGCGTCGGTCGGGAAATGCGCGGGCACCCAGTCGAGGATGACGCCGATCCCGGCGCGGTGGCACTTGTCGACGAAGATCGCAAAGCCTTCGGGCGTGCCGAAACGGGCCGATGGGGCAAATTGCGACAGCGGCTGATAGCCCCACGATCCGCCGAAGGGATGCTCCATGATCGGCAGCAGTTCGACATGGGTGAAGCCCATTTCCGCGACATAGGGGATCAGCTTGTCGGCCAAGGCGCGCCAGCCCAGCGCGACGTCGCCGCCGCCTTCTGGTTTCATCCACGATCCGGCATGCACCTCGTACACGCTGATCGGCGCGTCGGGGGCGTGGCGCTTGCCTCGCTCTTCCATCCATTCGGAATCGTTCCAGCTGAATTCGGGCCGGGGCGCGACGATGGAGGCGGTGCCCGGCGGGCGTTCGGTCTGGCGGGCCAGCGGGTCGGCCTTTTGCACGATCGCGCCGTCCGCGCCCGCAACCTCGAACTTGTAGACCGCGCCCGGACCGATGCGCGGCACGAACAATTCCCACATGCCGGCCGAATGGCGCAGCCGCATCGGATGCCGCCTGCCGTCCCAGCTGTTGAACTCACCCACCACCGACACGCGCCGCGCATTGGGCGCCCAGACCGAGAAGATCGTGCCCGCTACCCCGTCGATCTCGGCAGGCTGCGCGCCGAACACGCTGGCCATTTCGAAATGGCGGCCTTCGGAAAACAGGTGCAGGTCGAAATCGGACAGCAGCACCCCATAGGCATAGGGATCCTCGGTCTCCTGCACCGCGCCGCCGGGCCATTCGACCCGCAGCACATAGGGTTCGTCCGACTTGATCTCGGCCGAGAACAATCCGTGCGCGACTTCCTCCATCGGCGCGAGTTCCTTGCCCGCGCGCGACAGCAGTGTGACCCGCTCCGCCCCCGGCTGGAAGCTGCGGATCAGGGTCGCGCCGTCGCCCTTGTGCGGGCCGAGCAGCGCGAAGGGATCGTCGAGCCGCCCTTCCAGCATGGCGGCGGCTGCGCCGAACAGATGGTCGTGAGCACTCATGTATCGTCTCCGGAAAGCAGGCCGCGCGCCACATGCGCCAGCCCTGCGAGAGGCACGTCGAGCCAGTCGGGCCGGTTCGCCGCCTCATAGGATATTTCGTAGGCCGCCTTCTCGATCAGGAAGATCGGCAGCAGCGGATCGGGTTCGCCGCCGTCGCTGTACCCCTTCAGGAACGCCTCGATCGCGGCGGCGCGAAGCTGGGCGGTGCCCTCCTCGGCGCGGGTTTCCCAGGTGTCGGCACCGGCGGGGCGATTGCGTTCCGCCACGGCGGCGGCATAGTCGAAGCTGCGCATGATCCCCGCGACATCGCGCGCGGGCAGGCCCTTGGCGCGCCGCTCGGCCAGCGGGCGGGCGGGCTCGCCCTCGAAGTCGATGATCATCACGTCGTGACCGGTGACCAGCACCTGTCCCAGGTGAAGATCGCCGTGGATGCGGGTGCGCTCTCGCCCTTCCGCCTGCGCGGCAAGCGCCGCGATGCGGTCTGCCAGGTCGTCCCGACGCTCCTTCAGGAACGCTGCATCCTGCGCCGCCTCGCCCCCCAGATCGGCATCGCCAAGACGCCCCAGCGCCTTGTCGAATTCCGCCATGACGCGGCTGGACAACTCGCGCGTCGCGGCCTGGTCCATCGGATCGGGCGCGAAGGCGGGGTCGTCGCTGGGACGGGCCAGGATCTCGTGCATCTCGCGCAGACGCCGGCCGAGGTTTTCGGCGAAATTGGCGTAATTGTCGAAGCTCCAGTCGGTGTCGGTCGCCAGCCGTTCCAGCGCACCCAAAGTCCACTGCCAGCCATCGCCCTGGTTATAGACGAAGGCCTGCGCCATCATCAGCAGCGTCTCGCCATCATCGTCTACGCGTTTCACCGTGCCCAGGATCGGGGGCACGGCCTCGAACCCGCCCTTGGCTAGATAGCGCACCATCTCGGCATCGGGATGCACGCCGCTGGCCAGCTTGCGCAGCAGTTTCAGCACAACCTGCTGGCCCAGGATCATCGTGCTGTTGGATTGTTCCGCCGCGATCCATTCGGGATCGCCATTGGGGACCAGCATGTCGGGCTCCAGCGCCTCGAACACCAGTTCGCCGCCTTCAGTCGGCACGCGGGCATTATCCAGCATCGCGCGGCTGACCGACCAGGCGAATTCGCGCAGCGCGAAGCCGTCGGTCAGAAGGCCGACGTAACGCTCGCGCCGGACGCGCGCGATGGCGAGGTTGGACGCGAACGGTCCATGCTGCTCACCCTCCCACGCAATGCCCAGCGGCAGCGTATAAAGCGCCTCGCTGCCCGAGGTCTTCACGCGGATTTCGGCCAGCAGCAGGTCGTTCGCCTTGGGCATTTCGGTGACGCGGGCGATCTCGATCGTCTCGATCAACTCGTCCTTGGCGCCGAACCAGCGGCGCTGGCGGACGTAATCGGGCAGCACGTCCTGCTCCAGCACCGGGCGATTGCCGCCCTTGGCGATATCGCCCAGATGCGGCCGAAGCACGAACGTATGCCGCTCGACCTCCGCTCCCGGAGCGCTGCTCGACCATTCGGGCGCCTCGGCATCGGCGCGCAGGTCGAACCACAAAAAGCCGTATGGCGGCAGCGTCAGCAGATAGGGCAGATGCCCGACCTTGGGGAACGCCGCCCCGCCCGACAGCTCGACCGGGATCGCCCCTTCGAATTCGTGCAGGTCCAGCTCCACCGCCTGCGCCGTGCGGCTGAGGTTGGCAACGCACAGGATCGTCTCTGCCGCTTCGCCGTCAGAATGCTGGCGCAGATAGGCCAGTATGCTGCGATTGGCGGGGCGCAGGAAAGTCTGCGTGCCGCGCCCGAACGCGCGATGCTCGCCGCGCACCGCCAGCATGCGCTTGATCCAGTTCAGCAGCGAATGGCGGTCGCGCTCCTGCGCCTCGACATTGATCGCCTCGTACCCATAGAGCGGGTCCTGGATCGGCGGCAGCGCCAGCTGCGGCGGGTCGGCGCGGCTGAAACCGCCATTGCGGTCGGGCGACCATTGCATCGGCGTGCGCACCCCGTCGCGGTCGCCCAGATGGATGTTGTCGCCCATCCCCAGCTCGTCCCCGTAATACAGGACCGGCGTGCCCGGCATGGTCAGCAGCAGCGCGTTCATCAGCTCGATACGCCTGCGGTCCCGCTCCATCAGCGGGGCGAGGCGGCGGCGGATGCCCAGGTTGATGCGCGCGCGCCGGTCGGCGGCATAGGTGTTCCACAGATAGTCGCGCTCGGAATCCGTGACCATTTCCAGCGTCAGCTCGTCATGGTTGCGCAGGAAGATCGCCCATTGCGCGTCAGGCGGAATTTCGGGCGTCTGGCGCATGATGTCGGTGATCGGAAAGCGGTCTTCCTGCGCCACCGCCATGTACATGCGCGGCATCAGCGGGAAGTGGAACGCCATGTGGCATTCCTCGGTCCGCTCCTCGTTATGGCCGAAATATTGCTGCGTATCCTCGGGCCACATGTTCGCCTCGGCCAGCAGCATCTTGCCTTCGTAATGCTGGTCCAGGTTCTCGCGGATCTTCTTCAGGATCACATGCGTCTCGGGCAGGTTCTCGTTCGAGGTGCCGTCGCGCTCGATCAGATAGGGGATCGCATCCAGCCGCAGTCCGTCGATCCCGGCATCCAGCCAGAAATGCATCACCGACAGCACTTCCTTCAGCACTTCGGGATTGTCGAAGTTCAGGTCGGGCTGGTGCGAATAGAACCGGTGCCAGAAATAGGCGCCTGCTTCCTCGTCCCAGGTCCAGTTCGACTTTTCGGTATCGAGGAAGATGATCCGGGTTCCCGAATACAGCTTGTCGTCGTCGGACCAGACGTAGAAATCGCGCTCCGGGCTGCCAGGCGGTGCCTTGCGCGCAGCCTGGAACCAGGAGTGCTGGTCGCTGGTGTGGTTGATGACCAGCTCGGTAATCACGCGCAGCCCGCGTTCGTGCGCCGCATCGATGAACGCGCGCACTTCCTCCATCGTGCCGTAATCGGAGCTTACGTCGCGGTATTCGGCAATGTCGTATCCATCGTCCCGCCGGGGCGAGGGATAGAAGGGCAGCAGCCAGATCGCGGTGACGCCAAGGTCGGCGATATAGTCGAGCTTGGCCATCAACCCGGCGAAATCGCCGATCCCGTCATTGTTGGAATCGAAGAACGATTTCACATGCAGCTGATAGATGACCGCGTCCTTGTACCACAGCGGGTCCTCCGCCGTGGTGATCACCGCTTCGGTCGTGTCCTGGTCGGCCGGGTTCTGGTCCGGGTGAGCCAGTTCGTTCATGCGCCCTCTCCTCCACGCGTCAGTCGCCAGATCCGGTACGGTTCATCGGGCGCAAGGTGGATGTGCTGGATCTTGCCGTGCCACTGGAACCGGTGCCCGTGGACCAGATCCTCGACATCGATGGCGGCCTGGTCGTGCAGGCCGAATTCCCACAGCGGAACTTCATAGTCGCAGGCGTGGGCGCCGTGCGGGTCCATGTTGACCATGACCATGATCATTTCGCGCAGGGTTCCGTCCGCCGATGGTGCGGGCTTGCCGTACCAGATCACATTGTCGTCATGCGCGACATAGAAGCGGGTGTTCAAATGCGTCTGCAGCGCCGGATTGGCGCGGCGCAGGCGGTTGAGTCGGGTCACGTCATCGATGATATTGCCCGGCGCGTTCCAGTCGCGGACCCGGATCTCGTATTTCTCGCTGTCGAGATATTCCTCCTTGCCAGCGCCTAGCGGGGTCGCGTCGCACAGCTCGAACCCCGAATAGACGCCCCACAGGCCCGACAAGGTCGCCGCCAGCACCGCGCGGATGCGGTGCGCCGGGCGGCCGCCGGTCTGCAGGAAGAACGGATTGATGTCGGGCGTATTGACGAAGAAATGGGGGCGGTAGAAATCTTTGGGCGCCTCGCTCGTAAGCTCGGTGATATAGTCGATCAGCTCCTGCTTGCGGTCGCGCCAGGTGAAATAGGTATAGCTCTGGCTGAAACCCACCTTGGCCAGCTGATACATCATCGTGGGACGGGTGAACGCTTCCGACAGGAAGATTACCTCCGGGTGCCGGGCGCGAACGTCGCCGATCATCCATTCCCAGAACGGCAGCGGCTTGGTGTGCGGATTGTCGACGCGGAAGGTCTTCACCCCATGCTCGACCCACAGCAGGATCACGTCGCGCAGCGCTTCCCACAGGCCCGGCACGGCGTCGGGGCCATAGAAATCGACATTGACGATGTCCTGGTATTTCTTGGGCGGGTTCTCTGCATATTTCATGCTGCCGTCGGGCAGCCATGCGAACCAGCCGGGATGCTCCTTCAGCCAAGGATGGTCGGGCGATGCCTGGATCGCGAAGTCGAGCGCGATTTCGAGGCCATGATCGGCCGCGGCCTTCACCAGCCGGTCGAAATCCTCGAACGTGCCCAGTTCGGGATGGATCGCATCGTGCCCGCCCTCGGGGCTGCCGATGGCATAGGGGCTGCCGGGATCGCCCTCTTCGGGCGTCAGAGTGTTGTTGGGGCCCTTGCGGTTGGCGGTGCCGATGGGATGAATTGGCGGGAAATACAGCGTGTCGAAACCCATCGCCCGGATGCGCGGCAGATGATCGACCACATCGGCGAAAGTGCCGTGGCGCTCAGGATTCGGAGTCATCGAGCGGGGGAAGATCTCGTACCAGCTGGAAAAGCCCGCCTCGACCCGCTCGGCATCCACCGGCTGCGGGGCAGAGGTCAGCGCGTGGGACCGGTCGTCGGCCTCGTCCATCAGGCGGCGCAGCCCGTCCGACCGCAACCATTCGGTCGCCGCATCGGCATCGGCTGACTCCATCGCGGCAAGCTGGTTCTTCAGCTGCTTGCCCAAATCGCCCTTGCTGCGCGCGGCGGCCTTGCGGACCATTTCCATGCCCTCGGCACGGTCGACCGGCTGGTCGACGCCGGCATCGACCTTCTTGCCGAAATCGCGCTGAAAACCGCCAAAGCGGTCTAGCCATGCCTGCACCACGAATTCGTGCCGCCCCATGCGGGCCAGCGCGAATTCGCCTTCCCAGCGGTCGTTCTCGCCCTGGGTCATGCGGGCGGCGAACCACGCATCCTCGTCGATGGCGCGCCAGCGCAGTTCGGCGGCAAGCTGTTCGTGCCCGTCGGCGAAGATCACCGCCGAGGCTTGCACCACGTCGCCGACCACGCGCTTTACCGGGAACCGGCCGCCATCGACCGACGGCTCGACATGCTCCACCACCAGACGCGCCGCATCGCGCGATGGCTGCCCCGCGGATTGCTGCAGCGACAAGGCGGGCGAGGCGCGGCGCTGTTCCATCAGCCTGACTTCGCCCGGCTGCAGTTCGGGCCCGGCATTCCACGCGCCGAACCCCGCGGCAGAAGCGGACAGCGCCTTACCCGACGGCAGGGGCTGCATGTCGGCGCTCTGGTTCGAGACGACGATCAGCGTCTTGTCGGAAAACCGCAGATCAGCCCCCGCAGAGCGCGCCATCACCGCCACCGGGGCGGAGGACGAGGACAGGCCGCGCAACTCGCCGCCGTAATCCGCTGCCATTTCGGCATTTCGGACCGCATCCTCGAGCGCCTCGGCCCCCCGCGGGGTGGCCAGCAAATCCAGCGGAGCCACGATCCCGCAGCCCAGCGCCGCCATGAGCGGAAGGCCATCCGCAAGCCTTGGATCGCTGCGCGACAGCCCGCTGGCATCGCACAGCACGGGGCCTGACTGACGCATATCCTCGACCTCGGCGGCAAGGGCGGCGGGGTCGTTCACGCGCTGGGCGGCATTGCAGATAAGGTAATCGGCGGCAGCCTCTCCGCCGCCAGCCGGTCCCGTGACCACTAGGAAATCGCCCTTGCCCTTGGCGGCGGCGATCAGGCGCTTCAGCAGGGCTGGCGCGATGCGCTCGGCTTCCTCGATCCACAACCCGTCGACACCCGCCTTGGCCAGCGAAGACAAGCGGTCGCACAGCGCCTGCACGACTTCCTCGCTCGCGCCGTCGCCCAACCGGGCCATGGCCTCTCCGCTGGGGGTCAGCGGCTGGCGGGGATCGACCGTGCCGCGCTCTTGCAAAGAGCGGCGGACGTGGAACTTTTCGGGATGCGCGCGAACCAGCGGGTGATCGACCGGCAGGCGGCGCAAATTCGCCCGCAGCACTACGCGCAGGCCATGGGCGCGGCACTGCTCCACCACCTCGGCAGGCACCGGCGAGCCGCTGTCCAGCAGCCCGGCATCGCTGCGCCACACCAGGGCCGATGCACCGCTTGCGCTCGCCTGCGCCAGCAATTCGCTACTTCCTTCAGATCGAGCCCCGCTGAAGTGCTGGGGTTCGGTCGAAAGAAGGCAAAGGGGATGGGGCAAGGTCAGGCTCCGGCCAGAATTGGGGACTCCATTTCCTAATGCCGCCGCCGCGCCATCGTTCCGACTTCACGCGCCGGGCCGGGGCGATTTGTCCTACCCGGTCAGGACGAAGGCGTCTTTTTCGCGCGCGGCTTGCGGATGCCGGTCGCAGTCTTCCCGGGCTTGTCGCTGCCCGATGCGTTCTTAGTGGATGCGGCCTTGGCGGTTGCGGGCTTGTCGCCGGAGGCTTTCTTGCGGGCGGTGCCGTCTGCCTTGGCGCCAGTCTTCGAAGCGGACTTCGCCGAAGCGGCGCGGTTTTCGCTCTGGGCATCGGCGATGTCGCCGGCGGCCTGCTGCCAGTGCTGCGCCTCGCGCCCTTCGGGGCGGCCTTCTTCCTCCCAGATCTCGTATGCGCGTTCGCGGATGCGGTTCTCGATATTCTGATCCATGGATGGCTCCTGTTGCTGTGAACGGATTCACGGGAACCAATGCGCCAATGCGCGCAAAGCTCCCCGAAAGGCGGATCGAGGATTCGGTCGCGCCGGAACGTCCCTTATCGGCAGGGCGCGCTACCGGCCCCCTGCCTGGTCTGGACGATCGGCTTGATCAGCCCGGCCGCGTCGTAATGCAGGGGCTCCACCGCGACCGAGCGGCGATATTCCGAACCTTCCCGTCCCCCGATAGCCTGCACGCCGTTGTGATAGAAGAAGTACCAGTTGCCCTTGAATTCCTCGATCCCCGCATGGATCGTGAAGCTGTTCTCCGCCGAGCCGGTCAACTCCCCGCGATAGGTCCACGGACCCTCGACCGACGGAGCGGTGGCATAGGAAATGCGCTCCGCCGTCTGCTCGGGCTCCTTGATCGAGGCGTAGGTGAGGTAATAGAGGTCGCCGCGCTTGTGCAGCCACGGACCTTCCAGGTAATTCGTCAGCTGCAACTCGCGCGGCTCGCCGTCTAGCTCGATCATGTTCGGCTTGAGCCTGGCTAGGTAAAGGTTTGAATTCCCCCACATCATCCACGCCGTGCCCTCGTCGTCGACGATGACGGTGGGATCGATGTCGCTCCACGCGCGCCAAGTATCCTTGTTGTCGAGCACAAGCGCCGATCCGCGCGCATCGGTGAACGGTCCGGTCGGGCTGTCCCCCACCGCCACGCCGATCGCCTTGCCGGGATGGGTGTCGTCATGTTCGACGGTGACATAGAAATAGAACTTGCCGTCCTTCTCCACCATTTCGGCGGCCCATGCCTCGCCCCCGGCCCAGGCGAATTCGGTGGGCTTCATGAAGGCGCCGTGGTCGGTCCATTCCTTCATGTCGGTGGTGGAATAGGCGACCCATTCGTCGATGCGGAACCCCTCGTCGCCCTCGTCATGTCCGGCATAGAGATACAGCCGGTCGCCCACCGCCAGCGGCGCCGGATCGGCAGTAAAGCGGTTGCGGAACAACGGGTTGCAGCCGGTTGCTGCCTCCGCCTGCGCAGTCGCGGCCATGGTCGTGCCTTGCGGGCCCGTGCAACCGGCAAGCGCCAGCGCGCAACCGGCAAGAAGAAGGGCGGAGGGATGATGGGGCAAGTCTGTTCTCCGTTAAGGGGGCACGCCGGGCCTCGATCAGCGATCGAAGCGTGGGCCGGGCATGAAGCGCTTGGCAGGCGGGGCGGCATTGGCGGGGCTTCTGGCAAAATCGCTTGCGGCGCACGCCTGGCATGCTTGCTGGCTCATGTTCCTGTCCCACCCCCGTCTTGGTGCCGGTTTCATTACTCCGACTATATCATGGACGAAATCGTGCCAAGCCCCTTTTGCGCAGACTGATCCATTCTATCGGATGGTCGGTGCATCACTCTACCATGTCGGACAAATGACGGTCTGGTGGTGCCAATAGGTCGCCATTCACAGTCTCACAGCGCCTTGCGACCCAGCGGTTCCATTGCGCTACCGATGACGCGCGCACCACATGTCGATGCGGTCGTCATGGGTCATGTAGAAGACCAGCCAGCGGCAGCGCGCGCAACGCTCCCGCTCGCGGTTCTGGCGGATCAGTTCGCGCACATATTCGCTGATTTGCCATAACCGCGCGCGGCAACCCGGCCGTCGACCCGGTCCGGCCGCTGGCCGGGAACGGAAATGTTCATCGTACCGATCGCCAGAATGACCGCCGGGCGCCTATAGCCCGAACGCCTTCAGCCCCGCGTCGATCATCCCTTCCAGCCCGCCGCGCACCTTTCCCGACCGCATCGACAGCGGCGCTTCCTCGATCACCAGGATCCCGCGGCCCGCCTCGACCTTGTCCTTCAGCAGCGGTTCTTGCCCGAAGAAATAGGGGGCGAAGGTCTCGGTCCGCGTCACCGAATAGGCAAGGTCCGCGCTGAAGCCGACCAGCTGGTCCTGCGCGAAGATGCGGCCCTGTTCGGCACGCTCGACCCGCACGCCGCGCCCGCCCTTCACGATCAGCCGCCCCGGCCCGTGGAACGAGAAGAAGCGCAATTGCAGCGTCAGCCACGCGTTAAGCGAGAACAGCCGCCAGTGACTGCGGATCGGGATCGGGCGGCCCTGCGGCTGCACCACCGCCACCAGAGCGCGCGGATGCAGGATGCAGGCCCCGCCCGGGGGCAGCGCGATCTCGGTCAGCTCGGCAAACCCGTCGCGCGTGGCCGAGATCGTGGTCGCTTCCCCCGCCCCGCGCATGCGCGTCAGGAATACAAGGCCCGAGGCGATGCTGGATAGGAAATGCCGCGGGTCCAGCAGCCAGCGCGTCGCCTTGTCGCCGCCGGCGGAGGATGTCTGCAGATAGCCCTGCCGCACCAGCAGTTCCTCGCCTTCCTCCAGCCGGACGGACAGCGAAACGCTGGACGGGCCGGGCAGCGCGATGCGGCTGGCCGTGCCTGCCAGCAGCGGGATGCGGATCGCGCCGCGCCTCTGCGCCAGCGGGGCCAGCACGAAATAGAGGAAACACCGGATCAGATAGGGCAGCGCGATGATCGCCAGCAGCGCCAGCGCGGCCTTGACGGCGATATCGGCCAGCATGTTGCGCGCCTCGGGCGTGTCGACCCGCGCCAGCGCCTGCCGCGCGGAGGTGGCTTCCGCATCGACCCGCTCGCGCGCCTCGCGCAGCCGGGCGGCGCGTTCGCTGGCCTGCTGCCGGCCGGCTTCGCGTTGCCGGGCCAGTTCGCCGGCCCTTTCGCAGCGGGTGCGGGCGTTTTGGGTCAGGCGCTCCGCCTCGTCGGCGATGCGGTTGCGGATCCACTTTTCCGCCCGGGCCTGCGCGTTGAATTCGCGCACCGCACGGTTGGCCTGCGCGCATCGCCGCCGCGCGGCGGCGATGGCTTGCGGGGTCGGCACCATGATCGCACCCGCCTGCTCCAGCGTGCCCAGGTCGATCCGCGCTTCCAGCACCGCGATCTCGCGCTCCAGCACCGCCTGTTCCAGCCGCATGCGATAGCGCTCGACGATCTTGCCGGGGCGATAGCGGTCGAACAGCCCGCCGCCATCGGCCAGCGCGGCGCGCAATTCGGCCAGCCTTTCGCGCCGCCGCGCGATCTCCTCGCGGCGTCTTTCCTCGCCCCAGTCCTCGAACTCCGCCAGATTGGCGTCCAGTTCCGCGCGCCCCTCTCGTGCCGCCCTCTCGATCTGTTCGCGCACTTCCGACGCGCTGGCCCAGTCGCCGACCGTGCAATCCCTGCACGAACCCGACAGCATGCCCGACTGGAACAGCGCAATCGCCGCCGCGAGCAGCAGGAACAGCGCGAAATGCCGCAGCACCCAGGACGCCGCCGCCCTCATCACTGCATCCCCGCGTTGCAAACGCCGCCGCAAGGCGCTTGACGGGATCGGGCGATGCGGGGGGACATGGTCATGGCTGCCCCGACCCTTAGTGGGCCGCATCGCCGCCAGCAAGAACTCCCCAGGCGGCACTACCGACGCGCCGCCGGTGCAGCCATTCGGAACCGACCGCTCCGCCGGGCGCTTGGGGTACAGGGACCCGCTCTAGTGATCGGAGACATGCGCCATGAACGAACCCCGCCAGGCGTCCACGGACGACACGCTGATGGACCGCGCCCTTCCGGGCGGCGCACCGCGCGTGATGCGAAGGTCGTGGGGCTGGATCCTGGCGCATGGGCTGCTTCTGATCGCCATCGGGGCGGTCGCGATGTTCAATCCCATACCCACCAATTTCGCCATCGGCGTGCTGTTCGGCATCCTGCTGCTGATCGTCGGCATCGCGTCCTTCGTCGCGGGGTTCCGCGATTTCGGCTGGCAGAGCAAGCTGGTCGATTTCCTGTTCGGCCTGTTCGCGCTGATCGGTGCGTTCGTGTTCATCGCGATGCCGGTGCTCAGCGCCACAAGCCTGGTATGGGCGGCGGGCATCTTCTTCATCGTGAACGGATTGTTCGAACTCTATCACGGTTTCAAGACCCACGACCATCGCGCGATGCTGCTGGCACTGGGCGCGATCGACCTGCTGCTGGGCATCTATCTGGCGTTCCTGATGCCGATCGGATCGCAGATCCTGGCGCTGGCATGGTTCGTCGGGCTGGCCTTCATCTTCCGCGGCGTGCTGCTGGCCATCGTCGCGTTCCGGGTCCGCGGAATGTCCGGCCGGATCGCGGAAGGCTAGGCTGCTGCCCACTGCGCTGCTAGGCATGGCGGGCATGACTTGCACCGCCGACCAGACGCCCGTGCGCCGCATCGCCTTTACCGGCGGGCCGCAGCGCGCGGCCCCGGCGGAACTGGCGCAAGAGCAGCCGATCGCTTTCGAATACAACGGTCTTGGCTATGCGGTGATGCTGGGCACGCCATCGGACCTTGGGGATTTCGCGGTCGGCTTCACCCTGTCCGAAGGGCTGGCGCAAAACGCCGGCGAGATCGGCTCCATCCAGATCGCGCCGGTCGACAGGGGCACGATCATCCGCATCACCCTTCCCGAAGAGCGCGCCGATCCGCTGCGCGAACGTCTGCGGCTGCGACTGGTCGAGGGTAGCTGCGGCTTGTGCGGGCTGGACAGCATAGAGGAGGTGCTGCGCCCCCTCCCCCCGCTGACTGCTCGGCCACGCTTCGGCATTCGGGCCATCGCCGCCGCGCTGGCGGAATTTCGCACCCACCAGCCGATTGGCCGCGCGACCGGCGCGATGCATGCCGCCGCCTTCTGCGATCCGGCGGGGCGCATCCTGTTCGCGCGCGAGGACGTGGGCCGCCACAATGCGCTCGACAAGCTGGTCGGCCGGATGATGCGCGAGGGGGCACAGCCGGATGGCGGTTTCGTCCTGCTGTCCGCGCGCTGTTCCTACGAGCTGGTGGAGAAGACCGTGCGCGCCGGTATTCCCGCGCTTGTCACCATATCCGCCGCCAGCGACCTTGCCGTCCGCCGCGCTGGCGAGGCGGGGCTGACCCTCGTCTCGCTGGCGCGCGGCGACGGAGCGCTGGTGATGAACGATCCGCATGATGTGCTGCACGGCAGCGATCCTGCGGGACCTGCGCCGGGGCACCGGCGTTAGGGCCATTGCACATGCACGAAAAAGGATACCTCCCCATGGCCGATGATCTCCCGCAGCCGAAGCAGTACGATTATGCGACCGGCGGCTGGGGTTCCGTCAGGGGCATGTCCAAGATCGAGCTGAGCGCGAAGGCCGCGCCCGGCGCGCTGCTGACGCTGAAGGACCAGAATAAGCCCGGCGGCTACATGTGCTCGTCCTGCGCATGGACCAAGCCCGAAGATCCGCACGCCTTCGAATTCTGCGAGAACGGGGCCAAGGCGACCTTGTGGGACCTGACCACCGATCGCTGCACGCCCGAGACGATCGGCCGCCATACCGTCACCCAGCTGCGCGAAATGGGCGACTACCGGCTGGAGAAGCTGGGCCGGCTGACCGAGCCGATGCGATACAACCCCGCGACCGACCGCTATGAACGCGTGGCATGGCGCACCGCCTTCGACGAGATCGGCGCGAAACTTCGCGAGCTCGATCCCAAGGCAGTCACCTTCTATGCCAGCGGCAAGGCCGCTCTCGAGCCGTCCTATCTCTATGCGATCTTCGCCCGCGCCTATGGGCACAACAACCTGCCCGACAGTTCCAACATGTGCCACGAAACGACCTCGGTCGGTCTGAAGAAGGTCATCGGATCGCCGGTCGGCACCTGCCAGATGGACGATTTCGACCATGTCGACGTCATCTTCTACATGGGCCAGAACCCCGGGACCAATTCCCCGCGCATCCTGCACACCTTGCAAAAGGCGGTTCAGCGGGGCTGCAAGATCATCGTTTTCAACCCGCTGAAGGAAAAGGGCCTGCGCGAATTCGTAAATCCGCAGAACCCGGTGCAGATGACCATCGGCAAGCCGACCAAGATCGACCACATGTATTGCCAGGTCCGCCCCGGCGGCGACATTGCCGCGCTGATGGGCGTGTGCAAGCGCATCATCGACCTGGACGGCGAGGCGCGCGAGCATGGCGGCCCCGGCGTGCTGGACCGCGACTTCATCGCCGAGCACACCGCCGGCTTCGACGCCTTCATCGCCAAGGTCCACGCCACCGATTGGGACGAGATCGAACGCGCCAGCGGCCTGACCCGCGCCGAGATGGAAGCGGCGGGCGACCTGTATGCCAATGCGGGTAATGTGATGGGCATCTATGGCATGGGACTGACCCAGCATGTCCACGGATCGCAATCGATCGGCATGCTGGTCAATCTGCTGCTGCTGCGCGGCAATATCGGTCGCAAGGGCGCGGGCTGCTCGCCCATTCGCGGCCATTCCAACGTGCAGGGCCAGCGCACCGTGGGCATCACCGAAAAGACCAAGCTGGCACCGGTCGACAAATATCGCGAATTGTTCGACCTGGAAACGCCGGAGGAAGACGGACACACCACCGTTACCTTCCTGGAAGCGCTGCTGGACGGATCGAACAAGGGCTATATCGGGCTGGGCGGCAATCTGGCGAAGGCGGTGCCCGATCACGAGCGGGTGCATGAGGCATGGCGCGAGATGGAGCTGACCGTGCATGTCGCGACCAAGCTCAACACCACGCACTGCATGCCGGGCAAGTCCAGCTGGATCCTGCCCTGCCTGGTCCGCGCGGAGGAGGACATCCAGGCCGGCGGCAGCCAGTGGGTAAGCATGGAGGACAGCTTCAGCCACATCTATGGCAGCCGATCGTCGCGCACCCCCGCCAGCCCCCATCTGAAGAGCGAGACCGCCATCGTATGCGGCCTTGCGAGGGCAACGCTGCAGGACAATCACCCGAAGCTGACATGGGACGACTGGCAGGACGATTATTCCCGCATCCGCGACTGCATCGCCGCGACCTATCCGGACGAGTTCCACGACATGAACGCCCGCATGAACAAGCCGGGCGGCTTCTATCGCGGCAATGCGGCGCGCGAACGCCAGTGGAAAACCGACAGCGGCAAGGCCGAGTTCACCGACCCCACCACGCTGAACGCCTGCGGCATCGGCGATGCCGAAGGGCGCTTCCACCTTGTCACGCTGCGATCGAACGACCAGTTCAACACCACCATCTATGGCCATGACGACCGCCTGCGCGGCCTGTCGGGCAGCCGGATGATCGTGCTGATGAAGCCCGAGGACATGCGCGCCCAAGCCTTGGCCGAAGGCGACCTCGTGGCGCTGGTCACCGACGCGGGCGATGCGCCCGACGGCCGGGCCGAGGCGCAGCGCCGCGTGGCCGGGCTTAAAGTGGTGCCCTATGACCTGCCTACCGGCACGGTGGCGGGCTATTTCCCCGAACTGAATCCGCTGGTCCCGCTGTGGTATCACGACAAATTGTCGCACACCCCCGCCAGCAAGGGCATCCCCGTGCGGATCGAACGGAGCTAACATGCAGTTTATCGCATTGGGGCGGGGATTAGCGGATTAAATCGGAACACTATGGTGCTCCGTTCGCTTCGATAGTCGAGGCAACGGAGAAACCCAGTGAATCGGAGAAACGAACTAGCCGGCGGCGTAGCCGGACTGGCTGTAACAGTGGGCGCGATCGCGTTCGGCAGCTATCTTTCGCACCGTCACAAGCGCAGGGGCGACGACGACGCGCCCGATTATGCCCGCAGGAAGCCCAAGGGCGATCTCGCCCAGGTGGGCCGGACGGTCACGATCCGCAAACCGCGATCAGAGCTGTTCGCCTATTGGCGCGACTTTTCGAACCTTTCCGCTTTCATGGAAAACCTGGATTCGGTGACGAAGGCCGGTGACGGCACTTTGGTGTGGACCATCAGGGCCCCCGCCGGCCGCACGGTCGACGTCAAGACCGAGATCGCCAGCGAGAAGCAGGACGAGCATATCGCCTGGCGATCGGTCGACGGTTCGGACATCGAGACGCATGGCGAAGTGCGCTTCACCGATGCGCCGGGCGACCGCGGCACGCGGGTCAGCCTGACGATGGCCTATAGCCCGCCCGCAGGCGCGGTAGGTCAGGCCATCGCCAAGCTGTACCTGCGCGAGCCCAATATCCAGGCCCGCCATGACCTCAAGCGATTGAAGATGCTGATGGAGACCGGCGAGATCTCGACATCGGCCCGCACGCGCGCGGAAACCCGCCGCGCCAAGCAGGAGAACGAATGATGCGCGCCCTTACCTGGCATGGAGCGAAAGACGTCCGCGTCGACACGGTCAGCGATCCCGAGATCGTCAATCCGCGCGACGCGATCATCAAGGTCACCAGCACCGCGATCTGTGGGTCGGACCTGCATTTGTACGACGGCGTGATCCCAGCGGTGAAGCCGGGCGACGTGCTCGGCCATGAATTCATGGGCGAAGTGGTCGAGACCGGCGCCAAGAGCACGCTGAAGAAAGGCCAGCGGGTTGTGGTGCCCTTCACCATCAGCTGCGGCGGCTGCTTTCACTGCAAGCAACAGCAATATTCCGCCTGCGACAATTCCAACCCCGCCGAAAAGCAGGACATGTCGGCCACGCTCTATGGCCAGCCGATGGCGGGCCTGTTCGGCTATTCCCACCTGACCGGCGGCTATTCGGGCGGGCAGGCGGAATATGTCCGCGTGCCCTATTCCGATTTCGGCCCGATCGTGGTGCCGGACCATCTTGACGACGACAAGGTATTGTTCCTGTCCGACATCCTGCCGACCGGCTGGATGGGCGCGGAAAACGCCGACATCCAGCCCGACGACACGGTCGCGGTCTGGGGTTGCGGTCCGGTGGGCCTGTTCGCGATCCAGTCGGCCATCGTGATGGGCGCATCGAAGGTGATCGCCATCGATCATTATCCCAACCGCCTTGCCCTGGCCAAGAAGCTGGGGGCCGAGATCATCGACTTCCGCGAAACCGACGTGCGCGAGGCGTTGATGGAAATGTCGGGCGGCATCGGGGTCGACGCCGTGATCGACGCGGTCGGCATGGAATCGCACGGCTTCGCGGTCGACAACATGATCGACATCGTGAAGCAGAAAGTCGGCATCGGCGCCGACCGCGCCAGCGCGCTGAAGCAGGCGATCATGGCGGTGCGCTTCGGCGGCAAGGTGTCTATCCCCGGCGTCTATGGCGGGATGACCGACAAATGGCCGCTGGGCGCGATGATGGAAAAGGGTCTGCAGCTGCGCGGCGGCCAGACCCACGTCCAGAAATACACCAAGGACCTGCTGGCCAAGATTGAGGACGGGACGCTCGATACCACCTTCCTGATCAGTCACCGCCTGCCGCTGGAACAAGCGTCGGAAGGCTACAAGAACTTCAAGGAACAGCAGAACGAGTGGACGAAAGTCGTCCTCAAGCCCGGAATGGAGAGCGGAACATGAGCAAGCATATCGACAAACTATCGGGCTTGTGCGTCATCACCGGAGCGTCCGCAGGCATCGGCCTGGAACTGGTCAAGCTTGCGGCACGCGACGGCTGCGAACTGATCCTGGCGGCCGACCGCGATCTTGCGGCGGCCGAAGCGGCGGCCAGGGAAGGCGGCGCATCGTCGGTCAAGACGGTCGAGGCCGACCTTGCGGGGCGCGAGGGACTGCAGGCGCTGGTCGCCGCCATCGGCGACCGCACGCCCGACGTGCTGATGGCCAATGCCGGCCACGGTCTTGGCGACGCGTTTCTGGACCAGGAATGGAGCGACATCGCGCATGTCATCCACACCAATGTGACGGGCACCACATGGCTGCTGCATAACGTGGGGCGCAAGATGCGTGCCGCGAACAAGGGGCGCATCCTGGTCACCGGATCGGTCGCGGGGCATATCCCGGGGGCGTTCCAGCTCGTCTACAACAGCACCAAGAGCTACATCGACTATTTCTGCTTCGGCCTGCGTAACGAGCTGAAGGAGACCGATGTGGTAATCAGCTGCCTGATGCCCGGCCCGACCGACACCGATTTCTTCGAGCGCGCCGGCATGGAGAACACCAATGTCGGCGAAAGCGACAAGGACGATCCGGCGATGGTCGCGCGCGCAGGATACAAGGCGATCCTGACCGGTGACGACCACACGGTCGCCGGCTTCATGAACAAGGTGCAGGACACGTTCGCGGGGATCATCCCCGATACCGTGCTGGCCCAGATGCATCGCCGCATGGCCGAGCCCCACGACGCCTGAAGGGTCCGCAGGCTGCGCGCCTATTCCATCGCCTGATAGATCAGTGTGCGCAGCTTGCCCTGCAGGTCATTGTCGCCCGAGGGGATCAGCTGGACCATGTATGACACGGTCATCCGCTCCTTCGGGTCGACCCAATAGGTGCTGTGGTAGGCGCCGCCCCAGGCAAATTCGCCTTCCGATCCCGGCTCGCCAGCCAGGCCCAGGTCCTCGCGGATCGCGAAGCCCAGGCCAAAGCCCATGCCCGGCGTATAGTCGACCGCATCGGCAAGATGGTTGACCGTCATCAGCTCCACCGTCTTGGGGCCTAGATAGCGCTTTCCGTCAAGCTCGCCCCCGCGGCGCATCATTTCCAGGAAACGGCTGTAATCGGCCGCCGTGGACAGCAGCCCCGCCCCGCCCGAAAAGGCCGCGCGCGGGCCGTTCAGATAGTGCCCCTGTCCATAGGGCCGCCCACTCGCATCGCCCGCATCGGGAGCGCGGCTGATGCCCTCGTCCTCATCCGCATAGACAACCGCCAGCCGGTCCGCCTTGTCGTCCGGCAGATAGAACGAGGTGTCGGTCATCCCCAGCGGATCGATCAGCCGTTCGCGCAGGAACGCGTCCAGCGTCTGCCCGCTGATCTTTTCGACCACCACGCCAAGGATGTCGGTGTTATAGCCATAGACGAAGGCCTCGCCCGGCTGGCGGTCCATCGGCAGCGCCGCCATGCGGGCGACCACGGCGGACACCGGCTCGTCACGGTCGGCGAAATACCAGTCGGTGATCCCCGCCTCGCGCCAGGCATCGGCGGCCGGGCCATAGCCATAGGATATGCCCGCCGTATGCGTCAGCAGGTCGCGGATCGTGATCGCCCGGTCGGCGGGTACGATGTCATAGCCGCCGCCATCGCGGGGGACCGCGACACTGGTCTGCTGCCATTCGGGCAGGAACTTGCCGACCGGATCGTTCAGCAGCAGCCTGCCCTCTTCCATCAGCATCATCACAGCGACGCTGGTCAGCGCCTTGCTCTGCGATGCGATGCGGAAGATCGTGTCCTCGCGCATGGGGGCGCGCGCTTCGCGGTCACGCCAGCCGACGGCCTGCGAATAGACGTCGCGCCCGTCCTGCCGGATCTTGACCCACGGCCCCGGCGATGCGGCCCTGCCGCGCATAATCCTGCAGCAGAGCGGTTATCCGCTCCAGCTTCTCCGGCGAGAGCTGGTGCGGCGCTTCCTGCACGGCGGCGCCGGATTGGGCGATGGTTGGCTGGGCGATGACTGGCTGGGCGGGGGCCGGCTGGGCAATAGCGGGACCGGCAAGCGTGGTGGCGGCCAGCAGCGAAAGAATGATCGAACGGGTCATGATCACGGCTCCAACGGGCAGAACGCGCCCTCAGGGTCGGTGGCGAGCCGCAAATCGGCAATGTCGACAATCAGCGGACCGCTGGCGGTCAGCGCAAAGGGGCTGGAGACACTGGCGACATCGGTCCCGGCGGCGGCGAAGCATTCCAGCGGCACCCGCACGGTGCGCCATTCGCCGGCGGCACCGAACAGGGCGCTCGCATCGATGGTACCCGATCCCAGCGACATGGTGACCGGACCGCTGGCGGGCTGCGCGACGCGATATTCGATCTGCAGCAGCACCTTGGCATTGGTCTCGCGCGTCAGGTCGAGGTCCGGCCCGGCGATCCGCGCGGTCGCTTCGGTTCCTGCGGGCCAGCTCAGCCGCACCGCGCCTTCCTGGGTCTGCGGCCCGTCAACCGGGCTGCGCGCGGCGGCGCTGCCTTCCTCCCATGCGAAGGGCGCGGGCACGCGGCCCCGCGCGAAGAACAGGCTGGTATTGGCAAGGCTGGCATCCACGCCTGCAACCTCGGCGAGCTGCGGCACGCTGCCGGGGCTGGCATAGGACAGGCCGTAGCCCAGCGGGAACAGCGGGTCGTAATCCGCGTCCCCGGCGTTCAGCGTGAACTGGCCCGCGGTTTTCGGCCAGCTGAACGACAGGCGGCCGGTGAAATCATGGCGCGGCGCGCCCTCCGCATCGGCGATCAGCACATCGGCGATGCCGCCGCCTTCCGATCCCGGCAGCCAGGCCGCGACAAACGCGTCGGACCGGTTAAGCTCGGGGTTCACCCACAGCGGGCGGCCCGACAGGAAGACCGAGACGGTGGGAATTCCCTGCGCCTTCAGCGTCTGCAGCAGTGCCAGCGCCTGCTTGTCGCCCGCCTGGAATTCCAGCGTGCGAACGTCGCCGCGCATCTCGGCATAGGGTTCCTCGCCGAATACCACGATGGCCGCGTCGGGGCGCCGGGTGAAGCTGCCGTCGGTGCTCAGCGTGGCGCTGCCGCCCGCGGCGCTGACAGCTTCCTGGATGCCCGAGAAGATCGACTGTCCATTGGGGAAATCGGCATTGGTGTTGCCATCGCCCTGCCAGCTCAGCGTCCAGCCGCCCGATTGCAGACCGATATCGTCCGCCGCAGGCCCTGCGACCAGCAGGTTCGCATCGGCTTTCAGCGGCAGCACGCCATCGTTCTTCAGCAGCACCAGCGACTTGCGCACCGCCTCGCGGGCAATCGCGCGGTGCTCGGCCGAACCGATTACCCCATCGCGATTGGTCCACGGGCGGGCCGCGTCGAACAGGCCCAGCCCGGCCTTGACGCGCAGGATGCGGCGGACCGCGTCGTCCACCCGCTCCATCGGGATCGTGCCTGCGCGCGCATGGGCCAGGTTGGTGTCGAAAAGCCCCTTCCAGCTGTCCGGCGCCATCGCCATATCCAGCCCGGCGATAAAGGTCTGGGGGCAATCGGTGGCGGTGCAGCCTTCGATCTGCGCATGGCCGTTCCAGTCGCCGACGACGAAACCGTCGAAGCCCATCCGCTCCTTCAGCACATCGGTCAGCAGCGATTCATTACCGTGCATCTTGCGGCCACGCCACGAATTGAACGAGGCCATGATCGACATGATCCCCGCCTCGATCGCGGGGGGATAGCCCGCGGCGTGAATGTCGACCAGCTCCTGCTCGGTCGCGGCATTGTCGCCTTGGTCGATGCCGCCGGTGGTTCCGCCGTCGCCCAGGAAATGCTTGGCGCTGCCCGCGATATAGCCGTCCTGGATCGTGCCCTCGCCGGGCTCGCCCTGAAGGCCGCGCGTCATCTCGCCCGCATAGGCGCGCACGATGGCCGGATCCTCGGAATAGCCTTCATAGGTGCGGCCCCAGCGGTCGTCCTGCGGTACCGCGACGGTGGGCGCGAAGGTCCAGTTGACGCCCGCGGCCGCCGCCTCGCGCGCGGTGGCAAGGCCGATGCGGCGGATCAGGTCCGGGTCGCGCGCCGCGCCCAGCCCGATGTTATGCGGAAACAGCGTCGCGCCCACGATATTGTTGTTGCCGTGCACCGCGTCCACGCCGAACAGCAGCGGGATCGCGACATGGCCTTGCCGCTGCTCCATCGCCACCCGCTCGAACGCCATCGCGGTGTCGGCCCAGTCCCTGCCGGGCGAACGGTCGGGCTTGCCCAGCGGCGCCGAACTGCCGCCAGCCAGCACCGAACCCAGCGGATAGCGGCGCAGATCCTCGGGCACGATCGAGGCGATGTCGGCCTGGATCATCTGTCCGATCTTTTCTTCAAGGCTCATGCGCGCGATCAGGCGGGTAATCATCGCCTCGGTCTCGGCATCGGTCAGCGCGTCCGGGCTGGCGATCTGCGGCCAGTTCGCCGGTTCGGCTTCCTGCGCCTGCGCGGGCTGCCACGCGGCCAGCGTCATCGCCGCCGCCAGCAACGCGAACTTGCGTGCGCCCGTCAATTTCCGTCGTGCCATTACCCCCGCATCCCTTTTCGCAGCCGTCACTTGCGCCGCACTGTCAGCGGCGATCCGTCATAGACAAGGCTGTATTCGTCGTTCTCGCCGAAATCGGGCGTGACAGCCCGGCCCGGTCCATGGAAGCGGACCGATACCGCGCGTTTCGCGGCCATGCCATCGAATTCGCCCTGCCGCGCGCCGATGGTCAGCGTGCCGCTCGCCTCGTCCCATTGCAGCGGGATTTCCGACCGCTTGCCCTGCTCGTAACTGCGGGTCGTGCCCTCGTCCTCGTGCCAGTTGAATGCGCCGTCGGCGCCGGTGAAGACATGCAGGACGACGGGACCGCCGGGCTGTTCGCCGGTGTGCTGGATCGCAGGGCCGGTCGGCACGATGGAGCCTGCGCGCACGAATACCGGTATGCTCTCCCGCGCGGCGGCGGCGGTGATCGCCTGCCCGCCGCGATGAAATGCGCCGCTGCGCCAGTCGTACCAGTCGGCGCCCGCAGGCAGATAGACCTCGCGCTCGCGCGCCTCGAACTCGGTGACAGGAGCGACCAGGAACGCCTTGCCGAACAGATACTGGTCGTCGATGTCCCAAACGCGGCGGTCACCGGCAAAATCCATCGCCAGCCCGCGCATGATCGACCCGTCGCGCCAATATGTGTCCGCCGCGACCGAGTAGATGTAGGGCATCAGCCGGTAACGCTCCTCGAGCGCGCCGATCATCGCGTCGTACATCGGCCGGTCGTCCTGCGCGAGTTCATAGACCTCGCGGAACGGGAATTCGCCGTGGCTGCGGAACAGCGGCGTCCACTGGCCGAACTGGAACCAGCGCAGGTTCAGCTCGCGCCATTCGTCCTGGTGCGCCGGGTCCTGCTGCGTATAGCGATCCTCGACCGAGAAGCCGCCGATGTCATGCGTCCAGTTGGGAATGCCCGACATCGACAGGTTCACGCCCGCCGAGATCTGGTCGCGCAGATCGTCCCAGCGCGCCGCGACATCGCCCGACCACAATGCCGAACTCGCCCGCTGGATTCCGCCGAAGCCGGATCGGGTGAGGATGAAAGGCCGCTTGTCCGGCTGCGCCTCGCGCAGGTTCTCGGCAAAGCCCAGCGCGTGGATCAGCGGATAGGAATTGAACACTGCCGCGCCCGGGCCGCGCGCGGTCGGGCCCATCTGGTACTTGCGCTCCTCGATCGAAAGGTTGGAATGCCAGTCCGGCTCCACCGCATCCAGCCACCATGCGTCGAAACCCTTCGACACCAGGGACTCGTCGATCTGCTTGAAATACAGGTCGCGCGCGTCCTTGGTATAGGGGTTGTAGAACGTGTTGGCATAGCCCGGCCCGACCCAGTCCTTCTGCCCAGCCTCAAGCGGCCGGCGATAGAGGAAGCCCTGCTCGTCCAGCTGCTTCCCGTATTCCGTGTCGGGATAGAACTTGGGCCAGACCGAGATCATGATGTTGCCGTCCA
>NZ_CP019602.1:2767500-3001363 GCF_001661675.2 Croceicoccus marinus | reverse complement strand
GAACAGAACGCCGACACGATGCGCCCCGACGGCGACGGCGTGGCGTTCGGCGCCAACCATGCGGGCGGCATCGCCGGGGGCATCTCAACCGGCCAGCCGGTGCGCCTGCGCGTCGCGTTCAAGCCGACCAGCTCGATCCTGACCCCCGTGCCCACCATCCGGAAAAGCGACGAGGATGGCGGCTACGAATCGGATGAGATCGTCACGAAAGGCCGCCACGACCCCTGCGTCGGGCTGCGCGGCGTGCCCGTGGTGGAGGCGATGATGGCGCTGACGCTGGCCGATCACTTCCTGTTGAACCGGGCGCAATGCGGCTGATTACGCTGCTGCAGATGCGAGAGTGTTAAGGCGTCCCAGCGCCGCCGACGGCTTTTAAATTGCCGCCGATGATCCGTGTAGATGATCGGACAAAACGATCAGTTTCGTTTCATTGAATAATTCTATCAAACTTATCGGCTTTCTCCGCTTGGGGTTCGCGGGTGCAGCACCTATTTGTGTGTTGCAACATGAATTCACGCCCGGTCACCGGGCAAAACACCAATGGAGAATTATCGCATGGGTATCATCGGAAGCACCATCAAGCCGTTCAAAGCCACCGCTTTCCAGGCCGGCAAGGACTTCTTCGACGTCAGCGACAACGACGTGAAGGGCGGCTGGGCAGTCTTCTTCTTCTACCCCGCCGACTTCACCTTCGTCTGCCCGACCGAGCTGGAAGACCTTGCCGAGCAGTACGACGCGCTGAAGGGCATGGGCGTCGAAGTATATGGCGTGTCGACCGACACCCACTTCAGCCACAAGGCATGGCACGACACTTCGGAAAAGATCGGCAAGATCAAGTTCCCGATGCTGGGCGACCAGCTGCACACGCTGTCGAACAACTTCGGCGTGCTGCGTGAGGAAATGGGCCTTGCCGACCGCGCGACCTTCGTCGTCGATCCCGATGGCGTGATCCAGATCATGGAAATCACCTGCGAAGGCGTCGGCCGTAACGCCAAGGAACTGTTCCGCAAGATCAAGGCCGCGCAATACGTCCGCAACAACCCCGGTCAGGTCTGCCCGGCGAAGTGGGAAGAAGGCAGCGACACGCTGGCTCCCTCGCTCGAGCTTGTCGGCAAGATCTGATCAGGAATACGCCCTCTTCCCTCGAAGGGGCACTGAAAGCGACAGCGGCCCGGATGGTCCTGCCGTCCGGGCCGCTTTTGCGTCCGGAATCCGCTAAATTACGCACAACAGGAGGCCCTCGCCATGCTTGAAGCCAATCTGAAGCAGCAGCTTAAGCAATATCTCGAAAACCTGCGTGAGCCGATCGAACTCGTTGCCTCATTGGGTGAGGGCAAGAAGTCCGACGACACGCGCGAATTGTTGAACGAAATCGCCGAGCTGAACGACAAGGTCAGCGCGTCCTTCGAAGGCAATGACGCCCGCAAGCCCAGCTTCATCATTCGCCGCGCCAGCGACCCACAGAAATGGGTGCGCTTCGCAGGCCTGCCGCTGGGCCATGAATTCACCTCGCTCGTCCTTGCCCTGCTGTGGGCCGGCGGACACCCGCCCAAGGTGGAGCAGGACGTGCTGGACCAGATCGAACGCCTTGAAGGCGATTTCGATTTCGAGATGTATTTCTCGCTGTCCTGCCACAATTGCCCCGACGTGGTGCAGGCGCTGACGCTGATGGCGCTCTACAACCCGCACATCAACGCCACCCTGATCGAGGGCGGCACCTATCAGGACGAAGTCGAGGAACGCGGCGTCATGGCCGTGCCCGCCACCTTCCTGAACGGCGAGATGTTCGCCAGCGGCAAGATGAATGTCGAGGAGATCCTCGCCAAGGTCGACAGCGGCGCGGGCGCCAAGGCGGCCGAGAAGATCGCGGGGAAGACACCGTTCGAAGTGCTGATCGTGGGCGGCGGCCCCGCCGGCGCCTCGGCGGCGGTCTATACCGCGCGCAAGGGCTTCTCCACCGGCATCGCGGCCGAGCGTTTCGGCGGTCAGGTGCTCGACACCATGGGGATCGAGAACTTCATCTCCGTCCCCTATACCGAGGGGCCCAAGCTGTCCGCGGCGCTGGAACAGCATGTGGGCGAGTACGACATCGACGTGATGAACCTGCAGACGGCGGAAAGGCTCATCCCGGCCTCGCAGCCCGGCGGCATGCACGAGGTGGTGCTGGCCAATGGCGCATCGCTCAAGGCCCGCAGCCTGATCCTGACCACCGGCGCGCGCTGGCGCAACCTGGGCGTTCCGGGCGAGATGGACTATCGCAACAAGGGCGTCGCCTATTGCCCGCACTGCGACGGTCCGCTGTTCAAGGGCAAGCATGTCGCGGTCATCGGCGGCGGCAATTCGGGCGTCGAGGCGGCGATCGACCTCGCCAATATCGTCGGCCATGTCACGCTGATCGAATTCGACAGCAAGCTGCGCGCGGACCAGGTGCTGGTCGACAAGCTGCGCTCGATGAAGAACGTCGACATTCTCACCTCGGCCGCGACGACCGAGATCCTGGGTGATGGCGAACGCGTCTCCGGCCTCGAATACAAGAACCGCGAGACGAACGAGCTGCACAAGGTCGAGCTGCAGGGCGTCTTCATCCAGATCGGGCTGGTCCCCAACACCGAATGGCTGAAGGAATCGGGCCTCGAACTGTCGAAGCATGGCGAGATCGTCACCGACGCCAGGGCCGCGACCAACCTGCCGGGGGTGTTCGCGGCGGGCGATGCGACCAACGTGCCCTACAAGCAGATCATCATCTCGATGGGGCAGGGCGCGACCGCGGGGCTTTCGGCCTTCGACTACCTGATCCGCACCGAACCCGCGGACGAGATCGCGCAGGCCGAAAAGGTGGCCCAGCCTGCCTGACCTTGCCGGCCGGCACGTAGACCAAGGGGGCGCTCCATTATCGGGGCGCCCCTTTTCGTTGGTCAGCCGCCCGGGCGCGGGCGCTTCATGATGATGTAGAGCGCGCCCGCCCCGCCATGGCGCGGATGCGCCTTGCGGATCGCGGCGATATGGCCCGCGTGGCGCCCGGCGGCCAGCCAGTCGAGCAGCTTTGCGCGAATCGCGCCGCGCCGGTTGCTGCGGTCGGCCGCATCGACGGGCCGGGGCTTGCCCGCGACCACCAGCAGCACCCGCGCGCCCTGCGCGATGGCCTGCGTCATTCCCGCCTCAAGCCTGCGATAGGCGGCGTCGAGCGTATGGCCATGCAGGTCGAGCGTGAAATCGGGGTCGACCGTACCGCGCCCTAGCTTGCGCTCCCACCCGCGGTCCAGCCCGCCGCCGCCCTCGCCCAGCACGGGCGGAGGGGGAGGCGCGATCGGCCTCTGCGCGCGGGGCGGCTGCAGTTGCGGTGCGGGCCTGGCCGTGGGAGCGGGCGCAGGCGGCGCCTTGTCCGGCACCGCAGGCCTCTTGCGTCCCCGCATCGGCGTGACCGTCGCGGCAAGATGCGCCCATGCCCGCCGCTCATCCTCGTCCAGTTCGCGGCCCGATCGTCTGCCCGGGGGGCGCCTCACCGGTCGCCGGCGCGCAGCCGCGCCAGTGTGCCGCGCGGCAGCAGCAGCGTGATCGCCGCATCGCTCGACATGCCGCCCGCAATGGCCTTTGCCCGGTCGCCCGCCCCCCAGAAAGTGTCGAGCCGATTCGCGCCCTTGATCGCGCCGCCCGTGTCCTGCGCAATCCAGATGCCATCGGCCTCGTCGTCGGCGGCATCGATGACGACCGGCGCGCCCAGCGGCACGAAGCGCGGATCGGCGGCGACACTGGCATGCGGACGCACCGGCACATCCAGGGCGCCCAGCGGCCCGTCGCCGGTCAGCTCGCGGAAGAACACCCAGCTCTTGTTGGCATTCATGACCTCGTCGGCCTCGGCGGGATTGGCGCGCAGCCAGTCGACGATGCCCTGCATGGTCGCCTCGCCCGGCTGGAACACGCCGCGTTCGCGCAGGATGCGGCCGATGGCGACATATTCGCGCCCGTTCTGCCCGGCATAGCCGATTCGCATCACGCTGCCGTCGGGCGCGCGCAGCTGGCCGGAACCCTGGATCTGCAGGAAGAAGAAGTCGATCGGATCGGCGGCCCAGCCGATCACCTCGGCCTTGCCGTCCAGCGCGCCAGAAACGATCCCGGCGCGTACGTGATAGGGAACAAAGCCGCCATCCTCGGCCACGCGGCCCAGCGGGGCACGCCCTTCGCCAGCGTAACCGGGCTGGCGCACCAGGTCGGCGGGCATGGCATAGACCGGCACGTCGAAGCCGGGTGTCCTATCGCGCACACCCGCGATCTGCGGTTCGAAATAGCCGGTCAGGAACCCGTCGCCGCCTGCAACCTCGACGCTTTCGAAATAGCCCGCGAAGAAATCGCGTGCCGAGGCAGCGGGCCAGACCCGCGCGGCATCGCAAGCGGTGCGCCAGTCCTCGGCGCGGGTCAGCCCGCTCGCATCGTCGCGCGCGAGCAGCCTGGGACAGCTTTCGACGAAAGAGGACAGCGCCGCGGCGGCATCACCCGGCTCCAGCGCCATGGTGCTGACCGCGGCGCCGGATTCAAGCCGCGCATCGGCGGCACGGTCGGCAGTGGGGGGCGGAACCGGTTCGGGCGGTGGCGCGGCGCAGGCCGCCAGCAGCGATACGCCCGCCATCGCGGCGGCCCATCTGCGCAGCACCATCTTCCCCCGTGTCCGGATCAGCCTTCGTCGGTTTCGTCGAGCAGCCAGTCGGGCCGCGTCGCATTGACCTTGCGGCTGAAGGTCCACACGTCGCGCGACTGGATCGCATCGTCGAGTGAACCCGCGATCATGTTGCCGTCGCGGTCCTTGGTCAGCGCCGCGATGTCGGCGGCGAAGCGCACGGTGATGCGCGCCATCGGCGCATCGAAATCCGCGCCCACGATCTCGGCCTCCTCGATGCGAATCAGGCGGTTCTCGACCGATTCGCCGGCAGCCTCGCGCGCGTCGATGGCGGCGACGAAGCTGGCATAGACATCGTCGTCGCACAGCTCGTTCAGCGTCTCGCGGTCGCCGCTCCAGAATGCCTCGAGGATCATCGCATAGGCGCTTTTCGCCCCCTCGATGAAGCCGACCGGGGTGAAGCGGCGATCGGCGCCGGCAATCTCGCGCACCGCGCGCTGGGCGCCCAGCGGAATGCCCGCAAGGGCGCGCTCAAGCCCCGGAACCTGCCGATCTTCGGCGGTATTGGCATCGCCCTGCTGCTGCGAGCGCGGAGCCGGTGCCTGCGCCTCGGGGGTATGCGGCATGCGCCCCAGCATCTCCTCCTCATGCTCGGCACGGCGGCCGAGGACGGAATAGAGACGCAGGCCCAGAAAGGCGGCGATCATGGCGAGTATGACGATTTCGACGATCACGAGTGATCCATCCGTTATTAGCATTTGGCCGACCTTGTCGCCGGCATGAAAGGCGAACCTGCCTTAAATAGGAAGCAAACACAAATATACAAACGTCCCTCCCATCGCATCCCTGTCATATTCTGGCGCAAATGCTGCCCCTTGTGCCGCTTTGGCGCAGCTTCCAGGGCATTCCGGTAACCTGCCGGTTGCCGGCCCGGTTGCTAGGGGCCAGCGGCGATGCTACGCGCCGCAGCCGACCCCCGCGTGCATGCCGCGCGCGACTCTAGCGAAAACGAAAGACATCATGGCCGACGAAGGCAATATCCTGACCGATCTTGGTAATGGCGCGACCGATGGCAATGGCAGCGACACGCAGCCGACCATCGGGCTGATCTCGCAATATGTGAAGGATCTCTCGGTCGAGAATCCGAACGCGCCCAAAAGCTACCAGTGGGGCGACCAGCCGCAGCTGGACGTGCAGTTCAACATCCAGTCGAACCAGATCGACGGCGAGGTGCATGAGGTCGCGCTGAAAGTCACCTGCACCGCCAAGGCGCCGCAGGGCACCGCCTATATCGTCGAGGCGACCTATTGCGGCCTGATCGGCATCCGCAACGTGCCCGAGGCGCAGAGCCACGCGTTCCTGTTCGCCGAGGCGCCGCGCATATTGTTCCCCTTCCTGCGCCGCGTCGTCGCCGACGCCGTGCGCGATGCGGGCTATGCGCCGCTGCTGCTCGACCCTATCGACTTCGCGGGCCTCTACCAGCAGCAGATGGAACAGCGCCGCCGCGAGAATACCCAGCCTCCCGCCGGCGACGCCTGAGCGCCGAGCCTGAGGAAAAGCCACTGAGATGAGCCTCGTCCGCAACGTCGGGACGATCGGAGGGCTCACCGCGCTGAGCCGCGTGTTCGGCTTCGCGCGCGACATGCTGCTCGCCCGCGTCCTGGGTGCGGGCGCGGCGGCGGACGCGTTCCAGCTGGCCTTCATCCTGCCCAACACCTTCCGCCGCCTGTTCGCGGAAGGGGCGTTCTCGGTCGCGTTCGTCCCGATGTATTCGCACCGCCTGCACTCGGAAGAGGGTGAGGCGGCGGCGAACCGCTTCGCCAACGACACGCTGTCTGTATTCGTCTGGGTGCTGCTGGGCTTTTCCGCGCTGGCCATGCTGGCGATGCCGGGGATCGTCTGGCTGCTGGCCCGCGAATATCAGGAAGTGCCGGACAAGTTCGAACTGTCGGTCGATCTTGCGCAGATCACCTTTCCCTATCTGGCGCTGGTCAGCCTGGTGGCGATGCTGTCGGGGCTGCTGAATGCCAAGTCCCGCTTCGCGCCCGGCGCTTTCGTGCCGGTGCTGCTCAATATCGTGCTGATCAGCGGGCTGGGCGCGGGCTATTACATCGGCCATACCGGCGGAAGCGAGGCCGATATCGCCACCGCGCTGGCCATCTCGGTCCCGGTCGCGGGCGTGGTGCAGCTGGCATACATGGCCTGGGCGGTGCGCAAGGCGGGGGTCACGCTGAAGATCACCCGCCCGCATTTCACGCCCGAGGTGAAGCGCTTGGGCATGCTGATCCTGCCCGCCACCTTCGGCGCGGGTATCTACCAGATCAGCCAGTTCGTCGACACGTTCTTCGCCACCAGCCTGCCGCAGGGATCGCTGACGCTGCTCAAGCTGGCGGACAGGCTCAACCAGATGCCGCTGGGCATCGTCGGCATCGCGCTGGGCACGGCGATCCTGCCGATGCTGGCGCGCCACATCCAGACCGGCGACACGCGCGAGGCGCAGCGTCTGCAGGCGAACGCGGTCGAGATGGCGACGCTGCTCACCCTCCCCGCCGCCGTCGCGCTGGCGATCTGCGCGCCGGCCTTTACCACGGCCTTCTTCGTGGGCGGCCGCATGACCCCGACCGACGGTCTGATCATGGGCCAGATCGTGATGGCGCTGGTCGCGGGCCTGCCGTCCTATGTTCTGGTCAAGGTGTTCCAGCCCGCCTTCTTCAGCCGATCGGACACCAAGACGCCGGTGTGGATCGCGGCGGGTGCGCTGGTCATTAATATCGCGATCAATTTCTACGTCGTGCCGCGCTATGGCATCGTCGGGCTGGCTGCGGCGACCGCGATCACCTCCACGCTCAACGTGCTGACGCTCTACACCATCCTGCAGATGCGGGGCTGGTTCCACTTCACCGCCAAGCTGGGCGGACGCATCGCGCGCCAGCTGGTGGCCAGCGCAGTCATGGGCGCGGTGCTGTGGTATCTCGTCCCGCTGATGGCCGGGCGCTATTCCGGCACCGTGCTGGAAAGGATCTGGTCGCTGTCCGTGCTGGTCGGCGCGGGCGCGGTGACCTTTTTCGCGGTGGCATGGGCGATCGGCGCCCTCGACAAGGACCTGATCGCGCAGCTACGGCGCAGGCGACCGGCCAAGCCCGTCGATCTTTCCGAATAAAGTCGCAAAGGCAGTTTTCATGCGTATCGTCTCGGGCATCCAGCCCACCGGCAGTCTCCACCTCGGCAATTATCTGGGCGCGATCCGCAACTGGGTGCGCATGCAGGACGAGGCGGCGGCGGCGGGGCATGACTGCTTCTTCTTCCTGGCCGACCTGCACGCGATCTCGATGCCGCACGATCCCGCCGCGCTGAAGGCCGGTACGCGCACGATGGCCGCCGCGCTGACCGCCTGCGGCATCGACGATGCGAAATCGGTCCTGTTCAACCAGGCGCAGGTCCCCGCACATGCCGAGCTGCAATGGCTGCTCAACGGCACCGCCCGCATGGGCTGGCTGAACCGGATGACGCAGTTCAAGGACAAGTCGGGCAAGAACCGCGAAGGGGCGAGCGCGGCGCTGTTCACCTATCCGGTGCTGCAGGCTGCCGACGTGCTGCTGTACCAGACCACCCATGTCCCGGTGGGCGAGGACCAGAAGCAGCACCTGGAACTGGCGCGCGACATCGCGCAGAAGTTCAACAACGACTTCTGCACCGACAACGCGCCCTTGTTCACCCTGCCCGAACCGATCATCCCCCGCGACGCGGCCCGCATCATGAGCCTGCGCGACGGCACCTCGAAGATGAGCAAGTCGGACCCTTCGGACATGAGCCGGATCAACCTGTCGGACGATGCCGACACGGTAATGAAGAAGGTGAAGAAGGCCAAGACCGACCCCGCGCCCCTTCCGACCGAACCCGCGGGGCTGGAAGGGCGGCCCGAGGCGCTGAACCTGGTCGCGATCTATGCGGCGCTGACCGACGGCACCGTCGCGGGCGTCTTGTCCGACTTCGGCGGTGAGGGGTTCGGCAAGTTCAAGCCCGCGCTGGGCGAACTGCTGGTCGAACATCTGCGCCCGGTGACCGAGCGATTCAATGCGCTGAAGGACGACGACGAACAGATCGACGCCATACTGGCGCGCGGCGGGGCGCGTGCGCGCGAAGTCGCTGCGCCGACTCTGGCGGGCGCCTATGACGCACTGGGATTACTTCGCTAAGTCCATGAAACTTGGCGGCTTGCCATGTGTTAATCTATGAATGTTCAAGTTTCGTTCAGCGGCGAATCGCTATAGCCTGTGCAGAATTCACGGCGCTCCGTTCCGCTAGATCGCGACTGATACTGCATCGCGACTGATACTGCGCCGACACGATTTTTCTGGAGAGCAGATCGATGACATCCGCACGGCCGTCCCGTTCATTTGGCTTCTGGGCCAAGATCCTTGCCGCCCCCCTGCTGGTGGCGGGCGTCGCCGGCTGCGCGACCCCGTTCAAGGCGGATGTGTCGCGCTTCCAGACGCAATTGCCGGCACCCCAGGGCAAGACCTTCGCCGTCGTCGCCGACGATCCGGCGATGCAGGGCGGGCTGGAGTTCGAGCTTTACGCCGACTACGTCGAGACGGAGATGGCGCAGCTTGGCTATGCCCTTGCCCCTGCCGAGACGGCGGATCTGCTGGTCAGCTTCGATTATGGCGTCGACAACGGGCGTGAACGCGTTCGCACCGTCGGCACCGGTTTCGCCGATCCCTGGGGTCCGTGGTATGGCCCGGGCTTCTATCCGCGCCGCAGCTTCTATCGCGGCGGCGGCTGGGGCTATGGTTGGTACGACCCCTATTTCGGCGGTCCCGAAGTGCGCAGCTATACCATCTATACCAGCGGCATCGACATGAAGATCGAGAATCGTGCCACCGGCGAACGCCTGTTCGAAGGCAAGGCGGAAGCGGTTTCGACCTCGAACCGGTTGCAGCACCTGGTGCCCAATCTGGTAGACGCGATGTTCACCGACTTCCCCGGCAATTCGGGTGAGACGCTGCGCATCTCGATCGCGCCCGATGACGGCGACAAGACCGTCAAGCGCCTGAACTGATCGTTTCCGGCCCCGCCATCGTGCGGGGCCAACCCTTTTCCCCGGGGCGGTCTCCACCGCGAGGCCACAGCCGCCCCTTCAACTGCCCGGCCGTTTGGTCCAGCGCCAGGAACAGGGCGCAGCCAACAGATTTTCGAGGGGCGGCCGGGCCCCTTGCGCCAGTCGTCCTTTTCAGTCTTCCCCGCCGTTGATCGGGCGCACTTCCGCTGATCCGAAACCGGTGGAACCGAACCCCCCCGCTCCGCGCTTCGTCTCGTCGAGATGCTCGACCTTCAGCCAGCTGGCCCGCACGACGGGGCTTAGCACGGCCTGCGCGATGCGGTCGCCGCGCTGGACCTTGTAAGGCTCCTGCCCGTGGTTGATCAGGATGACTTTCAGCTCGCCGCGATAATCCGAATCGATGGTCCCCGGCGTATTGGGCACGGTGATCCCGTGCTTCAGCGCCAGTCCCGAACGCGGGCGGATCTGGATCTCGAACCCTTCCGGGATGGCCACCGCCAGCCCCGTCGCCACCGCCACGCGGTCGCCGGGCGCGATGATCCAGTCCTCGGCAGACACCACGTCCATTCCCGCCGCGCCTTCGCTGGCATAGCGCGGCAGCGGCAGGTCGTCGTTGCCCTCCAGCCGCATCACGGGAACGGGTACGGGTTCGTGGGGCTTCGTCATGCGTCGTCCTTCATGCAATGCGCGGCGATGCGCTCGACCAGAGCGGCCGCGACCTTGTCCTTGGGCATGGCGGGCCAGTCCTCCACCCCCTCTGCCGTGACGAGATGGACGGTGTTGCTGTCGCCGCCCATCACGTCACCCGATACATCGTTGGCGACGATCCAGTCCGCGCCCTTGCGCAGCCGCTTGGCCTGCGCGTGGCTGACGACATGCTCGGTTTCCGCCGCGAAGCCGATCAGCAGCCGGGGCCGCGCGGGCGATGCCGCCACGCTGGAAAGGATGTCGGGATTGACCGCCAGCGGCAGGGGCGCAACCTGGCCCGAACCGTCCTTCTTGATCTTGCTGTCCGCGCGGTCCGCCGCGCGCCAGTCGGCCACCGCGGCCACCATAATCGCCACATCGGCGGGCAGCGCCGATTCGACCGCGTCCAGCATCTCGGCCGCCGATTCGACGTCATAGCGTTCGACGCCCGGCGGCGTGTCCAGATGCACCGGCCCCGAGATCAGCGTCACCTGCGCGCCCGCCGCGGCTGCGGCGGCGGCAATGGCAAAGCCTTGCTTCCCGCTGGAGCGATTGGCGATGTAGCGCACCGGGTCGATCGGCTCATGCGTGGGTCCGGCGGTGACCAGCACATGGCGGCCATGCAGCGGCCGGTGATTCTCGCTCGCGAAATCGGGCTGGCCGGCCAGGGGATCGGCAAGGGGATCGGCCACGGGACCGGCCAAGGGACCGGAATCCCCGAACGCCCTGATCGCCTGCCAGATCGCTTCCGGTTCGGGCAGGCGGCCCGCCCCATATTCGCCGCAGGCCATCGGCCCTTCGTCAGGCTCCAGCACCGTCACCCCGTCATCGCGCAGCCGCGCGACATTACGACGCGTCGCGGGATGTTCCCACATGCGCACGTTCATCGCGGGCACGGCCATCACCGGCTTGTCGGTCGCCAGCAGCAGGGTGGTCGCCAGATCGTCGGCGATGCCCGCCGCCATCCTGGCCATCAGATCCGCCGTCGCGGGGCACACCACCACCAGATCCGCCTCGCGGCTCAGCTGGATATGGCCCATCTCGGCCTCGTTCTTCAGGTCCCACAGCGTGGTATAGACCGGCTTTTCGGACAGCGCGGCCAGCGTCATCGGGGTCACGAAATGCTGCCCGCCCTCGGTCACCACGCAGGTCACCTCGCCGCCGCCCTTGCGGATGAGGCGGACCAGCTCGCACGCCTTATAGGCCGCGATGCCGCCGCCGACGATCAGCAGGATCCTGCGCATGGCCACCTACCCCTCCCTAGCCGAGCCAGCCCAGCAGAATCGCGCCATAGACCGCGGCGCCGCCCAGCGCGGCGCTGACCATATAGGGCATCGCCGATCCGCGGCTCTGCGCCTTGCGGCGGGCGCGGCGTTCCCAGATCAGCTCGACATCGGCCAGCGGCGGCGGTTCGGGTGCGCCGCCGCGGGGCGGATACACTTCCTCCAGCCGGCGTATCAGAGCGGGGATGCGCAGCAGCGTCTGCGTATCGGTGCGGATCCGCTCGGCGATGGCGGCCTCGGGCCCCAGCTCGTCGCGGATCCATTCGCGCACGAAGGGCGCGGCCACGTCCCACAGGTTGATGCCGGGATAAAGCTGCGTCGCGATCCCCTCGACCATCACCATCGTCTTTTGCAGCAGCAGCAGGTGCGGCTGCGTCTTCATGTCGAAATCGCGCGTGATCGCGAACAGCCCGTCCAGCATCTGGCCGACCGAAAGCTCGCTCACCGGCTTGCCGCGCATCGGCTCGCCCACCGCGCGCAGGGCCGTCGCGAACTCGTCGACCGAATGGTGGCTGGGCACGTATTGCGCCTCGAAATGGATCTCGGCGACGCGGCGGTAATTGCCGGTGGTCAGGCCATAGAGGATCTCGGCCAGCCAGGCCCGCGCCTGCCGGTCGATGCGGCCCATGATGCCGAAATCGATGGCGACGATGGTCCCGTCCGCCTTCACGAACAGGTTCCCCTGGTGCATGTCGGCGTGGAAGAAGCCCGCGCTGATCGCCTGCCGCAGGAAGGCCAGCACCAGCCGCTGCGCCAGGTCCTGCATGTCGTGCCCGGCGGCCAGCAGCGCCTCGCGGTCCGACATCTTGATGCCGTCGATCCATTCGATCGTCAGCACGCGGCCATTGGTCCGGTCCCAATCGATCGACGGCACGCAGAACCCCGGCACCGCATGCATCGCCTCGGCCAGTTCGGAGGCGCTCGCGGCCTCGCGCCGCAGGTCCAGCTCGCGATTGGTCCAGCGCTTGAAATTGGCGATGGTCAGGCGCGGGCGCAGGCGATGCGCCTCACCCCCCAGCGCCTCCAGATGGGCGGCGGCCCATTCATAGGTGTCGATGTCGCGCGTGAACTGCTCGCGAATGCCGGGGCGCAGCACCTTGACCGCGACGATGCGGCCATCGGTGGTCACCGCGCGGTGTACCTGCGCGATGCTGGCGGCGCCGACGGGCGCTTCCTCGATGCTTTCGTAGATGTCGGTCCAGGGCCGCTCGAAGCTCACCTCGATCGAGGCGGCGATCTTCTCGAACGCCACCGGCGGCAGCGAATCCTGCAGGCTCAGCAGGCCGCGCGCCGCTTCCTCTCCCACCAGGTCGGGGCGGGTGGCCAGCGTCTGGCCCAGCTTGATCGCGGCGGGGCCGATGTCCTGGAACGCCTCGGCATATTGCGGCCGTTTCGGCTGGACCGTGCCGAAGCGCGCGACCCGGCACAGGCGGCGCACCGGGCCGGGGGTCTGCGGATGATCCTCGACAATGCGCAGCGCCCCGTGCCGCGCCAGGATGCGGCCCCATTTCAAAAGGCGGTAGATATGCGTGGCAGGCTGGGTCACGGGCTTTCTAGATCTTCCAGCCCGAATGGATCGCGACCAGACCGCCCATGATCGGCTCCACCCTTGTCTGGGTAAAGCCGGCCTCGCGGATCATCGCCTCGAACGCGGGCATGGGCGGGAAGCGGCGGATCGATTCGACCAGATAGCGATAGCTGTCCTCGTCGCCCGCGATGGCCTTGCCGATGCGCGGCACCATCCGGTGCGAATAGGCGTCATAGACATCCTTGAACCCCGGCCATTCGGTGGTCGAGAATTCCAGGCAGAAGAACCGCCCGCCATGCTTCAGCACGCGGTACGCCTCGGCCAGAGCGCGGTCGATATGGGTGACGTTGCGAATGCCGAACGCGATCGTATAGGCATCGAAGCTGCGATCCGCGAAGGACAGCTCTTCGGCGTTCTGGCAGGACCAGACGAAATCGTCGATCCCGCGCTTCACCGCGCGCTCCAGCCCGACGTCGAGCATGTCCTGGTTGATGTCCGAAACCGTGATCTCGGCCCCGCTGTCCGCCATGCGGAACGCGATGTCGCCGGTACCGCCCGCCATGTCGAGGATGCGCTCTCCGCCGCGGGGTTTCACCCGCCGCACGAAGCGGTCCTTCCACAGCCGGTGCATCCCGCCCGACATCGCGTCGTTCATGATGTCGTATTTCTTCGCCACGCCCGAAAACACCGCGCCGACGCGCGCGATCTTCTCTTCTGCGGGAATCTCCTCGTAACCGAACGAGGCGGTCGGCGGGCTTGTCGGGGTGTCCGTCATGTCGGGCGGTTTAGGGCCTAATCCGCGCGCCGCAAAGGAAAAGCACGCATTCTATCGCTGGCATTTCGGGCACCAGAAGGTCGACCGCCCGCCCTGCACGAAACGCTCCACCGTGCCCCCGCAATGGCAGGGCTGCCCCTCGCGGCCATAGACTCGCCAATGGGCCGCGAAATAGCCCAGCTCGCCGTCGGGCCGCGCGTAATCGCGCATCGACGATCCGCCCGCCTCTATCGATTCGCTCAGCACATCGCGGATCGCGGGGACCAGCAGTTTCAGTTTTGGCAGGGACACGCGCCCCGCCGCCCTGTCGGGCCGGATTCCCGCGCGGTGCAACGCCTCGCACACATAGATATTGCCCAGCCCGGCGACGATGCGCTGGTCCAGCAGCGCCAGCTTGATCGCGGGGATCTTCCCCGCCAGCGCGCGCTTGAGATATGCGGGCGTGAAATCGGGCCCCAGCGGTTCGGGCCCCATCGCGGCAAAGGGCGCGAAATCGTCCAGCGCATCCGTGTCCACCAGATCGACCGATCCGAACCGCCGCGCATCGTTCAAGGCCAGCACATGCCCCGCCCCGGTTTCCAGCACCAAGTGATCGTGCTTGCCGATATCCTCGGGATCGATCCGCCAGCGCCCGCTCATCCCCAGATGGAAGATCATCACCTGCTCGCGGTCGAGATGAATGAGGCCGTATTTCGCGCGGCGCCCCAGATGCGTCACTGTCGCGCCGGTCAGCAACTGCACCAGGTCGGGCGGGAACGGGCGGCGCAGATCGGGACGATGGACGCGCGCGCGCGCGATCGTCTCGCCTTCCAGGAATCCGGCAAGGCCGCGCACGGTGGTTTCGACTTCGGGAAGTTCAGGCATCGCAGCTACAGATAGGGATCAGGGACCGATCACGGAATAGCGGCAATTCTTCGGCGGCGGTTCGACCAGCCGGCCATAGGCGTCCCCGCCGTCGCGCTGTTCGCGCATTCCGAAGCGATGGACGTCTCGCCGATCACGACATGATCTGCATGGATGTCGACGCGCGTGCCGGTGGGAAATCGTGCCAGCGCCGGTTCGGGGCCGCCCATGTCGAAGACCAGACAATCGTTCACCACGCCATAGCTGCCATGAAACAGCGCCAGCCGCGCATGAGCGGGGCGGCCGTCCGGCCCGAGCAGCGGCACGTAACGGGCGACATAGACGCCCTCGCGCGGCTGTTCGGGTTCGGCCGGAACGCGCTGCTTGGGGTTGTCGCCGCAGGCCGCCAGGGCCAGGGCCAAAGCGAGCGCCGCGAATACGGCGCGGGTGATCGGCACTGCGGCTGGCGCCCTAGCTTTCCAATTGCCGCAGCAGGCTGCGCACGTCGCCGTCCATGTCGGCATCGCGGGTGCGCAGATCCTCGATCAGGCGGACCGCGTGGATCACGGTCGAATGGTCGCGCCCGCCGAACTTGCGCCCGATTTCGGGATAGGAACGCGGGGTCAGCACCTTGGCCAGATACATCGCCACCTGCCGGGGCCGTACCACGGCGCGCGCGCGCCGCTTCGACGCCATCTCGCTGCGGTCCAGCCTGTAGAACTGGCAGACCGTGCGCTGGATCTCGTCGATGGTGATGCGGCGGCGATTGGCCGACAATATGTCGGTCAGCTGCTCCTCGGCCAGGTTGAGCGAGACCGGCTGCCCGGTCAGCTGCGCATAGGCGATCAGCTTGTTGAGGCCGCCGACAAGCTCGCGCACATTGCGGCTGATCGTGCGGGCCAGGAACTCGATCACGTCGTCGGGCACGTCGCTGCTGGAAAAGCGGGTCAGGCGGTGTTCCAGGATCTTGCGGCGCAGATCGATGTCGGCGGCCTGGATATCGGCGACCAGCCCCATCGACAGGCGCGACAGCAGCCGCGGCTCGACCCCGTCCAGCGCCTGGGGCGCGCGGTCGGCGGCAAAGCCCAGCCGCTTGCCCTCGGCCAGCAGCGCGTCGATCGTGTAGAGCAGTTCCTCCTGCGCCGAGGCCTTGCCGATGATGAACTGGATATCGTCGACCAGCAGCATGTCGAACCCGCGCAGCCGCGACTTGAACTCGATCATCTGGTTCTGGCGCAGCGCCTGCACGAACTCGACCATGAAGCGTTCGGCCGAGCAATAGAAGATCCGGCTGCCCGGCTTGGCGGCGGCGAACTGGTGGCCGATCGCATGCAGCAGGTGCGTCTTGCCCTGCCCTGTGGCGGCTTTCAGATACAGCGGCGAGAATTGCGGCGCCTCGGACGCGGCCATGCGCTGCGCGGCATTATAGGCCAGCACGTTGCCCTCGCCCGTCACGAAGCTGGCGAAGGTGAGCATGGGGTCGAGCCCGGCGCTGCCCAGTTCGGCGATCGCGTCGGCGGGATTGGTCGGCGCGGGGGTGTGGTCGTTGGCGGCGGCGGGACCGACATGCAGCTCGGGCAGCTTGCGGCGGCCGGGATGGACGGAGATGCGGACATTGCGCACTTCGCTGCGCGCGATCTTCCAGGCCAGCGACAGGCGGTCGGAGAACCGGTCGTTCACCCAGTTGGCCGAGAATTCGGTGGGCAGATACAGGTCGAGCGTGCCGGTCTCGCGGCAGAAATTGCCCAGCTCGATCGGGCGGATCCACTGGCCGTACAGCTGCTGGCCCAGGTCCTTGCGCAGTCCCACGCAAATGTCCGACCAGTCCGCCGCCAGGGCCTCGCGCTCTTCTTCCGCCATCAGATTGTTCACTTCGTTGTCCATTGGCCCGCGTGTCAGTTTGCCCAGATTGCCCGGTTTTCCCAGATTGCCCGGCTTGCCCAGGTCACCATGCGCGGATTTGCCGCTCGCCAGCGGACCTGCCCCCGTTCGTCCCATCACCACCATACTCCGATCCCCACCCGGAAGTTTCCAGGTGCCGTCCAATCATTACCCGATCAAAGATGACGCACCCCTGAAGATTCCGCGGTTCGGTTCCGTTCCTTTCGGAAACGGTTCCGCCCGGAACGGTCCCGCATGCCGCACCGGCCATTTGGCACGGCCCAGCAGTCCTCCGCCGCCCCCTTACGGCAGGAAGATGATTCTGCGTTGTCCATTGGTGCCGTCCATGAATTGACCGGCGAGTCAGTTTCTAAGGCTGTGGAGGGGCGAGCGGCAAGTGTGGACACGTAAAAATTCTGAAATAAAGCCAGTTGACTCGGGGAACCCCGCAGAATTGCTGCGCTTCCAAAATAAACGGCTGAATTCCGGCGTTTTTGACCCTGCTAGGGGGCCCGAATCGTGGGTTAACCGTCGAATCTTGCAGCGCGGCGAAAACGCCCGCGCTTTGCTGCAGTGCAACGCAAAAGGCCGGAGAGGATATCTCCGGCCTTCAAGCGGCAATATCGCTGCCGGGGCAGGACCGAATCGGTCCGAATCGCCCGGCGCGATCTGATGTGTGTGAAATCTCCGCGACTCTCCCGAATGCTCCGCCACGCGGAGCGCAGGTCGCCGCGATGGAGAGATCAGAGAGCGGCGACGCGCTTGGTCAGCCGGCTCATCTTCCGCGAGGCGGTGTTCTTGTGCATCACGCCGCGTGCCACGCCGCGCTGCAGTTCGGGCTGCGCACCGGCAAGGGCCGCCTTGGCCGCTTCCTTGTCGCCGCTCTCGATCGCGGATTCGACCTTCTTGACGAAGCTGCGGATGCGGCTGACGCGGTTTCCGTTCACTTCGGCGCGCCGCTCGTTGCGGCGGATGCGCTTGCGCGCCTGCGGCGTATTGGCCATTCGTATATTCCTTCTTGGCTGACGGGCCTGCTCGGCTGGCGTTCAACCCGCTATTGGTTCAAGACCGGTTGGCGGCTGCCAGTCGATTGTCCGTGCAGCCCGAAATCCATAAGTGAAATCCACGCAGGTTCGCTGCCCGAAACGGGCCCGACCCACGGAAAGCGCGGCGCATAGCGGCGCTGATGCGAATCGTCAAGGATTGCCGCACGATATCGCGCTGCCCCCCGCAACTGGCCCGCTGCTGGCCTGCTGTTCGGCCGCTCTCCCCCTTGCCCTCCGCCCCCTGCGGCGGCAAGGCCTTCGCCATGACCGACCCCCTTACCGACCCCACGACCGACCCACTGGCCGATCCGCACAGGCTGGAGCGATTCGCCCGCCATATCGTGCTGCCCGAAATCGGCGGCGCGGGGCAGGCGCGGCTGGCGGCGGCGCATGTCGCGGTGATCGGCGCGGGCGGGATCGGCTCGCCCGCGATCCAGTACCTGGCCGCGGCGGGCTTCGGGCGCATCACCATCATCGACGACGACGCGGTCGAGGCCAGCAACCTCCAGCGCCAGACCATCTTTACCGAGGCCGACCTCGGCAAACCCAAGGCCGAGGCCGCCGCCGCATGGGTGCGCCGCTTCGATCCCGCGCTGGCGGTCACGCCGGTCGCGCAGCGCATCACCCTGGCGAATGCCGAAGACCTGCTGGCGGACGCCGACCAGATCCTCGACGGCTGCGACAATTTCGCGACGCGCCTCGCGGTGTCCGACGCCTGCACCGCGCTGGGCAAGCCGCTGACCAGCGCCGCCGTGGGCCGCTTTCAGGCGCAGATGGCCAATTTCGCAGGGCACCTGCCCGATCAGCCCTGCTATCGCTGCTGGGTCGGCGATGCGTTCGATGCCGAGGATTGCGACACCTGCGCCGCCGACGGTGTGCTGGGCGCGTTCACCGGCATGGCGGGCAGCATGGGCGCGATGATGGCGGTGCGGATCGCGCTTTCGGGCATCTCGGCGCTGGGCGATCCGCAATACGGACAATTGCAGCTGTTCGACGGGCTGAAGCCGGCGCTGCGCACGATTGCCGTGATGAAGGACCCCGGCTGCTCGGCCTGCGGCACCGCATGAACTCGACAGCGGCGGTCCGCGCCCCCATATCGGCGCCATGGCTTCCCAGACCGAACCCGCCCCACCCGTCGGCACCGCCGTCACGCTCGAACCGCTGGTGCGCCGCGTGCTGGCGGACAATCCCAGCGCCTTTACCTTGCACGGCACGCAGAGCTATCTTGTGGGCGCGGGCAGGGATGTCGCGGTCATCGACCCCGGCCCGGACGAAGCGGAGCATATCGACGCGCTGATCGCCGCCATCGGCGATGCCAGGGTCGTCGCCATCTGCTGCACCCACACGCACCGCGACCATTCCCCCGCCGCCGCCCCGCTGAAACAGCGCACCGGCGCGCCCATCATCGGCTGCGCGGCGCTCAACCTCGAAAGCATCGGTCCGCGCGGCGACGCGCCCTTCGACCCGACCTATACCCCCGACCGCGTGCTGGCCGATGGCGAGCGGCTGACCGGCGACGGTTGGACGCTGACCGCGGTGGCGACGCCCGGCCACACCTCGAACCACCTCTGCTTCGCGCTTGAGGAAAGCGGCGCGCTGTTCACCGGCGATCACGTGATGGGCTGGTCGACCACGGTCGTCATCCCGCCCGACGGCGACATGGGCCAATACATGGCCAGCATGGAGCTGCTACACCAGCGCGAGGACAAGGTCTATTACCCCGCCCATGGCGCACCGGTGACCAACACGCGCCAGCTGGTGCGCGGCATGATCGGCCACCGCCGCCAGCGCGAGCGCCAGATCCTGCGCCAGTTGCAGGACGGGCCCAAGCCGATCCCCGCAATGGTGACCGCCATGTACAAGGGCCTCGATTCGCGGCTGGTGGGCGCGGCGGGCATGTCGGTACTCGCCCATCTCACCGATCTGGCAAGACGCGGCGAAGTCGTTTCGACGGACGACACATGGAGCCTGACGAACTGATCTTTTCCTTTTCTGCCGAACCGGAGTAAAAGCCGCGCCGGGTCGGTATAGGAGGAGGGTCAGGCTGATGGCGACATCATCCTCTGCGCAAGCCGCGCCGAACACGTCCGAAGCGGCCGAACGCCGTTTCTATCTTTATCTTGGTCTGGTCATGTCGCTAACCATCGTGACCGGCTTTTCGCTCCATCTGGCGATGGGGCGCTCGACCTTTGCCGTGCCGATGATCTTCCATGCCCATGCGCTGGTGTTCTTCGGCTGGGTCGCGCTCTATCTGGCGCAGAACATATTGATCGCGGGAAATAATGTCCGGCTGCACCGCACGCTGGGCATGGTGTCCTTTGCGTGGATCCCGTTGATGGTGGTGGTCGGGATCGTGCTGTCGCTCACCGTGTCGCAGCGCACCGGCGGGCCGTTCTTCTTCGACAAGAACCAGTTCCTGTTTTCCAACACCGCGCATCTGCTGGCCTTTGCGGGGCTGGCCTTCGCCTCGCTGCGGGCGCGGCGCTATTCGGGATGGCACCGGCGGCTGATGCTGACGGGCTTTGCGATCCTGACGGGGCCGGGGCTGGGGCGCATCATTCCGCTGCCGCTGCTGATCCCGCATGCGTGGCATTTCATGCTGGGCGTGGTGCTGGTCTGGCCCGCCATCGGCATGATCCGGGACAAGATGGTCACCGGCCGCGTCCATCCCGCGTGGTTTTGGGGCATCGGCGCGGTGCTGGCGGTGCAACTGGCAGCCGATCTGATCGCCTATTCCCCATGGGGCATCGCCATGACCGAGGCGTTCACCGCAGGCACCCCCGGCGGCGAACGGCCTATGGAGGCGTTCATCCCGCCGGGCTTCACCATGTAACACCGCTTGAACTCGGCGGATGGGCAGTCCATCTGGAAGGCGATCACCAAGGAGCCTTCCCAAATGACTGCCCAGCCCCCCAAAGCCATCATGGGCGAAAATCTCTCCGGCCTCGACCTGCGTGCCGAGATCGAGCGGCTGCGCAAGGAGCGCAACGCCGTGATCCTGGCGCATTACTACCAGAAGCCGGAACTGCAGGATCTCGCCGATTTCGTCGGCGATTCGCTGGAATTATCGAAGAAGGCCGCCGCGACCGACGCCGACGTGATCGCGTTCTGCGGCGTGAAATTCATGGCCGACACCGCCAAGATCCTCTCGCCCGACAAGATCGTGGTGCTGCCCGACCTGGATGCGGGCTGCAGCCTTGAAGACAGCTGCCCGCCCGAAAAGTTCAGGGCCTTCCGCGAGGCGCATCCCGACCACATCGCGCTGACCTATATCAACTGCAGCACCGAGGTGAAGGCGCTGTCCGACGTGATCGTGACCTCGTCCTCGGCCGAGACCATCCTGGCGCAGATCCCCAAGGACCAGAAGATCATCTTCGGCCCCGACCGGCACCTGGGCGGCTATCTCAACCGCAAGTTCGACCGCGACATGCTGCTGTGGCCGGGCGTGTGCATCGTGCACGAGGCTTTCAGCGAGACCGAACTGCTGAAGCTGATGGAACAGCACCCCGGCGCACCCGTCGCGGCGCATCCCGAATGCCCGCCGCATATCGTCGACCATGCCGATTACGTCGGATCGACCAGCGGCATCCTGCAATATGCCAAGACCACCGAGAGCGACACGCTGATCGTCGCGACCGAGCCGCATATCATCCACCAGATGGAACTGGCGCTGCCCGAGAAGAACTTCATCGGCGCGCCGGGGGCGGACGGCAACTGCAACTGCAATATCTGCCCCTACATGGCGCTCAACACCATGGAGAAGCTCTACATCGCGCTGCGCGACCTCGAGCCCCGGATCGAGATCGAGGAAGGCCTGCGCCTGAAGGCGAAGCAGAGCCTCGACAAGATGATCGAGATGGCGAGCGGCACCATCGGCAAGGGCGACCTGGGCCGCGCATAGTGCCGTTCTACCGGGTCATGATCCATGGCAGCAATTTCTCGGCATCGCGGGCGTGTGATGGCGAGCGACATGGATTTTATACCACCCGCTTCGTTCAGGCGCTGAACCCCACCCGGGCGGAATTCAAGGCGGTTGACTGGGTACGAAAGAAATATGTTCGCAATTTCGGCGCGCCTGGTCGAGATCCCATGCCCATCATGCGCCGCGAAAGCGTCCAGAAGGTTCGCGCCATGCCGCCCATGATAAGGCGCGGAGCAGGATTCACTCTCTACCGGAGCGAAGAGGATGGCGATCAGATTTAAGCCGGGCACAGCGCGTTTGACCGCGGCAGTCGCCGCTATGGCCGCGCTGATTTCTGCGCTAGGGGCCGCGCCTGCCCATGCACAAGAGGATGACATGACCGATACCCCCCGCTGGTCGCTCGCCATTCATGGCGGCGCGGGCGTTCTGACGCCCGACCGCTATACCCCCGAACAGGTCGCCGAATATCGCGCCGCGCTCGACAAGGCGCTGGAGGCGGGCGGCAAGGTCCTGTCCGACGGCGGCGCGGCGATGGACGCGGTGCAGGCGGCGGTGATGGTTCTGGAAGACGACCCGCTGTTCAACGCGGGCCGCGGCGCGGTCTTCACCTTCGAGGGCAGGAACGAGCTCGACGCCGCGATCATGGACGGCGCAACGCGCAAAGCAGGCGCGGTCGCGGGTATCCTCACCACCAAGAACCCCATCACCGCCGCGCGCGCGGTGATGGAAAACAGCCCTCACGTCTTCCTCGCGAATGACGGCGCGAATGTGTTTGCAAGGGAACAGGACCTCGAACAGGTCGACCCAAGCTATTTCGCGACCGAGGAACGCCGCCGCCAGTGGCAGGAATTCCGCGACCGCGTCGCCAGCGGCGAGGACTGGTTCGATGCCGACCTCAAATACGGGACCGTCGGCGCCGTCGCGGTCGATACCAGCGGCCATGTCGCCGCAGCCACCTCCACCGGCGGGCTGACCGGCAAGCGCTGGGGCCGCATCGGCGATTCGCCGGTGATCGGCGCGGGCACCTATGCCGACGACCGCGCCTGCGCGATTTCCGCCACGGGCGCGGGCGAATATTTCATCCGCCTCGGCGTCGCGCATGAAATCTGCGCGCGCATGCGTTTCCGGGGCGAGACGGCCGAACAGGCCGCCAATCACGTCATCGGCGAGGTCGGTGACCTCGGCGGCGACGGGGGTGTGATCGTCGCCGCTCCCGATGGCAGCACGGCATTCGCGTTCAACACGCCGGGCATGCATCGCGGGCGGATCGACAGCACCGGCCTGCGCGAAACGGCCGTGTTCGGAAACGGTCGATAGGCCGCCTCCGGACCCGAAAGCGGCGCGGCGCGTTCAGCTTGCCATGACCGCCCGCCTGCTCTCGCTCTGGAGCCGGATAAACGCCAGCTACTGGTTCTATCCGGCGATATTCTCGATCCTCGCGTTCTTCCTGGCGCTGGGCACCATCGCGCTCGACCGCGGGGTCGCGTCGGAATTCCTGACCAGCAACAAATGGCTGATCCCCGCGCGTCCCAGCGGCGCCAGCAACATGCTGCAGGTCATCGCGGCCAGCACCATCGGCGTGGCGGCGACGGTCTTCTCGATCACGATCGTCGCGGTGTCCTATGCCAGCGGCACCTATGGCCCGCGACTGCTGTCCAATTTCATGGAGGACAAGGGCAACCAGCTCAGCCTCGCCACCTTCATCGGCACCTTCGTCTATGCGGTGATGGTGCTGCGCGTCGTGCGGCAGGAGGACGAATCGCCCGCAGCGGTGCTCAACGGCGACGCGATGCCGGGCTTCGTGCCGCAATTGTCGCTGCTGGTGGCGATCTTCATGATGCTCTCCTCGATCGGCGTGCTGGTCTTCTTCCTCAACCACATTCCCGATTCGATCCGCATCAACACGGTACTCGAGGATATCGGCAAGCGGCTGATCCGCCAGATCCAGCGCCGCTTCCCGCACGAGGGCGAAGGCATCGACTGGCCCGAGGTGAAGACCGAACGCGAAGTCCGCGCCGAGCGCGCCGGCTATATCGAGATCATCAATTTCGACGGGCTGAACGAGATTGCCGAGAAGAACGGCGGCCGCATCGTGCTGTTCGTCGAGGCAGGCAATTTCATCCATCCGCCCCGCTCGCTGGCGGGCCTGCACGGGATGGGTGACGACAAGATCGCCGAAAAGGTGCGCGACTGCTTCGTGCTGTCGGGGCTGCGCACGCCGACGCAGGATCTGCGCTTCCTGCTGGACGAGCTGGTCGAGATCGCGCTGCGCGCGCTGTCGCCGGGCATCAACGACCCGTTCACCGCGATGACGGCGCTGCAATGGATGGGCGCGGCCACGGCGGAACTGGGCACGCGCGTGCTGCACGAATCGGCCAATGACGACGAGGACAGGGTCGATCCCGAAACCGCGCCGGTCATTCCGCTGACGACCGATTTCGAAGGCTACGTCGCCGCGGGCTTCGGCGCGGCCCGGTCGGCGGTGGCGACCAGCCGCAAGGCCAGCCTTTGCATGTTCGGCGCGCTCGAGAACTGCGCCGATGCGATCAGCAGCGACAAGCGCCTCGCCGTGCTGCGCGAGGAAGGCGCCAAGCTGCTGGCTCAGGCCGAATCGGCGCTGTCGGGCCCCGACCTGGTCGAGGTGCACGAGCGGCACCGCCAGTTCCTGCGCCACCTGCGCTAAATCCTCTGCGCTAGGGGCGCGGCACCTTCACCTTCGGCTCCGACGCGCGGGCCAGTGCCAGCGCCGTGCCCATCAGCGCCATGCCGATCATGTCCTGTGCCGACAGCCCCTCTCCGAACGCCAGATAGCCGCTCAGCGCCGCCAGCGCGGGCTGGGTCAACAGCGCCAGCCCGATCACCAGCGGGCTGAACCATGACAGCGACCGGATCAGCAGCCCCTGCCCCACCACCTGGCTGCTCATCGCCAGTACCAGCAGCGGAGCCCAGTTGCCCGGCATCACCGCCTCGCCCAGCGCCAGAGCGACCCCCAGCAGGATCGGCGCGCCCGCCAGGATCACCAGCACCAGCATGCTCCACGGTCCCAGCCGCGCCCGCACGCTGCGCAGCATCAGCAGATAGACGGCATACAACACACCCGCGAGCAGCGAGAAAAGGTCGCCCAGCAGGTTCTCGTGCGAGATCTGAAGCGAACCGTCCATCAACAGGAACGCGCCGATCAGCGCCGCGGCGACCGCTGCGATCTCGGCCATGCGCGGGCTCTGGCGGGCGGCGATCAGGCTCCAGGCGATCAGGATCACGCTGCCCGAATTGCCGAAGAGCGAGGCATTGCCCAGGCGCGTCCGCTCGATCCCCAGATGCCAGGCGGCCAGGTCCAGCGCAAAGGCCACGCCCGCGCCCGCGACCAGCAACAGGCCGATCCGGCCCAGCGGAGCCTTGCTTGCAGGCTCTCGCCACGCGAAGAACGCGATGACCGGCAGGGCCAGCGTCAGCCGCCAGAAACCCGCCGCCACCGGCCCGGTATCGGCCAGCCGGACCAGCCACGGTCCCATCGCCAGCACCGCATTGGCGGCAACCAGCATGCCCAGCCGCGCCAGGCGGTCAAAGCGCGTGTCCGCAGGTTCCATCGGGTTTGAGGCCGAGACGCCTATCCAGCGTCGGCAGGCTCAGCCTGTGCAGGCTCTTCCGCCGCTTCGCGATCGCTGGCGGGCGCGGCGTCATCGCTTCCGCCATCGGCCGTGCCATCCGTGGCACCGTTCTGGGCACCGTCCCCGGCCTCGACCTCTGCCGGAACGCCTTGCGAGCGTAGCTGGTCGAACTGGATCATCTCGTCGCTGATCGTGCCTTGCAGCACTTCGCCGCCCGCGTCGCGCGTGTCGTCAGCCGACCGCTCGGGCTCGGCATTGCAGGACGCCAGCAGCAGCGCGCCGGTCACGGCAGCGCCCGTCAGCACAGGAGTGATTCGCAAGGGTCTCATCGCCGCAATCGCTAGTCGCTGGGACAGGCGCGGTCCAGCGCGGCCAGGAATTCCTGCCCATGCATCAGCAGCGATCGGTCGAACTGTTCGGCACTGACGTTGAGGCCCAGCCGGTGCAGGCTGGTCACGCCATATTCGCTGATGCCGCAAGGCACGATGCCGGTGAAATGCGACAGGTCGGGCGACAGGTTCACCGAAAAGCCGTGCATCGTCACCCAGCGCCGCACCCGCACGCCGATTGCGCCGATCTTGGCCTCGCGGCCGTCGATGTCGCGCGTCCAGATGCCGATCCGCCCCTCGGCCCGCCAGCTCTCGACTCCGAAATCGCGCAGCGCCCCGATCACCCAGCCTTCCAGCGCGTGGACGAAGCCCCGCACGTCGCGCGCCCTGCGCGTCAGGTCGAGCAGCACATAGCCGATGCGCTGTCCCGGCCCGTGATAGGTGAACTGCCCGCCGCGCCCCGCCTGCACCACGTCGAAGCGCGGGTCGAGCATGTCGCCCTCTTTCGCGCTGGTGCCCGCGGTATAGACCGGCGGATGTTCGAGCAGCCAGATCAGCTCGCTCGCCGTGCCGTCGCGAATGGCGCGGTTGCGCTCCTCCATCTCGGCCAGCGCGTCGCGATAGGGAACCTGGCCGGTTTCGCGGCGCCATTCGATATTGGCAGCCCTTCCGGTACTGGACGGTTGTGCGTCATTGTTCGCAATTTGACTGGCCATGCGCGTTGCGTGGACCCGAATGCCATGCCAAATCAAGCCCCATGAGCGTCAACCTGCCCCCTGCCGGCCCTTCTGCCCCGCGCACCCGTTTCGATGCCAATGCCGCGTGGAAAAGCGCGGCGGGCGTCATCCGCGCCAATCGGCAGATATTGCTGGTGATGGCCGGGCTGTTCTTCCTGCTGCCGCAACTGGCGGTCGACTTCATCCTGCCCGAACCGGCCCCGGGGCTTGAGGGCGAGGCCGCGGGCGAGGCGGTGCTGGCCATCTATGCAAGCTGGTGGCCGCTGATCCTGCTGGGCTTTGTCGCACAGGGCGCGGGGCTGCTGGCGATCATCGCGTTGATCGCGGGCCGCGGCAGGCCCAGCGTGCGCGAATCCATCGCCGCCGGGCTGAAGGCGCTGCCCACCATGATCGCCGCGCAGCTGGTGGTCGGCGCGGGCGTCGGGCTTGGCATGCTGCTGATCCTGCTGCCCTTTGCCGCGATCGGCGGGGAAGCGATGACGGGGCTGGCGCTGATCCCCGCGCTGGCGCTGGCGATGTGGATCTATGCCCGCACCATGCTGATCGCGCCCATCGTGGCGGCAGGCGGCGTGCGCAATCCGTTCGAGGCTATCCTGGCAAGCTGGAGGACGACGAACGGCAATGCCTCGCGCCTGCTGCTGTTCTTCGTGCTGCTGCTGCTGGCGACGACGGTGATCTATCTGGTCGCCACCAGCGTTCCGGCGGCCCTGCTGGCGGTCGTCGGCGGCCCCAGGGCGGGCGCGATCACCGTCGCCCTGCTGGGCAGCCTGGTCGCCGCCGCCTTCTCGCTTCTGACGGCCGCGGTGCTGACGGCGGCATGGCGGCAACTGGCGCCGCCGCCGCAAGCCCGGCCCTAGCGGTTCTCGCTCAGTCCTTGTGGCCCCAGAACATCTTGCAGGGCAGGACGTTCAGCGGCTCGAAATCCGAATCGATGCGGTCGAACCGCTTCGCCATGAAATCGCGCGCCGCAGCCGAGAACTGATAGACCAGGAATGCCCCGCCGGTGTTCAGCACGCGGTGCGTCGCATCGACGATCGCGGGCCCCACCCCGTCAGGCAGGGTCGAGAACGGCAGGCCCGACAGCACGTAATCGGCCCCGTCATGCCCGCGCTCCTTCACGATCTTCTCGACATCCGCGGCAGAGCCCAGCACCGCCGTAAAGCGCGGATCGTGGATCGTGCGGTTGAGATAGTCGATATAGAGGGGGTTGGTGTCGATCACGATCAGCGCCCCGTCGGGACGCAGCCGGTCGAGCACCGGCTGGCAGAACGTGCCGACGCCGGGGCCGTATTCGACGAACAGCTTGCAGCGGTCCCAATCGGTCCGCGCGAGCATGCGATTGATCGTGAAGCGCGACGACGGGATGATCGAACCGACCATCACCGGGTGCTGGATGAAGCCCTTGAAGAACACGGCCCAGGGTCCGAGCTTGTGCCCGATCCGCCGTTTCGCGCGAGAAACCGCGGACCTTTCCGCCAATTCGGTACCATTCATGAAATGCTGTGCCCCCGCGAGGCTGTCTGTGTGTCCAGCATGCTGCGTGGCAAATGCCGGACCCTATTGCAAGTTTGCATCGGTGATTTGATCATAAACCCCCGCCGCGTGGACGGTTCCGACAATCAGAGGATTTCGTGCACTTTTTCCTGGGGCCGGCACAGGCGCACGCCTTTTCCGTTTCCACCAGCGGGCGTTCGATCAGGATCGGGTCCGCCGCCATAGCCGCCAGCACGGCCGCGTCATCCGCTTGGGGCAGGCCGCGTTCCTCGGCATCGGTGCCGCGCAGGCGCAGGCCCTGCTGCGGGGTCAGGCCCGCATCCCTGTACAGCTGCGCCAGCCGGTCCGCGCCGGGCGGGGTCTTGAGATATTCGACCACCTCGACCTCGACGCCGGGCGTCTCCTCCAGGATCGCCAGCGTCTTGCGCGAGGTGCCGCACTTGGGATTGTGCCAGATCGTGGCCTTCATGGTTCGCTCTCCGTCGGTTCGGGGGATGCCGCGCTGATCGCGGGCACGACCTGCGCCGCCTCGGCCGGATCGATGCCGGGGGCGGGCAGGCTTTCAAGATTCTCGCGCCGCCGCATCGCGCGGCCTGCGCGTTCGATGGCGCGGATGATGCGCGGCCCCGCACCGCAGGGGCACAGATTGCGCACCGCCTGAGCGATTTCCTCGCGCCCCGCGCGCGGATTGCGCGCCAGCAGCGCGGCACCCGCCATCACGAAGCCGGGAGTGCAGAACCCGCACTGGATCGCCCCTTCGGCCACCATCGCCTGTTGCAGCGGATGCGATCGGTCGCCCGACAGCGCTTCGATGGTGGTGACGAAGCGGCCCTCCACCTCGGCGATGCTGACCAGGCAGGACCGGATCGCCTCGCCGTCGATGATGACCATGCAGGCGCCGCAATCGCCATTGCCGCAGCCATATTTGGTGCCCGTCAGATTGGCCGCATCGCGCAGCGCCCACAGCAGGGGCGTTTCGGGATCCATCAGGAACTGGACCGGCCGGTCGTTGACGGTAAAGCGGGTCATGCGGGCAAGGCTCTAGCGCGGGCTTGGGTTCGGGGGAAGATCGTCCGGGCAGGAAGATCGGGCCAACAGATCAGCCGTCGATCAAGCCCCGCCGCGCCAGATCGTCGCGCAGCGCGGGGGCATCGCGGAAATGATGCACCTGCCAGCCCAGCCGCTGCGCAGCCGCGATATTCGCGTCATTGTCGTCGATGAACAGGGTTTCGGCCGGATCGATGCCGAAACGGCGCGCCGCCAGCTCGAAGATCTCGGGCGCGGGCTTGGCCAGCTTCTCGGTGCCCGAAACGACGATGTCGCGGAAACGGTCGAACACCGGCTGGTCGGGGCGGAACCGGGCCCAGAACTCGTCGGCGAAATTGGTGATCGCGAACAGGGGCACGCCGCGCTCGTCCAGCTCTTCCACCAGCTCGTGCGAGCCGGGCACGGGGCCGGGGATCGATTCCAGGAAGCGGGTGGCATAGGCGTCGATCACCGCGCCATGCCGGGGGAACAGCAGCTTGCGCTCTGCCACCAGCTCGGCCAGGTCGCGTCCGGCGTCATGCTCGAAATGCCAGGCTTCGGTGACGACATGCGACAGGACGTAATCCAGCTCGGCCGGATCGTCGACCATCGGGCCGAACAGAAGCGCCATGTCCCAGCGAAACAGAACCCGCCCGACGTCGAAAGCGACGTTACGGACGGGTGTCTTGGTCATCGGGGACAATGGCCCAGGCAGCGATAGGTCGGCATTTCGTCCGTACGGCGCGAGAACGGCTGCGCGCGAGAACCAGAGCCCCCGACCCATCGAAACATGGGTGACCTGCTGGTCGTGGGCACCGGAAGCGCGGCGCGTGACCGTCCGCAGCCATCCCAGACGGAATGACCGCCTGTCGTCAGCCCTGGCGGGCCTTGAACTTGCGCACCGTCTTGTTGATCACATAGGTGCGACCGCGGCGACGGATCACGCGGTTGTCGCGATGACGGTTCTTCAGCGACTTGAGGCTGTTGCGAATCTTCATGGGTCTTAATCCGGTATAAGCGTGTGTGCCCCGCCAGCTGCGCGAAATGGGCGCGGGCGGGCGAAAATCAAGGCTGGCCCGTTACGGGCGGCGGCCTGCAGAGTCAAGCGCGTAAAGCCGCCCGGTGCCGCCAGCGCGCCGCCCGCACGGCGCGAATCAGGCGTTCTCGCGCGCCTTCTCATCCTCGCGCATGGCCTGCAGCTTGGTCTCCCAGCGCAGGGCATCGGCGATGATCTGTTCCAGATCGTCATGCTCGGGCTGCCAGGGGGTGGTGGCCAGCAGGCGCGTATTGTCCGCCAGCAGCGCCGGCACGTCGCCCGCGCGGCGCCCCTCCATGCGGCGCGGGACCGGTTTGCCCACTACGCGGTCGACCGCATCCAGCACTTCCAGCACCGAGAATCCCTTGGCATAGCCAACATTCATGGTGAGGTTGCGCTCCGGCTGAGCCGCCAGAGCCTCGAGCGCGTGGACATGCGCGGCGGCCAGGTCGCTGACATGGATATAGTCGCGGATACCGGTCCCGTCGCGAGTCGGATAGTCGAGCCCGAATACCGCCACCTCGCTGCGCTTGCCCAGCGCGGCTTCCAGCGCGACCTTGATCAGATGGGTCGATCCCACGCCGGACTGCCCGCTGCGCGCCTGCGGATCGGCGCCCGCGACGTTGAAATAGCGCAGCACGCAATAGTTCATCGGATGCGCCTTCGCCATGTCGGCCAGCACCCGTTCGGTCATGGCCTTCGACATCGCGTAGGGATTGAAGGGCTGGATCGGATCGTCCTCGGACAAGGGCTTCGCCTCCGCCTCGCCATAGACGCTGGCGGTGGAGGAGAAGATGAAATGCGGAACCCCCGCCTCGACCGCGGACTGGATCATCGCCCGGCTCTTGCCCGTGTTGTTGTCATAGTATTTCAGCGGATTCTCGACCGATTCGGGGACGATGATCGATCCGGCGAAATGCATGATCGCGCCGATGTCGTGCTCGGCCAGGATGCGCTTCACCAGATCGCCGTCGGCCACGTCGCCGTGATGGAACGGCACGTCGTCCGGCACCGCCCAGCGAAAACCCGTCGACAGATCGTCGAGCACCACCACCGGCCAGCCGCGATCGCGCAGCGCCAGCACCGCGTGGCTTCCGATATAACCGGCACCGCCGGTGACGAGAACGGGGAACTGGGTCATGCTTTTGGCTTCTTTCGCAACGGGATCGTCGATTCAACGCCCCTTCATACCAGCCGAAGCTTGGCAATGCGTGAATCTTCGGCATTACCGCCCGCCGCTCCGGGATTACTCCTGTCGGTCAGATCGGGCGCCGCTTAGAACGGATAGGCGCCAAAATCGCTGACGTCGCGGATCAGCCCCATCTCGATCAGCTGGTCGGACCCCTGGAACCGCGCACTGCCCGGATAGCGCAGGTCCATGCCCTTGTGGCGGCGGATCATGTCGGCATAGCGCACATATTCCGCCCCGCCGTTGTAATGCTCGCCCCGCTCGACCTCGCGGCGGACGCGGTCGGCGAAATCGGCCAGGAACTTGAAGTGCAGCAGCACCGTGCTTTCGCGGAAGACGTCGGCGTTCCCGACCGCGTGGCAATGGTGATAGGATACCTTGGTCTGCGTCTGCACCAGCGGATATTTCGCCAGCACCGGCATCTGCGTCGGCAGCGCGCGCAGCGCCAGCGGCAGGAAGCGGCGCGGCATGCGCGGCAGCACGCGGTCGCTCTGCCCGCGCAGCCAATAGGTGCGCCAGTTGCTGCGCGCCTCGCGGCGGACGCTGGACATCAGCCGCACGCGCGGACCGCCGACGACCTCGACCCAGCCGTCGGGGCCGCGCCATGGCTTCACCGGGCGCAGGCGGAAATGATAGTCGCTGTCGAACAGGGGCGCGGCCTCGGCAAGGTCGTGGCCGGTAAGCGGCTGCCCCTCCTCCATCGGGCCCTCGGGATACATGTCCAGCATGAACGAGAAGATCGTGTTGGCGCCGTCGCTCTCGGCTTCCCTGACCAGGTCGGTCAGCGGGCGTTCGGGCCAGCCGCGATAGATGATCTGCTCGTCCGCATCGGTATGGAGCAGCCAGATCCTGTTGCTGATCCTTGCGCGCACCGCATCGACCCAGCGAATGCCGAATTTGGATTCGGCATAGCTGGCAGTGGTGCGCGTCAGGATCACGTCCGGCTGCGCGTCCAGGAATTCATAGGTCCCGTCGTCCGACCCGTTGTCGATCACCGCGAAGCAACCGACCCCGATCGCGCGGTAATGCGCCAGCCACGACTGCATCCTCGTATATTCGTTCCTGCATACGCAGATCGCGATGATCCGGTGATCGCGGCTTGCGGCATCCACCGCATTCATAAAAGTCTCGTCCATGACTTGCCTGCCCCCATGTCTGGCCGGCCGATGCGATTTTCCGCTTTCGCGGAGTGCCCCCGCACCTGCCGTACCCGCTACGAACGACTCGCCCCCAGATGGTCCCGCCGGGCGAGGTTTTAATCAAGTTTAAACCGGGGCTTGCCTTGCGCCCCGGCCTGCCTTGCCGGCACCTTCACAGCGCGGCGAGCGCTTCTTCCCACAATTCGCCCGTCTCGCGCATGATACGATCCGCTACCGCCCGATCCAGCCGTTCGCGCCATTCCTCGACCAGCGCGCGGCTGTCGCGGCTGTGGCGATGCTGTACATGTTCGCCCGCCGAGGGCGCGGATGCGGTGGTGTCGCGCCTCAGCCGGCCAGCGATCTCGTCGCTGAACGACAGGTCCAATCGTGCGAACACATCGCGCATATACCGCTCGGGCTCAAGGCAGAGCCGGTCGTGGACCAAGAATATCCAGTCGGGCCGCCGCTGCTTCAGCTCAAGCGTGGCGCGGGTGAACAGCCGCCATTGCAGCAGCAATCCGTCGAGCGCGGAATGGTCGTCGGGGCGGAAGTCGGCCACCTCGCGCGCAAGTTCGCGGTCGGCGATCGGGATGTCGCAGCCCGCGATCGCCCGCATCTCGGACGGCCAGTCGAGCGCGAGATAGCTGGAAATCACGCCGCCGGGATGGCGCAGCATCACGACCACCTGCGAATCATAGGTATCGGCCAGCCATTCGGCGGCGAAGAACGCCAGCGGGTCCTTGATGCACACCCGCTTCGCCTTGCCGAAGCTTTCGCGCCGATAGGCCAGCGCGCGGGCCGCCAGCCTGCCCGCCAGGTCGGGTTCGCCCGCCCGGCACTCCACCGCGCCGCGCAGCGCCTTGCCCCAGCGCGTGACCGGGCGGCCCAGCGCCATCAGCTCGTCGATGGCCGCGCGGTGCGCCGCCCCGTTTTCCGAATCCAGCGCGATGAAGCGTTCGGGCAGGCTCAGATGATGCGGCGCCTCGTCGTTGAAGGGCTCGTAGATATAGAACACCTCGGGCGACTGGCCGATCACCTTGCCGACGAAAGTGGTGCCCGACCGGGGGCAGCCGGTCACGATGATGGGTCGGCGCGAACCGGTTCCGGTCTCGGCCACGGGGACAGGCTCGATCATGTCGCCGGCCGTCATGCCGCCGCCCCCAGATGGCGGCGCAGCACCGGTTCCAGCAAGTCCGCGGCATCCAAATGCATCTCGGGCGAGGGATAGTAGTCGTTCTGCGAATAGGTGCCCGCCGCCAGGTCCTTGCGGTCGGCGCTGTTGTCGATGCGGGCGGGCTGTCCGGTAAAGCGGTCAATCAGCGGCTGGGGCGAACCCCGGCGCGAATGGCAATGGACGTAATCGTCCGCCGCGCCCCTGGTGGCGTCCAGCATGCGCTGGTTCACCAGCTGCGGATAATCGCCGAACAGCGCATTCTCCCTGTCATAGCGCTGCCACCACCAGGCGAATCGGCCGGTGGAATGCCATGCGGGCGCGCGGCGCGAAAAATAGAGATAGACGACCGGCACGGTGATCCGCTCCATCAGCTCGCGGTTGTGCGCGATCCGGTTGGCGCGCGTCTCGGCCAGCACCTTGCGCGCATGGGGCGGGCCGACGAACATGCGCCATGCCTTGGCAAGCGGGCGAGGCATCGCCGCGGGCGGCGGCTCTGCGGCCAGCAGTTCGGCCCAGGCCTGCTGCGCCGACATGCGCTGCCCGTCCGCGCGGCGGGTGACATATTCCAGGCCCCCGCTGTCATAGACCGAATTGCTCTCGCTGCGCCCCGACGTCACCTGCAGGATCACCGCCCGGCCCCGGTTGGCGAACTCGATCAGTTGCGGATAGCGCAGGAAGAACGCCGGACCCGCGCCGCCATAGCCCAGGTTGACGAAGTGGACGTCCAGCCGCTCGGCCAGCAGGTCGGGGAACGCATCGTCGCAGAAACAGCCGAAGGCCTGCGCCGCGCCCGGGCAGGCGACGTAATTGCCCTCGTCCACTGAGGGCTCCGGCCCGCGAAACGACAGGCCGGTGCGAGCGTCACGATCAATGTAATAATCGACGACCGCGTAGTCGCGCGCCTGGTAACCCGACAGATGCTCTCCGCCCATCGTGCGGCCGCCCCCCGCTTCAGTGGCACGATCCATGCCTGGAATGTTTGCGTGTGAATGTCCGCGTGTCGGATCGACGATTAACAACACTCTGCCATGGCAGCCATGTCGATTCCTAGAATACCTCCAATTGGCCAATTGCTCGCCAGACGGGTAATTTATATCATGGTTAACGGGGGCCGATAATAGCCCGATTCCCGAACATACCTCGATACATTTGTTGCCTGCACTGCGGACAAACCGCAGGCCTTAACGACAGTTCGTGGGAAGGATAAGTATTCACAATATCCGATTACTTATGCATGGCACGGGGGGGTATTTATCATGAAAGATCGGAAAGCACTGATCATCCCCTCGCGTGGAATGTCGAGACTGAACCGTTCCCCGGACTATTGGCCGACAGGGTCGAGAGCAGGGGCTGGCGGGTCGACGACAACGAACCGGCCAAGTACTTGCGTACTGCTTACGATGCGGTGATCATTCACTGACCCGATCATTTCTCGACCACGCATGCCCTGCCGCTTGCATGGGCGCGCACCGGCATGTTCTTCGGGCTGCTGTGCTTCCTGAAACTGCGGGGCGCGCGCATCGTGCGGATCGTGCACGACGTAGACGAACTGCGCCGCCGCCGCCGCCTGCTGCGCCGGATCAACCGGGCGCTCAGCGCGGCGCTGACCGACCAGTACGTGTTCCTCTCCGCCTCCTCCCGCGAGGCGTTCGCGCGGATGTTCCCCCGCCTCGCCCGCCCCGACCACCCGACGCTCTTCCACCCGCATTTTCGCGTAGCGGGACACTAGCGGCCTCCGACCGGCCAGCCCGCAAGGCCGGCGCTGCGGTTCGTCGGCGACATCCGCGAATACAAGGGGCTCGACCGCTTTCTCGCGCTCTACGCGGCGCAGCGGGTGCAGACCCCGCTTGAGATCATCGACCACTGCGACGATCCCCAGCATGCGGCGGCGATCCGGTCGCGGATCGACCAGGCGCGCGCGGCGGGGTGCACGATCGACTGGGACGACCGCCGCCCCGGCCATGACTAGTTGGACGTCATCATCGCCGACTCCGCCGCGGTCGTGCTGCCCTATACCGTGTGCTGGAACTCCGGCATGGCGGTCAAGGTGCTCGAACACGGCACCGCACTGCTGTGCGCCGACCTTCCGCTGTTCCGCGAGATCGGCGAGCACGTCGGCCCGTGGATCACCTGCTATCTTACCGACGGCAGCGATCTGTCGCGGCAGGTCGACCGGGTGATGAACTATCCCGCGCTGATGGAGGATGCCGAGCGCCTGTCCCGCTTCCTCGACGGATTGAGCCGGGACAGCTTCGCCGCCGAGTTCGAGGGAGCACTGGCCTGACGCGCCGGCGGCCGGCGCCGCAGGGCGTTCGCGCCCTGCCCGCCGGCCTGCCCTCCCACTTGCCCGCCACCCTGCCCGCCCAACTGCTCGCCCAACTGCCCGCCCAACTGCCCGCAAGGAGCGCGCCTTAACCCTTTGTTTAACCCTTTGGAGGTTCGACCTTGTTATCCATGGCGGCGCGCGTGCCGCTGGCCTAGATATGGCCGAACGCATCGCATGGCAGGCACTGGTTCCTGCGCCGCGATGGAACGGAGAAGATGTAGCCATGCGTATCCATGTCGCGATCGCCACCACCGGCCGGCCCGACGTGCTGTGCAAGGTGGTCGACCGTTTCCGGCACCAGACGCGCAAGGCGGACGGCATCGTCATCGTCGGCGCCGCGCCCGAGGATATCGCCGGGCTGGACCGGATTGCATGTCCCCCGGATCAGGCGGTGGTCTCGCCCAAGAAGGGCCTGTGCGCCCAGCGCAATGTCGCGCTCTCGCTGCTGCGTGGGAAAAGCGACGCGGTAGTCTTCTTCGACGACGATTTCCTGGTCGCCCACGATTTCCTCGAACGGCTGGAGCAATTGTTCGAGGCGGACGAGAAGCTCGTCGGCCTGACCGGCTGGCTGATCGCCGACGGCGCGCAGACCGGCGCGCTGACCTATGAAGAGGCCGAGGCCATTCTGGACGCGGGCGCGCCGCGCCCCGACAAGCCTGACGAGAAGACCAGCTGGCTCTATGGCTGCAACATGGCCTTCCGGATGAGCGCGTGCGAGGATCTGTCCTTCGACGAGAACCTGCCCCTTTACGGCTGGCAGGAGGATGTCGATTTCACCGAGCAGCTCGCCCGGCGCGGCTACATGCTGCGTACCAATGCGATCACCGGAATTCACATGGGCACGCGCGGCGGGCGCACCTCGGGGCTGAAGCTGGGCTATTCGCAGGTCGCCAATATCGTCTATCTGCGGCGCAAGGGCACGATCGGCGCGGCCCATGGCTGGACGCTGATGGCCAAGAACGTCGCCGCGAACCTGGCGAAGAGCATTCGCCCCGAAGACACCATCGACCGCCGCGGCCGGCTCAAGGGTAATATGCGCGCATTCGGCGATATGTTGCGCGGCAAGGCCGATCCTTTGCGCATTCTGGATCTTTAGGAAGCGGTTCGCAACTTGCCCTGACCCTTCGGAGTAGCCCCCCGATGGGAGCTTGAGGCAAAGGCGCGCTCAGGCTCAATAGAGGCCGCCGGAAGGGCGCCAACCGTAAACGCAGACCGGGTCGAAAGGGGGCTTGGGACCATCATGTCAGTCGCAATGCAAACCGAAACCGTACGTCCCGGCGCTACCTCGTCGCAGGCGCCGATGCGCTTCTCGGTCCTGGTCGCGAACTATAATTACGACCGGTTCCTGGGCCGCGCGATCGAAAGCGCGCTGGCGCTGGACTGGCCGGACGTGGAAGTGATCGTCGTCGACGACGGATCGACCGACAACTCGTGCGAGGTGATCGACAGCTTCGCCGGTTCGGTCACCGCGATCTACCAGAACAATGGCGGGCAGCGCAGCGCCAACAATACCGCCTTCGCCCACGCCACTGGCGAGGTGGTGGTGTTCCTCGACGCCGACGACGTGCTCGATCCCGGTTTCGCCAGGGCGGTCGCCGCCGCGTGGAGCCCCACCGTCACCAAGGTGCAGGTCCAGATGCAGCTGATCGATGCCGAGGACCGGCCGTTCGGCGATCTCATCCCCAATTTCGCATTCCGGCCCGAACCCGCGCAGATCAGCGCGTGGTCGCGCAATTCCACCGAATATCCCACCCCGCCCGGATCGGGCAACGCCTATGCGCGTCGCTTCCTCGACCAGTTCTTCCCGATCGGAGAGGAACATGACGACGCGACCGATTCGACCTGCCTGGCGCTGGCGCCGCTGATGGGCGACGTCGTGACCATCGTGCAGCCGCTGGTGAAATACCGCCAGCACGGCGCGAACGATTCGAACCTGGGCACAAGGTCGGACAATTTCGGGCGCGAAGTCGCGCGCGCCATGCGCCGCCAGAAAAGCGCCGAGGACATCTGCGAGCGGCTGGGCGTGGAACTGCCGCGCCCCAACAGCCTGCGCCGCAGCCGCCATCTGCTGCAATTGCGCGCCGCCAGCCTGCGCATGGAGCCTGCCAGCCACCCGCTGCCGGGCGACGGGCGGATCACGGCGGGAATGGATGCGATCCGTTCGGTGTTCCGCAAGAACTTCGATCCGCTGAAGAAGCGGGTGGTGGTCGCCGGATGGGTGCTGGCCGTGCTGGCCGCGCCCGCGCCGCTGGCGCGCACGCTGATCCGCAAGAGATTTACCGAGCGATTCGAAAACCAGGAAGCCGCCAGGACGGGCTGACAGCCGCATCCACGAGGGGCACCATAGATCAAACCGGGGGGTTGCAGAAAACATGACCATTGGCGGGGCAGCGGCGATCGAGAGCGATCCGCAGGGCCGGATCGACACGGCTGCGTCGGACAGGCCGAACGGCGCGACATGCCGCCACTGCGGCACGCCGCTTGGCATCGTGCTGGCCGATTTGGGCCACAGCCCGGTCGCCAACGACATGATCCCCGCCGACCGGCTGGACGAGCCTGAGGCGACCTATCCGCTGGCGGTGCGCGTATGCGGCAATTGCTGGCTGGCGCAAGCGGGCGACGTGCTGCCCGCCGATGCGATCTTCCGCGCGGACTACACCTATTTCTCCTCGCATTCGACGACCTGGCTTGCCCACGCCAAGGCCTATGTCGACATGGCGATCGAGCGGTTCGGCCTCACCGGCGACAGCAAGGTCGTCGAGGTCGCCTGCAACGACGGCTATCTGCTGCAATATGTGAAGCAGGCAGGCATTCCCTGCTTCGGCGTCGAACCCACCGCCGGTCCGGCCCAGGCCGCGCGCGAGCTCGGCCTCGACGTCGATATCGAGTTCATGACCGAGGAATATGGCAAGTCGCTGGCCGCACGCGGCTGGCAGGCCGACCTCGTCACCGCCAATAATGTGCTGGCCCATGTCCCCGACATCAACGATTTCGTGCGCGGCATCGCCGCCATACTGAAGCCGGAAGGCGTCGCCACGTTCGAGGTGCAGCACCTGCTGCGCCTGATGCAGGGCCGCCAGTTCGACACGATCTATCACGAGCATTTCTCCTATCTCTCGCTGATCGCGGCCGAACGGCTGTTCGACGCGGCGGGCCTGCGCGTGTTCGCGGTCGACAATCTGCCCACTCACGGCGGATCGGTGCGCTTCTTCGTCTGCCGCAAGGAGGCCGAGCGCCCGAACGAGATCTCGCTCGATGCGATGCGGGCCGAGGAACTGGAATACGGGCTCGACAAGGCCGAGACCTATCGCGCGTGGCGGGTCGATATTCTGGACACGAAATTCGCGCTGCTCGAACTGCTGCTGGACCTGAAGAAGCAGGGCAAGACCATCGTCGGCTATGGCGCTCCGGCCAAGGGCGTGACGCTGCTCAACTATTGCGGGATCGATTCCGACTTCATCGACTATACCGTCGACCGGGCGCCTTCGAAGAAGGGCTGCCATTTCCCCGGCGTGGGCGTCCCGATTCTGGACCCCGGCGAGATCCTGAACACACAGCCCGATTATGTCCTTATCCTGCCCTGGAACCTGAAGGACGAGATCAAGGACCAGATGGCCGCCGTGCGCGACTGGGGCGGCAAGTTCATCATCCCCGTCCCGATGGCGAAGATCGAAGACTGAGAGGCGCCAGCAAAGTGGCCAGCAAGCCGAATATTGCCATCATCGGATCGGGTTTCGCCGGCTTCGGCGCCTCGCACGCACTGTCGGGCGAGAATGTCGACGCGGTGATCTATGAAAAGCGCGCCGTGCATGGCGGGCACACCTCGACCCATGCCTATGGCGACGGCTATCTGTTCGACGAAGGCCCGCATATCTCGTTCACCGAGGACAAGCGTCTGCAGGAACTGTTCGCCGATTCGCTGGGCGGCTCGTTCGAAAAGCTGCGCGCCTATGTCGACAATTTCTGGCAGGGCCATTTCATCAAGCATCCCGCGCAGACCAGTCTGCACGGATTGCCCACCGATCTCGTGGTGAAATGCATCACCGACTTCGTCGAGGCGACCAAGACCCCGATCGAGGACGCGCGAATCGAGAATTACGAGGACTGGCTGCTTGCCGCCTTCGGAGAGGGCTTCGCGCGCACCTTCCCGATGGAATACACCAAGAAATACCACTCGACCGAGGCGAAGAACCTGACGACCGACTGGCTCGGCCCGCGGCTCTATCGCCCCACTCTCGAACAGGTGCTGGTGGGCGCGCTCGACAAGAAATCGCCCGATGTCCATTACGTCGACCACTTCCGCTATCCGACGCATGGCGGCTTCGTCTCCTATCTCAACGGTTTTCGCCAACGCGCGAACCTTGAGGTGAATTCCGAGATTGTGGCCATCGACCCCGGCGCCCGCACGCTGACGATGTCGGGCGGGCGCGTGAAGCCCTATGACGCGCTGGTCTCGTCCGTAGCGCTGCCCAGCCTGATCCCGATGATCAAGGGCGCGCCGGACGACGTGAAGGCAGCGGCGGAAAAGCTCGCCTGTACCGAAGTCGTGCTGGTCAATATCGGCGTGACCAAGCCGTTCATCAAGGACGCGCACTGGACCTATTTCTATGACGAGGACATCTGCTTCGCGCGATTGTCCTATCCGTCGAACTTCTCCCCCAATGTCGCGCCCAAGGGTTGCAGCGCGCTGCAGGCCGAGGTCTATTTCTCGAAGAAATGGAAGCCGCGCACCAAGCCTGCCGACGCCTATATCGAACCGGTGATCGACGGCCTGCTGAAAGCCGGGCTGATCGACGGCCGCGACCAGGTGAACCACACCAGCACCATCGTCGCGCCCTATGCCAACATCATCTTCGACCATGACCGCCCCGCCGCGGTGAAGCTGATCCACGAGTATCTGGACGAGATCGGCATCGCCTACTGCGGCCGCTTCGGCGACTGGGGCTACATCTGGACCGACCAGGCGTTCACCAGCGGCGAACAGGCCGCGCTGAGGGCGCTGGACAGACTGCAAACGCGGCCGCTGGGGGCCGCCGCCGCAATGGGACGCTAAGGTGAACCGGGGGACTCAAGTGACCGGAACGCGGGATTATCTCGTCTTCGTGCGCGGCGGCAGGACGTCGCTGCACCACGACTGGCTGAAGGGGCCGGGTCCGCGCAACTGGGACCTGCAGGTCAGCCAGTGGATCGACGATCCCGAAATCGGCGCCGACGGCGATCTGCCGGTCTCGATCGACGCGGGGACCAAGTGGGACAGCATCTATCGCTATCTCGACGCCAATCCCGACCTGATGGACCGCTACCGCTATATCGCGTTCATGGACGACGACCTGATCTTCACCAAGCAGGACCTCAACCGCTATTTCGAGATCTGCGAGGAACATGGCCTGCTGCTGGCCCAGCCTTCGCTGCATGCCGACAGCTTCTTCTGCTATCCCATCCTGCTGCAATGCGCGGGCACGAAGCTGCGCTTTTCCAACTTCGTCGAATGCATGGCGACCGCGATCCGCACCGATTACCTCAAAAGCTTCATGCCGCGCATGGCCAAGGTGAAGTCGGGCTGGGGCATGGACCGGATCTGGACCGTGACCATGCCCGAACCGGCGTTCAAGTCGGCCATCATCGACGAGATTTCGATGGTCCACACCCGCCCCCACGCGACCGGCGGCATCTACAAGGATTTCGCGCGCGAAGCCGTCGGCCCCCATGCCGAGATGGAGGCGATGATCAAGAGCTATGACAACATCCCCGACAAGATGATGGTCTATGGCGGGATCGATGACGCAGGCCGCCGCATCACCGCGGCGCGCACGCGGATCGCCAACGGCATCAGCCTGGTCGCCAATTGCTGGCGCTATCGCGACACGCCGCGCTGCTTCAGGTCGGGGCTGGGCATGTTCGTGCGCGCCGTGACCGAGGCGAACTATACCCCGCAATCCGCCCATCCGCTCCAGAGAACAGAGGCCTCGCTATGACAGCCCATCGCCCGAACGACCGGCATTCCATCGCGGTGACCGTGGGCCTTCCCGGCCCGGTTGAGGAGGAGGAGAAGGCGATCTATCGCGGCCAGCTCAACCTGCTGCCGCCCACCCCCGCCAGCATCGCGCTGTGCCAGCACGCGCAGCGCATGATCGAGGAGGTGTTCGCCCCCCACGATCCGCGCACCGCGCAGCATCATCTGTCGGTCGACGAATTCGTGGAGCGTGCGGCGGCGGTCAAGCCGCGCTTCATCCACGATCCGCAGACCCGCGTGCTGCAGAAACAATACCTGAAGGAGCTGGGCTTCGACCCGGACCGCACCTATCTCGACGTGCCGCGCATGCGCGTTGTGTCGAGCGACGGCTATCTCACCTCGGGCGTGGGGCACAAGCAGCCGCCGCACCGCGATACCTGGTGGTCCGCGCCGATGCAGCAGATCCAGTTCTGGCTGCCGATCTTTCCGATGAGCCGCGAATGCTCGATGGAATTCTACCCGCATTACGTCGAGACGGGGGTCGAGAATTCGTCGGACGATTTCAACATCTATGCCTGGAATGCGCGCGGCCGGCTGAAGGCGGCGGAGCACAAGCAGGGCGAGGACAAGCGCGGCATCCCGCAGCCTTTCGCCCCGCTCGACCATCCCGCCGCGGTGCAGGTGACGCTGCCGGTGGGCGGCGCGGTGATCTTCTCGGCCAACCAGCTGCATGCGACATCGGACAATGTGACCGGCATGACCCGCTTCAGCATCGATTTCCGCATCGTCGACGGCGAGCATGTCGCCGATGGTGTGGGCGCGCGCAATGTCGACAATGGCTCGACCGGCACCGCCCTGCGCGACTTCCGCCGCATGAGCGACGAGGCGCAGCTGCCCGGCGAGGTGGTCGCGCTATACGACATCGGCGACAAGCCCGAGGACGGCATTCTCGTCTTCTCCTCTGACGTGGCCGAACGCCAGAAGACCGAACGGAGCCCGGCCGAAACCGGCTGATCGAGATATTGAACACGGGCGCGGGACAGAAAAGACCCCCGCGCCCTCGGATCCATGGGGAGGATCGCCATCAAATTCATCAGCGCACAAGATGCCGCGTCGGACAGCTGGGACCTGGTGGTCGTCGGCTCGGGCATGGGATCGCTGTTCTTCCTGATGAAATATCTGCAGGAACGGCCTGACCAACGCGTCCTGATCGTCGAGAAGGGCGGCTACAACACGCACGACTGGCAGCTGCAGAACCTGCAGAATTCCACGGTCGACAACCACCGGACCTACAGGAACATCGGCGAATTCCACAAGGAATGGGCCTATACGATCGGGCTTGGCGGCAGCAGCAATTGCTGGTGGGCGCTGACCCCGCGCCTCCACCCCGACGATTTCCGCATCCATACGATGACCGGGACCAGCGTGGACTGGCCGATCACCTACGACGACCTCGTCCCCTATTACCAGCAGGCCGAACGCAAGATGCTGATCGCCGGCTCGGACGAGCTGGAGGAGCATTATCCCGGCACCGCGCCTTTTCCGCAGCCGCACCATCATCTGACCACCGCGGACGAGATGATGCGCGCCCGGCCCGGCCATCTGCATTACCCGATGCCCACCGCCAAGCTCTCGCTCGCGACCGAGGAGAGCAGCCGCAATCGCTGCTGTTCCACCTCGCGCTGCCATCTTTGCCCGGTGGATGCCAAGTTCAACGCGCTGAACGGGTTCCGGGACGTCCTGTCGCATCCCGCCGTATCGATCGTGGTCGATGCCGAGGTGCAGATGCTCGACACCGCGGGCGGTGTGGTGAAATCGGTGCAGTTCCGGCAGGCGGGCAAGGACTACAAGGCGGCCTGCGATCTGTGCGTGCTGGGCGCCAATGCGCTGTGGTCGCCCTTCATCATGCTGCGTTCGGGCATCGGCGGGCACGGCGTGGGCCGCTACCTGGGCGAAAAGATGCTCGCCAATGTCGAGGTCTATCTGGACGGGCTTGAGCATTACAACGGCGGCACCGCGACCACCACGATGAACCTGTCGCTGCTGAAGGACGGGCGCACCAAGGACCGCGGCACCACTTTCCTGATCTTCAAGAACGGCTTCGACCACGGCGTCCGGCTCGACCCGCCGGGCCGCTGGCGCGAAAGCCTGCCGCTCGGCCTCTATGTCGAGGATCACATGCATTACGACAATGGCGTGTTCGACGATGGCGGCGACGTGCCCGCGGTCAAGTTCGCGCCGTGGTCGCCCTATGCCCAGAACACGCTGGACCACGCGATGAGCCGCCTGCCCGAGATCCTGAAACCGCTGCCGGTCGAGGAGATCCGCGACCCCAAGATCTGGCCGACGCTGGGCCATGTGCAGGGCACCTGCCGCATGGGGACCGACATCGGGAATTCGGTGGTCGACCGCGACCTGGTCAGCCACGCGGTGCGCAATCTGGTGGTGGTGGGCACGTCGACCTTCCCGACAAGCGGAAGCGTCAATCCCACGCTGACCGCGGCGGCGATGTCGCTGCGCTCGGCGGAAAGGCTGGTGGGGTAGAGGACATGGCGGATTTCATTCCCCGGCTCACGCGCAGGAATGCGCTGATCGGCGGCGGGGCAGGCGCGGTGCTGCTGGCGGGCGGGGGCGCGTTCGTGCTCACCTCGCAGCTGCAGGATTTCTATGCCGATCTGGTGCGCCACTACATCCCCCACGACCCGATTGCCCCCGGCGCGGCAGAGGCGTTCGCCGCCGATTACCTGCAATCGGACGAGGATCTGGGCAAGGTCAGGCCGCTCATGTACATGCAGCAGATCGCGGGCTTCGCCGCGCTGGACGAAGCGCTGGGCGGACAAGGCCCGTACGAGACCTTCGTCCGCCGCGTCGCCACGCGCTTCATGATGGGATCGAACTTCTTCCAGCGCAACACTCCGGGCGAGCCGGTGCAATATTACGGCATCGCCGAAGGCTGCGGCAACCCGTTCGCGCGCTTCGCATAGGCGGGTTCTTCCGGTCCGGCCGGGCCTAGGCGGTCTGCTTGGCCCGCTCCAGGAAAGCAACCGTCTGGTCCAGCGGCGCGGCGACGGGCTGCGGCGCATAGACCTGCCGCCACGGGCAATCGGCCTGCTCCCACATCTCCTCAAGCACGGTCTTGTCGCGCAGCGTGTCCATGCATTGCCAGAAATCGTCGTGCCGGAACGCGGCCAGCTGGTTCAGCTCGACCAGCCGCTCCATCGGGTCGCGTTCCCAGATGGTGGCGTCCCCCTCGATCAGGTCGAACACCTCGGGCTGGCAGACATAGAAGCCGCCATTGATATGCCCGCCGTCCTGCGTGCCCTTTTCGCGGAAACCGGTGACGTCGCGCCCGTCCTCGCTCATCCCCAGGGCGCCGAAGCGGCCCGGCTGCAGCACGGCTGTGACGGTCGCCCACTTGTCCTGCGCCTTGTGGAACGCGACCAGCCGGTCGATCGGCACATTGGAAAGCCCGTCGCCATAGGTCAGGCAGAACGGCTCGTCCCCGATGATGTCGCGCACGCGCCGCACGCGCCCGCCGGTCATCGAATCCGCGCCGGTATCGACCAGCGTGACCTTCCAGTCCTCATCCGAAGGCGCGTGGAAATCGATCTTGCCGCTGCCCAGGTCGATGGAAAAATCGCTGCTGATCGAGCGGTAATTCAGGAAATATTCCTTGATTACCTCGCCCTTGTAGCCGCAACATACGACAAAGTCCTTGTAGCCGAAATGCGCGTAATGGCGCATGATGTGCCACAATATCGGCTTCCCGCCGACTTCGACCATCGGCTTCGGCCGGACCGAGGTTTCTTCGCTCAACCGCGTGCCGAGACCGCCCGCGAGAATGACAACTTTCATGCATGCCCCCCTGAGAATACGAATGGATAATCCTTTACGCGGCACCCCCGCGCAAGCCGCGCAGGCGGTTCATGCGGGTTAACGCGCGGCCCAATGCGGGAGTAACCACCATGCATCAGGTCGCGCCCGTGATGGTTACCGGCGCCAGCGGCTTCGTCGGTCGCGCGGTCGTGCGCGCGCTGCGCATGGTCGGGCGCGGCAGCGGCAGGCCCGTCGTGGCGCTGGGCACGCGGCCCGCCGATGCGCCGCGGGACGAATATTGGGAACCGGTCGACCTGCTCGACCCCGCCGCGGTGCAGGACGTGCTGGCCCGCCACCGGCCCGCCGCGCTGATCCATGCCGCATGGGCGCGCAGCCGCGCCGGCGGTCTGTGGAACGCGCCCGACAACATGGACTGGCGCGATGCCAGCATGGCTCTGTTCGAAGCGTTCTGGCAGGCGGGCGGCAAGCATGTCGTGGGCTGCGGCAGCTGCGCCGAATATGCGATCAGCGACGACCCCTGCCGCGAGGATGCGACGCCGATCGCGCCCGAATCGCTCTATGGCCAGGCCAAGGCGCAGCTGCACGGCATGGCCGCGGCGCGCGCCGGCGCGCTGGGCGGGACATTGGCGTGGGCGCGCATCTTCTATCTGTTCGGCCCGCACGAGGCTGCGGCCCGGCTGGTGCCCTCGGTGATCGACAGCCTGCTGCGCGGCGAACCGGCGCTGACCGGCAGCGGCCTGACCCGCCGCGACTTCGCGCTGATCGGCGATGTCGGCCACGGCATCGCCGCGCTTGCCGAAACGGGGGCCATCGGCGCGTATAACGTCGCCTCGGGCGAGGCGGTGCGATTGCGCGACCTGGTCGAACGGATTGGCGCCATCATGGAACGGCTCGACCTGGTCCGCATCGGCGCGCTGCCCGACCGTCCGGACGAAGCCCCGCTGATCGCCGCCGATGTCGGCAAGATCGCCCGCGACACCGGCTGGCACGCCCGCACCCCGCTTGACGAAGCGCTGCGGCAGACGATCGAGTGGCGGCGCGAACATGCGGTATCCCGATCAGACGACCGGAAGCGTCCAGCAAAGCTCTGAATCGAGCAGCCGCTTTTCCTTGTTCTGCAGCAGGATCTTCAGCCGCGTATAGGGCGCCGCGTTGAAATCCTCCTCGGTCAGGTGGATCGCCTCGAACAGGGTGCGCAATTGCCGCGCGCCGCGTTCGGGCGTCCATTCGCAGCGGAATCGCGGCAGCACCTTGCGGATCTTGTCGAACCCGACCTTGTAGCTGCGATTGTCGCCGTCGCTTTCTCCCACCGTCAGCGTACAGCCGGGAAACGTTTCGGACACGATGGTCGCGACATCGATGACGCGGTAGTTCGAATCGGTATCGCCGACATTGAAGATCTGCCCGCGAATATCGTCCTCGGGCGCCATCAGCGACAGGCGGATCGCCTGGCAGATGTCCTTCACATGCACCAGCGGACGCCACGGCGTGCCGTCGCTGGTCAGCCGGATCTCGCCCGACGTCATCGCATGGCCGCACAGATTGTTCAGCACGATGTCGAAGCGCATGCGCGGGCTGGCCCCGTATGCGGTGGCGTTGCGCAGGAAGCAGGGCGCGAAATTGTCGCCCGCCATCGCGCCCAGGTCCTGCTCCACCCGCACCTTGCATTCGGCATAGGCGGTCTGCGGATTGGGGGGCGTCGTCTCGTCCACGAATTCGTAATCGCCGTTCGCCGCGCCATAGACCGAGCACGACGAGGTATAGACGAACCGCCGGATCCCCGCCGCCCGCGCGGCGCGCGCCAGGCTCAGCGTGCCTTCGTGATTGATCTTGTAGGTGATGTCGGGATCGTGCTGCCCCAGCGGATCGTTCGACAGCTCGGCCAGATGGACGATTGCGTCGAAGCCGGCCAGGTCCTCTGCCCGGATCGCGCGAATGTCGCGGCGGATCGACATGGGCACCGGATCGGGCGAGGGATACAGCCACCCCGCGCTGTAATAGCCGGTGTCGCAGCCCACGACATCGAAGCCGCGTTTCATCAGGTCGGGCCCCAGGATCGCCCCGATATAGCCGTCCGATCCAGTCACGAGTACGCGCATTCAAAACCCCCCGGGTGTGCCATTCGCCGCATGGGGCCCTTGCTCGCCATGCGCGGGGGCCGGTCTAGGTAGCGAGGGGGTTCGGGACCAACTGTTCTTCGGGATTAGAGGGGCTTGCGCGCGAAAGCGTCCCTGCATGGGACAGCGGCAAATCAGATTGCGGCGATCGCCTCGAACACGCGGTCCAGCTCGGTTTCGGTGATGCAGAAAGGCGGCATCGCATAGATCGTGCTGCCCAGCGGCCGCAGCAATACGCCGCGTTCCAGGCAGTGGCGCATGATCGCGGGCACGTCGCCCGCCATGTAGCCGTCACCCTCTCCCAGTTCGAACGCCGCGATCCCGCCGCGCACGCGGGCATTGCGGATGGCGCGCCGTCCGGCCAGCGCATCGACCCGCTGCGCCAGCATCGCCTCCAGCCGGGCCACGCGGTCCAGCACCGGCTCCTCGCGCCAGATCGCCAGGTTCGCGGCGGCGGCGGCGCAGGCGATGGGATTGGCGGTATAGCTCGAGGAATGGAAGAACATCCTGGCCCGGTCGGCCGACAGATGCGCGGCAAAGATCGGCTCGCTCGCCATGGTGACGGCCAGCGGCATCGCCCCGCCGGTCAGCCCCTTGGACAGGCAGAGTATGTCGGGCACCACACCGGCCTGTTCGCAGGCCAGCAGCGTGCCGGTGCGGCCCCAGCCGGTCATCACCTCGTCCGCGATGAACAATGTGCCATGCCGCGCACAGATCGCGCGCATTGCGGCCAGCACCTCGGGTGCGTAGAATTTCATGCCGCCCGCCCCCAGCACCAGCGGCTCGACGATCAGCGCCGCCGCGCCGTTCGCGCAGGCGGCTTCCAGCGCGTCCAGCGTGGCCTGAGGATCGCCCGCGCTTCCCTGGCCCGGAAACGGGATGCTGGTCACGTCGAACAGCAGCGGATCGTATGGCCGGTTGAACACCCCGCGTTCGCCCACCGACATCGCGCCGATGGTGTCGCCGTGATAGCTATGCTCCATCACCACGATCCGGCTGCGCGCTTCTCCGCCCGAACCGGCCGTATGCGTCCAGAAACCCAGCGCCATCTTCAGCGCGACCTCGACCGCGGTCGATCCCGAATCGGAGAAGAACACCCGCGTCAGGCTTTCGGGCATGATCGCGCGCAGCCCCCGCGCCACCGCTTCCGCCGGTTCGTGGGTGAAGCCGGCAAAGATCAGCTGGTCCAGCCTGCCCGCCTGCTCGGCAATCGCCCGCATGATCGGCGGATGGCAATGCCCGTGCGTGGTCACCCACCATGACGAGATCGCATCGATGATCCGGCGCCCGTCTTTCGCGAACAGGGTCGCGCCCTCGGCTCGCTCGATCAGCGGGATCGGCTCGTTCAGCCCGTGCTGGGTGAAGGGATGCCAGATCGAGCTCACCGGAAGTCCTCCAGGCTGAAACCGGCGCCGAACGCGGCGGCCAGCGTGCCGGCATCCAGCGGGTCGAGCCGGTCGATCCGCCCCAGCCGCCTGGCATGGCCCATTTCGCAGATGGTGCGTTCGCTGTCCTCGTTGGCCTCGCCCATGAAGGCCACGCCGATCAGCGGCACATCGCGCCGCCGCAGCGCCTCCATCGACAACAGGCTATGGTTGATCGTGCCCAAAGCGGTGCGCGCGACCAGCACGGTGGGCACCTGCCAGCGCGCGATCACGTCGAGGAACGTCACCTCGCGCGTCAGCGGCACCATCAGCCCGCCCGCCATCTCGATCACCAGCGGGCCGTCCACCTGCGGGATCGTCAGGCTGTCGGGGTCGATTGCCGCCCCGTCGATCTCCGCCGCGCGGTGCGGCGAACACGGCGTCTGCAGCCGGTGCATCTCGGGCACGATGCGCTCCGCCGGGATGCCGCCCAGCCGCGCGGCGCGGTCGGCATCGCCTTCCATCCGCCCCTCATGGGGGTCGAAGCCCGCCTGCACCGGCTTCCAGTAATGCGCCTTCAGCGCGCCCGCCAGCGCGGCGGCGAACACGGTCTTGCCGACATCGGTATCGGTTCCGGCAACGACGATGGGCCTGGTCATCATGAAATCTCCGTGGACATAATCTCCGAGGACAAGCGGCGGAAATGGCAGGTCACGACTTCATAGCTGGCGATGCTGCCCGCCCGTTCGAAATGGCGCATGGCGGCGCGCATCCGGGCGGGGCCGACCGGGCGATGATTTTCGGCAGGCACATGCGCGCCGATCGCCTTCAGCGAAGCCAGGAAGCTGCGCGCATCGCCGTGCCGGTCTGTCAGCATATCGGTCCGCACGGGGCTGGCGTGCGATGCGGTCCGGATCGCGGCAATCGCCTCCGCCGACGGATAGGCAGGCGTGCCCGCTTCCGCTCCCGCCGCGGCCAGCGCGCCGCGCCATTCGCGGAACGTGCCCGATCCCAGCGTATTGAACAGCACATGCCCGCCGGGCCGCACCCAGCGCAGCATCCGCCCCGCCGCCTCGTCCAGATCGCCCAGCCACTGCGCGGCCAGGCTTGCGGTGACCAGATCATAGGTCCCCGCCATCGGCGGGTCGCCGCGCGCCACGTCCAGAACCGCGAAGTCGATGCCGCCACGCCCGCCCATGCGCTGCCGGCATCGCTCGACCATGGCGGGGGCCAGGTCGGTGACCAGCCACTCGCCGCCGCTAACGCCGCGCCGTGCCATCGCCTCGGTCAGGAAGCCGGTTCCGCAGCCGAATTCCAGCACGCGCGGGCCCTCCAGCCCCAGCGCGGCAATGCGCTCCGCCAGCGCCTCGGCCGCGACGCGCTGGACGCGGGCGTGGCGGTCGTAGTCCTCCGCCCCCCCGAAGGCGGCAGCGACGGCACGGGAATGCGCCGCGATCACGCCGCCACCCGCAAGCGCTCGATCCACGCCGCGCATAGCTCCGGGTGGGTGAGGGGCAGCAGATGGCCCGCATCCAGCGTCTCGCGCTGCAGATCCGCCGCATCAGCGAATTGCCCGGCCCGCATCGCGGCAGAGAGCAGCGGATCGTCCGCGCCATCCAGCGCGATGATCGGCGCTGCGAAATTCGCAGTCGCCTCGCGCTGGTTATCGCTGCGAAGCGCGGTAAGATCCTGCCGCAACCGAGCCGTATCGGGCTTGCCTTGCGGAACATCGCTGCCCAGCCGCGCATGAAAATCGCGCAGGACCGTAGCGGGATCGCCCTCCAGCCGCGCCAGCATACGGTCGATCACGCGCAGGGGAACCCCCGCCTTCCCCTCGCCCTCGGCAAAGCGGTCGAAGCCGTTGATCGCCAGCAGGCCCCGGCAATCCGCGGGCGGATCCGCCAGCAGCGCCATGCTGCCGAAACTATGCGTGACCGCAAGACAGGGCCCCTCGACGGTCGGCCACGCCGCCCCGCCGAAATAGCCGCGATCCGCGCGCACCAAATCCGCATCCGGCAGGCAGGCGATCACCGCATCCCACAGCGACGCGTCGAAACCCCAGCCATGCACGAACAGCAGCTTCACCGCGCCGCCTCCAGCGCCGCGATCAGATCGTCGACATCGCCATGCGAATGCCCGGCGCGCAAGGCGATGCGCAGGCGGCTGGTGCCCGGCGGAACCGTCGGCGGGCGGATCGCGGCGGCCACCATCCCGCGCTCCTCCAGCAGGGCCGACAGGCGCAGTGCATCCTCCTCGGCCCCGACGATGGCGGGCACGATCTGCGTGGTCGACCCGCCGCTGTCGATGCCCATCCGCGCCAGCCCGCCGCGCAGCCGCTCGCCCAGCGCCTCCAGATGCGCGCGCTCGGCATCCATCTGCGGCACCAGCTCCAGCGCCGCATCCGCCGCGCCCAGCACCGCGGGCGGCAGGGCGGTGGAAAAGACGAAGCCCCCCGCCGCATTGACCAGCCAGTCGCGCATGACTGCCGAACAGGCCAGATAGCCGCCAAAGCCGCCCAGCGCCTTGCTGAACGTGCCCATCGCGATATCGACGCCCGCGATGCCGTGGGTCAATCCAGCCCCGCCCGGCCCCAGCACGCCGGTCGCATGCGCCTCGTCCACCACCAGCAGCGCGTCATGCCGGCCTGCCAGCGCGCCAAGCGCCGCCACATCCGCGCGGTCGCCATCCATCGAGAATACGCTCTCGGTCAGCACGATGCGCGCAGGCGCGTCCGCATGGCGGGCCAGCAGCGCGTCCAGATGCGCCAGATCGTTGTGGCGAAAGCGGATCTCGCGCACGCCTGCCGCCGCGCAGCCGTGGTGGATGCTGGCATGCACCAGCCGGTCGGTGAACACCGCCGCGCCCGGCACCGCCTTGACCAGCGCGGGCACCAGCGCGGCATTGGCCTGCCATCCGCTGGCCAGTACCAGCGCCGCCTCCGCCCCCTTCAGCGCCGCGACGCGCGCCTCCAGCGCCAGATGCGCCTCGAGCGTGCCGGTCACCAGCCGCGACGCGCCCGATCCCGCGCCAAGCCGCGCGGCATAGTCCGCCGCCCGCTCCGCCAGCAGGGGGTGCAGCGCCAGCCCCAGGTAATCGTTGCTCGAGAAATCCACTGCCTCGCGCCCGCCGCGCAGCAGGCGGCCGCCGGGCCGCAGAGCGGCGGCGCGCGGGAAACGCCGCTGTCCTCGCGCGGCAAGCGCTGCCAGCCTCTCGTGCAGATGTTGGTCCCAGCGGCTCATTGCCTGCGCTCCAAGCGCGAAAACACCGGCTTGTCCAGCCCGCCCCGCTCGCCTTATGACTGGCGGCATGAGCAGCGCATGGACGATAGGGGTGATCGGCGGCTCGGGCCTGTACCGGATGGACGGGCTCCAGGATGCCGAATGGCTGCCGGTCAGCTCGACCTTCGGCAAGCCTTCGGACGAGATCCTGTTCGGCCGGATCGGGGACGTGAACCTGCGCTTCCTGCCGCGCCACGGGCGGGGCCACCGCATCCCGCCGGGCGAGATCGACGCCCGCGCCAATATCGACGCGCTCAAGCGTTCGGGCTGCACCGACATCCTCGCCATCTCGGCCATCGGGTCGCTGCGCGAGCATCTGGCGCCCGGCCATTTCGTCGCGGTCGACCAGTTCATCGACCGCACGGTGGCGCGCCCCGCCAGCTTCTTCGGCAATGGCCTTGCCGCCCATGTCTCGCTGGCCGATCCGGTCTGCCCGCGCCTGTCCGCACTGGCCGCCGACGCGGTCGAGGCCGCGGGCGGACAGGTCGCGCGCGGCGGCACCTATCTGGCGATGGAGGGGCCGCAATTCTCCACCCGCGCCGAAAGCCGGCTCTATCGCCAGTGGGGCGCGGACGTGATCGGCATGACCGCCATGCCCGAAGCCCGCCTCGCGCGGGAGGCGGGGCTGCCCTATGCGCTGGTCGGCATGGTCACCGACTACGACTGCTGGCGCGCTGAGAACGAGGCTGTCGACATCGGCGAGGTGGTCGCGCAGATGCGCACCAATGGCGATCTGGCCCGCCGCACGGTCGTATGCTTCGTCGCCGCCCTGCCCGCCCGGCGCGAGGCATCGCCCATCGACACCGCGCTGGACGGGGCATTGCTGACCGCGCCCGACGCGCGCGATCCCGACATGCTGATCCGGCTCGAGGCGATCCTGGCGCGCCTGTCGGCGGACTAGGCGCTTCTTGCAATCCAGTCGCATTTGCATGTAGAATTCGCATGCCCGATCGCGCGCTTTTCCTGCCCCATCGCGGGACGGGCGGGTCCATGACGGCAGGTGTTAGCTTTCTGTCAGCAAATGTGCGGTTGCAGGCGGGATTATGGCGGTATTCTGCGCACGGAAAATTAATCGCATTGATCATCAAACCGCACGGCCCCCGAATGCCCATCGCACGTCCCGGGCCGCAGCGACGAAAGGAACGCCACGGATGGCAAAACACGGCCTCGACATCCTCCATATCGAGGATGACAGCCGCACCGCCGCCGATCTTCAGGAACTGATGAAGGCTTCGGGCGACCGCGTCACCTGGGCGCCCACCGGGTCCGAGGGGATGCGCCAGGCGGGCATCGGCAATTTCGACGTGATCATCCTCGACCGCATGCTGCCCGATTTCGACGGGCTGACCGTGGTCAAGCAATTGCGCGACAGCGGCATCGGCACCCCGCTGCTGATGCTGTCGGCGCTGGGCCGCACCATCGACCGGGCCGAGGGGCTGGACGCGGGCGCCGACGATTATCTCGCCAAGCCGTTCGAGGCGACCGAGCTGCTCGCCCGGCTGCGCGCGCTGCACCGGCGGGCCGCCGGGCAGACGCATAGCGCGGTGATCATCCACGGCGCGTTCGAATGCCACGTCAAGGCGCGCACCGCCTTTCGCGCGGGCAAGCACCTGCCGCTCAGCCCCAAGGAGTTCGAGCTGTTCCGCTATCTGATCGAGCATGCCGGCGATGTCGTCACGCGCGAGATGCTGCTGCGCGATGTGTGGAAGATGGGCTTCGATCCGCAGACCAACGTGGTCGACGTCAATATCGGCCGCCTGCGCCGCAAGCTGGAGGACGGTTTCGCCACGCCCGCGCTGGAAACCATCTGGGGGACAGGCTACCGTCTGCTCGACGGCCGCTAGGGGCCGGGGCAGCGTAGAGGGACGCGCTTGCAACGTGTATCGCTGCTCGATTCGATCTTCACCCGGCTGGTCGCATGGGCGATCGCCGTGTCGATCGCGGTCGTGCTGGTGCTGGGCTGGCTGGTCACCACCAAGTTCGAACGCATGGCCGAGGCGACGGTGCGCTGGAACGTCGATGCCGACATCCGCCATATGTCCGACATCCTGGAAGCGCGCGGCCGCCGCGAGCTGATCGCCCATATCGAGGAAAGCGCCGACATCGACCGGCCCACCGGGACGGGCAACCATTTCCTGCTGCTGGGCAGCGACGGCACCCGGCTGGCGGGCGACCTGGCGCAATGGCCCGATTTCGACGCCGACACCATGGGCGAGGGGGACATCGTGCTGCCCGGCGGGCGCCCCGCGCTGGCCCGCGCGGTCGAGTTTCCCGGCGGGATGCGCTTGCTCGCCGCGCGCGAGACGGGGTGGACGATCATCCAGCTCAACCAGATCGGCCTGTCCTTCGTGGCGGGCGGGCTGTTCGTGGTGATGGCGGTGGGCGTGGCCGGCTATCTGACCGCCAGCCGCCTGTCGCGCCGGGTGATGCGCATCAACGACGCCTTCCGCGATCCCGAACCGCGCCGCCTCGCCGCGCTGGATACCGGGCGGTCGCGCATGGACGAGATCGGGGAGCTGACGCGCCATTCCAGCGCCGCGCTCGCCCGGCTGGACCGGCTGGCGCGCGCGCAGCGCGACACCACCGACCAGATCGCGCATGAGATGCGCACGCCGCTGATGCATCTCGACAACCGGCTGGTGCGCGCGATCCAGTCCCAGTCGCAGGCGCGCGAACCCGATCCGCAGACCACCGAAAGGCTGCTCGCTGCGCGGGGCGAGATCCGCCATGTCGTCGCCACGCTCGAATCGCTGCTCGACATCGCGCAGAGCGAGGCGCAGCGCGGCAATCCGCAGGGCCTGGCCGAGGTCGACATCAGCGCGCTCGCGGCCAATATCGCCGATCTCTACACCGCCAGCGCCGAGGAGACGGGCCACGATTTCCGGCTGGAGGCCGACGAAGGCGTGACGATGCAGGGGGACGAGATCCAGCTGTCGCGCGTGATCACCAACCTGCTCGACAATGCGTTCAAATACGTGCCTTCGGGCGGGCAGGTGCGGCTGATCGTGACGCGCGGCGCGGGCGGAGGGCCGCTGGTGGCGGTGGCCGACGACGGGCCGGGCGTGCCGCGCGAATATCGCGAGACGATCTTCGAACGCTTCGGCCGGGTGGCCGGCGGCGCGAACGGCGGCGACCACAATGGCGGCGCCGGCCAGGCCAAGGGCGCGGGGCTGGGCCTCGCCCTCGCGCGCGCCATTGCCGAGCGGCACGGCATGGAACTGCGGCTGGCCCCCACCATGCGCGGCGCGCGCTTCGAACTGCGCCCCTTGCCCGAAGCCTGAGCAGGAACCGCACCGCGCGCGGATCGCTTCAATCCTGTCTGGCGGCGATTGATCCGGCGGCCCGATCGTGGTAATTTAATTACACAGATATAAAATTTCATTTGCCTGCCTGTTCGGGCACGATGATGAGCGAAATCGCTGAGAGAGGATAATGTGACAGACACCCCCGTCACCGGTTCAGGCCCCGCCTCGGGGACAGATGCGGCGCCTCCTGCAGTCGCGCGTCCCAACCTTCCCCGGCTCGAGCTGCACATCCCCGAACCGCCGACCCGGCCGGGAGAGGACGTCGATTTCACCCATGTGAACCGCGGCAAGGCGGGCGCGGTGCGCCGCCCCGACATCGCCGAACACGAATCCAACATGCGCGACCTGCCGTATGAGCTGATCCGCGTGCTGGACGACGACCACAAGGCCGTCGGCCCGTGGGACCCGAAGCTCAGCGCCGACACGCTGATCAAGGGCCTGCGCGCGATGATGCTGACCCGCGCGTTCGACGACCGGCTGTTCCGCGCGCATCGGCAGGGCAAGACCAGCTTCTACATGAAGTCCACCGGCGAGGAAGCGATCGCCGCCGCACAGTCGCTGGCGCTGGACAAGGGGGACATGTTCTTCCCCACCTATCGCGCCGCCGCCTGGCTGCATGCGCGCAACTATCCGCTGACCACCATGTGCAACCAGATCTTCAGCAATGCCGAGGATCCGCTGGCGGGCAAGCAGCTGCCGATCCTGATGTCGGCGCGCGACTACGATTTCTACTCGATCTCGGGCAATCTGGGCGTGCGTTTCGTGCATGCGGTGGGCTGGGCGATGGCGTCCGCCTACAAGAATGATACCAAGATCAGCCTCGCCTATGTCGGCGACGGCACCACGGCAGAGGGCGATTTCCACGAGGCGATGACCTTTGCCGCCGCCTATCGCGCGCCGACGATCCTGTGCGTGACCAACAACCAATACGCCATTTCCAGCTTCGCCGGTTTCGCCGCGCCCGAACGCCTGCCCTTTGCGGCCAAGGCGCTGGCTTACGGCTTTCCCGGCATCAAGGTCGACGGCAACGATTTCCTGGCCGTGTGGGGCGCGACCCAGTGGGCGGCGGAACGCGCGCGCACCAACAACGGCCCGACTTTGATCGAATTCTACACCTACCGCGCCGAGGGGCATTCGACCTCGGACGACCCGAGCCGCTATCGCCCCAAGGACGAGGCGAACCATTGGCCGCTGGGCGATCCCGTCAACCGGCTCAAGGACCATTTGATCGCGCTGGGCGCATGGGACGAGGACCAGCATGCCGCGCTGGCCGAAGAGCTGAAGGAAAAGGTCCGCGTCGCGGTCAAGGAGGCCGAGGCGATCGGAACGCTGGGCCAGTCCAAGCCCCCCATCGACGAGATGTTCGAGGACGTGTTCGAGGATCTCGACTGGCGGCTCAAGGAACAGCGCGCCCGCCTGCACCAGCGGCGCGACGCCCGAACCGGCGAAGGGAGCAACTGACATGGTGGAAAACCAGCCTTCCGTGAACGACGCCGCCATCGATGCCGGCCTTCCCGAGACCGGCACCAAGAAGATGAACATGATCCAGGCGCTCAACAGCGCGCTGGACGTGATGCTGGGCCGCGACGACGATGTGCTGATCTTCGGCGAGGATGTCGGCTATTTCGGCGGCGTCTTCCGCGTGACCGAGGGATTGCAGACCAAATACGGCCTGAAACGCTGCTTCGACGCACCGCTGACCGAGGGCGGCATCATCGGCAGCGCCATCGGCATGGGCGCCTACGGCCTGCGCCCGGTGCCCGAAATCCAGTTCGCCGACTATATCCTGCCCGCCTATGACCAGCTGGTGAGCGAGGCGGCGCGCCTTCGCTACCGCTCCAACGGCGAGTTCTGGGCCCCGATCACGGTCCGCACCCCCTATGGCGGCGGCATCTTCGGCGGCCAGACCCACAGCCAGAGCCCCGAGGCGATCTTCGCCCATGTCACGGGGCTGAAGACGGTGATCCCGTCGAACCCCTATGACGCCAAGGGCCTGCTGATCGCCAGCATCGAAAGCAACGACCCGGTCGTCTTCCTCGAACCCAAGCGCCTCTACAACGGCCCGTTCTATGGCCGCCCGGACGAGGAGCTGAAGACCTGGGCCAATTCGGGCGACCCCTTCGCCGAGGTTCCGCTGGGCCATTACGAGGTTCCGCTGGGCCAGGCCGCCATCCTGCGCGAAGGGCGCGGGGCGACCGTGCTGGCATACGGCACCATGGTCCATGTCGCGAAGGCCGGGATCGACGACAGCGGCGTGGATGCCGAGCTGATCGACCTGCGCTCCATCGTCCCGCTCGACATCGACACCATCGTGCGGTCGGTGAAGAAGACGGGCCGCTGCGTCATCCTGCACGAGGCGTCGCGCTTCGGCGGCTTCGGCGGGGAATTGTCGGCACTGGTGCAGGAGCGCTGCTTCGACCATCTGCGCGCGCCCATCGCCCGCGTCTGCGGCTATGACATGCCCTATCCGCATGCGTTCGAATGGGACTATTTCCCCGGCCCGATCCGCCTTGCCGAAGCACTCAAGTCTGCCGTGGAGTACCGCTGATGGGACGCTATCATTTCCGCCTGCCCGACATAGGCGAAGGCGTGGCCGAGGCCGAGATCGTCGAATGGCACATCAATGTCGGCGACGAGATCGCCGAGGACGACCCGCTGTGCGACGTGATGACCGACAAGGCCACCGTCGACATGACCACCCCCGTCGGCGGCAAGATCGTCGCGCTGCACGGCAAGGTGGGCGAGATGAAGGCGGTCGGCTCGGTTCTGGTCGAGCTTGAGGTCGAGGGCGAAGGCAACGCCGCCGCCGAGGCGCCTGCGCCAACACCGGCGCCCGCGCCTGCGCCAAAGGCCGAACCCGCGCCCGAACCCGCCCCGGCTCCCGCGCCCGCTCCAAAACCGGCCCGCGCGCCGAAATCCGCGCCCGCGCCCAGCACAAGCGGGCCCGCCAGCTTCCCGCCTTCTGGATTTCCTTTGGCCGCGCCCGCCACGCGCCGCCGCGCGGCGAAACTGGGCATCGAGCTTGAGCGCCTGCGCGGCACGGGCCGCAACGGGCGCATCACGCCCGAGGATATCGACCGCTATCTCTCGGGCGGCGACGACCGCTATGCCACCCGCTCCGGCGTGGACGTGATCGAGGTGGTCGGCCTGCGCCGCAGGATCGCGCAGCGTATGGAAGACGCATGGCGCCGCATCCCGCACATCACCTATGTCGAGGAAGTGGACGTCACCGAGCTTGAGAATACCCGGAATGCGCTGAATGCCAGCCGCGGCAAGGACCAGCCCAAGCTCACCATCCTGCCCTTTTTCGTGCGCGCTCTGGTCAAGGCCGTGCCCGAATTCCCGCATTGCAACGCGCATTACGACGACGAGGCGGGCGTGCTGCGCCAGCATGCGCCGGTCCATTGCGGCATCGCCACCGCCACCGAAAAGGGCCTGGCGGTCCCCGTGCTCAAAAACGCGGAATCGATGGATCTGTGGCAATGCGCCGAGGAAATCGCCCGCCTCTCCGCCGCCACCCGCGACGGCAAGGCCAGCCGCGACGAACTCAGCGGTTCGACCATCACCATCACCTCGCTGGGCCCCATCGGCGGCGTCACCACCACGCCGATCATCAACGCGCCCGAAACCGCGATCGTCGGCCCGAACAAGATCACCGAGAAGCTGACCCGCGTGAACGGCGAGATCGTGACGCGGAAGGTGATGAACATCTCCTCCAGCTTCGACCACCGCATCGTCGACGGTTACGAAGCCGCGCTGTTCGTGCAGTCGCTGAAACGCCTGCTGGAAACCCCTGCGCTGCTGTTCATCGACTGACAGATGGCAGCGCGCGGCAAGCGTGCTCCGCCATCTGCAGAACCTTGCGAAATCTTCGTTTCGCGGGGACAAGGCGCCATGGAAAGCGCGCGACATGGATTGCCGGGGCGATTGCGCCTGTTGCCCCGCCGGCTGGTGCCGGTCGCCATTCTGGTGTTCCTGACGCTGGGCGTCGTCCAGCTGGTCGCCAGCGTGCTGTTCTATCACGCGATCGATACCGAAACCGTGCGGCAGGATCACGCTCGCCGCGTGGCCGAACTGCTGGTGGTGGCCGACCGTCTCGAGAGTCGCGGCATGCTGGATGTCGCCAGCATCATGACGACCGAGCATCTGGCGGTAGAGCTCGGCTCGCGCCCGATCGTCACGACAGACGAAGTGCCCGCAAGGCTGGTACCCGTGCGCGATGCCATCCTTGCATGGGAACCGGCCCTCGCAAACCGCGCGCTCCATCTGGGACTCTTGCAGACCGAAAGCCGCACCGAGCATCTCATCGGCTCCATCGAACTGGCCGATGGCAACTGGCTCAATTTCCGCTCTGCGGGGTTTTCGGCGGGCTGGCCCGTGGTGCTGCGCGCCACGGTCATGACGGTGCTGCTGGCGCTGGCCGCGCTGCTGGCAGGCGCATTGTTCCTGAAGGGGCTGGGCCGGCCGCTGCGCTTGCTGGCCGATGCCAGCGAAAGGATCGGCGAAGGCGCGCAACTGGAATTCGAAGTGAAGGGTCCCGCCGATGTCCAGCGCGTCAGCCGCGCGTTCAACGACATGCAGTCGCGGATCGGCCGGCTGATCGGCGACCAGGCCCGCGCATTCGAAGCCATCAGCCACGATCTTCGCACTCCGCTGGGCAGGGTGACGCTGGCCTCCGACATGGTCAAGGATGAGGACATCAGGGCGATCATCGCCGGTTCTTCGCGCGAGATGGTGGCACTGCTCGATTCGCTGCGCGGCTTCCTGCGCGCCCAGCACATGGAATGCGAACCCGAACAGGTCGATCTGCAGCAGCTCGTGCGGACGGCCGCCGCGCCGTGGGGCGACAAGGTGAAGATCCGGGCAGAGGACGAGGGTCATCTCACAACCTATCGGGAACCGCTGCAGATCGCCCTGGCAGCGCTGATCGACAATGCCGTCAATTTCGGCGGCGGCGCGCTGGTGGCGATAGAGCCCGCTGGCCGGGGCTGGTGCATTGCGGTCATGGACCGGGGGCCGGGCATACCGGCGCATCTGCACCATCTGATCCTCGACCCCTTCTTCCGCATCGACGACGCGCGCGCCCGCAATGTCTCGGGCTTCGGGCTCGGCATTCCCACTGCCCATCGCCTGATGCAGCGATTTGGCGGCAGGCTGCTGTTCGAGGAGAATCGCGGCGGCGGGCTGCGAGCCGTCCTGTATCCCCCCGCGCCGCCCGGCCCCACCGCCCTGTTCGCCGGATAGCCGGCTCCCCGCCCGAAGCCTTGCGGCCCTTCCCAAGCCGGGCCGCGCCGGTTAGGTCATGGCCGATGCAGCATGGCTCCGCGCGATCGACGTCCCGAACACCATCCTGCGGTGCGGGCGACTGCACGACCGGCGGATCCTGATGGACATCGCGCGCATCGAACTCAGCGATCTGGCGCTGGAAAAGGGCGGCACGCGGATTCTGCGCGGCATCGACCTTGCCATCGCGAAGGGGGAATTCGTCGCGGTGATCGGCGCATCGGGCGCGGGCAAGACCAGCCTGCTTCGCTGCATCAACGCGCTGGTGCCCGATTACTCGGGCCGCGTGCTGATCGACGGCAAGGACACCGCCGGCCTGTCGCACCAGCAATTAAGGCGCGGCATCGGCTATGTTCTGCAGAACATCGGCCTGTTCCCGCACCGCACCGTGGCCGAGAATATCGGCATGCCCAGCCGCATCGCGGGCAAGCGGCGGCACGACGAGGCCCGCGTCGCCGAATTGCTGGAAATGATGGAACTGCCCGCCGACATGGCGCGCCGCTATCCCGCCGAGCTGTCGGGCGGACAAGCGCAGCGCGTCGCCATCGCCCGCGCGCTCTACAGCCGCCCGGCGCTGATGCTGCTGGACGAACCGTTCGGCGCGCTCGACCCCGCCACCCGCGCCTCGCTGGGAGAGGCCTATCGAAAACGCCATGACGAGGCCGGGCTGACCAGCGTGATGGTCACTCATGACGTGGCCGAGGCGCTGGCGCTGGCCGACCGCGTGCTGGTGATGCACGGGGGCAAGGCAATCGCCTTCGCGCCGCCTGCGCAGCTGGCCGCCAGCGACGATGCGGCGGTGCGCGCGCTGGTCGATCCTCCGCTGCGGCAGGCCCGGGCGCTGCTCGACCTGAAAGGCGGCGCATGAACCCGCTTCAAAGCGCGCTTTCGCAATTGCCCGGCCTGCTGCAGGCGCATGTCGGGCTCAGCCTTGCGGCGCTGGCGCTGGCGCTGCTGATCGGCGTGCCGCTGGCGCTGCTGGCGGCGGGGCGCGCGCGGCTGGGCAGCGTGATCCTGTCCGCCACATCCATCGTGCAGACCGTGCCCGGCCTTGCACTGCTGGCGCTGTTCTATCCGGCGCTGCTGCTGCTGGGCCGCGCGACGGGGCTGGCGATCCCGGCGCTGGGCTTCCTGCCCGCGGTGGCCGCGCTGACGCTCTATGCCATGCTGCCGATCCTGCGCAACGGCGTCGCGGGGATCGAGCAGGTCGATCCCGCCGCGCTGGAAGTCGCCGACAGCCTGGGCATGACGCGCCGCCAGCGCCTGCGCTTCGTCGAACTGCCGCTGGCCGCGCCGGTCATGCTGGCGGGCATCCGCACCGCCGCGGTGTGGACCTTCGGCACCGCCACGCTGGCGACCACGGTGGGCCAGCCCAGCCTGGGCAATCTGATCTTCGCGGGTCTCCAGACCGAGGACTGGACGCTGGTGCTGGTCGGCTGCATCGCCGCGGCGGCGGTCGCGCTGCTGGTCGACGCCCTGCTGGCGCTGGCGGCATCGGGCCTCGCGCGACGCGCCGCATGGCGGCTGTGGAGCGCGGCGGCGGGCATGGCGGGGATCGCGGCGCTCGCGCTGGTGCCGCTGGACGCCGGATCGGACCGGCCCGTCATCACCGTGGGCGCCAAGAATTTCTCCGAACAATATATCCTCGCCAGCCTGATCGAGGCGCGGCTGCAGCGCGCCGGTTTCGCCACCGAAAGACGCGACAATCTGGGCTCCACCATCGCCTATCGCGCGCTCGCCTCGGGCGATATCGATGTCTATGTCGATTATTCGGGCACGCTGTGGTCCAACATCCTCCAGCGCGAAGACACGCCCGAGCGCGAGGCGATGCTGGACGCCCTGCGCACGCAGCTTGCCGCACGCGACGGCGTGACCCTGCTCGCCCCGCTGGGGTTCGAGAATGCCTATGCCTTCGCCGTGCGGAAAGAGGCTGGCGCGCCCGCCACGCTGGACGACCTAGCCGCCCGCTCGCCCGCGCTGGACCTCGGCACCGATCTGGAATTTACCGACCGGCCCGAATGGGACGCGGTCAAGGCGCTTTATCCGATGCGCTTCGCCTCGATCACGCAGTACAGCCCGACCTTCATGTACCGCGCCATCGCGGACGGCACGGTCGATGCGATCACCGCCTTTTCGTCGGACGGACGCATCGCCGCGCTCGACCTCCAGGTGCTGCAGGACCCGCGCGGCGCGCTGCCCCGCTATGACGCGGTGGTGCTGCTGTCACCCAGCGCATCGGCAGACCCGCGCGTGACGCGGGCGCTACGGGGACTGGACGAGGCGATCTCGATCCAAGCGATGCGGCAGGCGAACCTGATGGTCGACCGCGCCGACGACAAGGCTTCCCCCGCGCAGGCGGCGGCCTGGCTGGAAGGGCAGATCGCCCCTCCAGCCAATTAGCCCCTTAGTCCCCGGCCTTCATCGCCCGGTCCACCGCCCCGCGCGTCACCGCGTGATAGCTGGGATAGGTCGCGGCATAGATGCGCCGCGCGATGGGCTGGCCCCACTCGCCCTCGCCCATCAGCACGCCGAACAGCGGGGCGACGAATTTCATCCGCCCCACCCGCGCCAGGAACGCCTCCGCCACCGGCACCGCGGGTTCATAGCGATTGGACAGCGCCGTGCGCAGCCACGCGAACAGCACCTCGTTATTGCCGCTGCCCGACAGGCCGAACGCGCTGTCCAGGGCCGCCAGCTGCGCCGCGCTCATCTCGTCGGGCAGCTTCGACAGGAAACGCAGCCGCTCGGCCGAGTTCCAGCCCTGCCACGCCGCCGCATCGGGCTGGCGCGTGGCGGCATAGCGCGCCGCCGCGCCGTCCACGCCTGCGAAGGCCTGCGGATCGGGGCGCTTGACGTTGGCGGGCAGGCCGGGCTCAAAGATCCACTCGCGCAGCATCAGCCTGCGACCCAGTTCCTCGTCGCCCGCGACCAGGTTTGCCTGCATGTCCGCAAGGATCATCTGCGAGGTTGCGGGCTGGAACGCATGATTGTCGAACCATTGCCGCAGCCACGCATCGAACCGCTCGCGCCCGGCAATCTGCTCGACCGTGCGCAGGAACGCCGCGCCCTTGTCATAGACGATCTCGCTGCCCGCGCTCTCCACATCGTCCGGCTGGTGCAGCGCGGTGCCCGGATCGTTGGCGCCGGCCTCGGCCAGCACGTTCTCGACCGTGGCGAAGCTCAGCGCCTCTTCCTGCCGGGCGCGCTGCTCGCCATAGATCTCCTCGGTGATGCGCCCCTCGAAGTACGAGGTGACGCCCTCGTTCAGCCACGAATCGCGCCAGTTGGAATTGGTCACCAGATTGCCCGACCAGCTATGCGCCAGCTCGTGCGCGACCAGCCCCGTCAGGCTGCGATCGCCCGCGATGAAGGTCGGCGTCAGAAAGGTCATCACCGGGTTTTCCATTCCGCCATAGGGAAACGCCGGCGGCAGCACGATCATGTCATAGCGGCCCCAGCGATAATCGCCGTAGAGCTTCTCCGCCGCCGCGACCATCGCCTCGGTATCGGCCAGTTCGGCGGCGGCGCGGTCCAGCATCACCGGCTCGGTCCATACGCCGGTGCGCGGGCCCAGTTCGCGAAACGCGATGTCGCCCGCCGCCAGCGCGATCAGATAGGGCGGCACGGGCTTGTCCATGCTGAAGGTAAAGGCGCGGCGGTCGCCATCGACCTCCACCGGCTCGCTGCCGCTCAGGCCCGACATCACCACGGTCAGCGGCTTGGGCGCGGTGATGCGCGCTTCCCACGTCTGGCGGATGCCGGGGCTGTCCTGCGTCGGGATCCACGTGCGATTCAGGATCGCCTGACCCTGGCTGAACAGATAGGGATGCTCGCCCCCCGCGGTCTGTTCGGGGTCCAGCCATTGCAGCGCCGCCGCATCGGGCGCGGCGCGATAGGTGACGGTGATCCGCCGCGCAGCGCCCATCCGCACGGTGATCGGCTCGCCCAGCTCCTCGTCATGCTCCCCGACCGTATAGGGCAGCGCATTGCCCTGCTCGTCCGTGATCGCCGAAATGCGCAGCCCGTCGCTGTCGAGCACGACCGTGTCGGCATCGTCGTCGGCCATGATGTCCAGCGTCGCGGTGCCGAACACGTCCTTCGCCTCGAAATTCAGCGCCAGGTCCAGCGCCACATGCGTCACCCGCGCTTCCTCGGGCCGCGCATAGGTCGATGTGTCCCGCGCCTCGGGGCTGGTCAGGATCGGCGAGACCAGCGGCCGGGATGATGCGAGCGGGGACGATACGAGCGGGGATGCCGACTGGGTGGCCGCGCAGCCCGTCAGCGCCAGCGAAGCGAGAGCAGGGACGACGACTCCGCGCGAAACGGGGTTCGACACGCGGTTCAATACGCAGTTCAATACGCGGTTCAATTCGGGGGCGGTCAGCGCAAGGCGCATGGGTGACACTCCGACATCAGGGGAATTTCACGGGGGATTCCGGTTACGCCTGCAACCATAGCCGCGGGCGGCGGCGCTTGTCACCATTCCTCGTCGCGAAGCCCGGCGCCAGTATCGGACGGGGGTATCGGACGGGGGTATCGGGCGGGGTATGGGGCGGGGGTATCGGGCGGGGCGCGGGGCAGGATGCCGGGCGCAGGCACGCGGCCCCCGCCGCGCACGCCTCCCCACGAAAGGCAAGGGCGGCGTTCGTCTTGTGACGAACACCGCCCCGAACCCGGCCAGCGCAGGGACCGGCCAGCGCACAAGCGGCGCCGGCCGAAGTCCCGTGGCTGTTACTGTGCCGCGTCTACGGCGTCTTCGGCTTCGTCGCCCATCTCGCCCATGGCATCGGCCTGCGCGTCGAGTGCTTCTTCCTGCACTTCGCTGCCCTGCGCTTCGGCCAGATCAGCCTGTTCTTCAAGAACGTCCTCGGCCGATTCGTACTGCTGCTCGACCAGGTCTTCCTGCGCTTCTTCCTCGCTCTCCGAGCAAGCGCCGAGCGTCATGAACGCAACGGTCGAGGCAACAAGTGCTATGGATTTGAATTTCATCGAATATCCCCTTTTCGTCTGCACACCATCGGCAGAGGCGCGATAGTGGCGAGATTGTGGCGTCAGGTCAAACACTACGCTGTTTGTGGGTGGGTCTGGGGTGGCGGGAAGCCGGCTTTCCATACCTCACAACCTCGAACTCGATTCCGTCGGCGTCGAGGAAATAGAAGCTGTCCGGCCCCGGATCATATGCGCCGTGGTTGAACGGCTCGAAGCCCTCGGCCACCACCAGCGCCTCGGCGGCATGCAGATCATCGACCGCAATGCCGATATGGTTCATCGGCGCGCCCTTGGCGAACCCGCCTGTCACCTTGGGGTTGGTATAGATCGCAAGATAGGCATTCTCGTCGCCCAGGTGGATCGTGTGCCCGCCGTTCATCGCCGGACCTTCCCAGCGCCGGTGCCAGCCGGTCAGCCTTTCCAGAAAGCGCGCGGTGCGCTGCGCGTCGCTGACCGAGATATTGACGTGTTCGAGTGTTGCCGTGGCCATGATTGCCTCCTTCTTGCGTTCGGATGGCGCGATCATGCAACCTCAAGCTCGCTTGAGATCAAGGTCCGTTTTGCCTATCACGGTGATCGATGAAACCGGACGACCTGCTCACCATCGGCGAACTCGCTGGGCGTACCGGCCTCAGCGTGTCGGCGATCCGTTTCTACGAGGACAAGGGGCTGGTCCGCCCGCTGCGCACCGGCGGCAACCAGCGCCGCTTCCTGCGCGCCGATATTCGTCGCCTCAGCTTCGTGCTGATCGCGCAGCGGCTTGGTCTCAGCCTTGCCGACATTGCCGAGGCGATGGCCGACCTGCCGCATGGCCGCACGCCGAACGCGCGGGACTGGGCGCGGATCAGCGGCGCGATCCGCACGCGCATCGACGCGCAGATCGCCCGGCTGGAAAAATGCGCGCGGACCTCGACGGCTGCATCGGCTGCGGCTGCCTCAGCCTGGCACGATGCGCGCTCTACAACGCGGACGACAAATGGGGCGGCAGCGGAGCGGGGCCCCGCATGCTCAGATAAGGCGCGTGCTCCGATAGGGCGCGTGCTCAGATAGGGCGCCACCACGGCCACACCCCAACGTCAGCTTTTACTGTCCTACACCGCCGTGCCGCGCCATGGTGCCGGGCAGCGCATCCCTCGCGCCGGCTCTTTCATAGCGTGCATTTTTCCCCGGCCCCTTCCGGTGTCAACCGGCGGGCCGCCAGCCGCGCATTTCGGCGCGTTCCAACCGGGTGACAGCCTGTGTAGGACATGTCGCCTGTGTCAACCGCCGCCGCCGTCAGCCGGGCCTTCGCCATTGGCCTGCAAGGGTCTTTCGGTCATCGGCCCGCCGCAATCGGCCCGCTCGCTCTTTTCAAACCGCCACCCGCCGGTTAGGGGCTGGCAAACGCAATCTTTTACGGGAGCCGCCCACCGATGACCGAAGCCACGCTCATCCTCGTTCGTCACGGCCAGTCGCAGTGGAACCTGGAAAACCGCTTCACCGGCTGGTGGGACGTCGACCTGACCGACAAGGGCGAGGCCGAGGCAAAGGCCGCGGGCGAGCTGATGCTGGCCAAGGGGGTGCTGCCGACTATCGCCTTCACCTCGCTGCAGACCCGCGCGATCCGCACGCTGCACATCGCGCTGCAGCACGCCGGGCGCCTCTGGATCCCCGAGACCAAGAACTGGCTGCTGAACGAGCGGCACTATGGCGGGCTCACCGGCCTGAACAAGGCCGAAACCGCCGAGAAGCACGGCGAGGAGCAGGTGCAGATCTGGCGCCGCAGCTTCGACGTTCCGCCGCCCGTCATCGAAAAGGGCAGCCAGTACGATCCCGGCAACGATGCCCGCTATGCCGGCATCGACGTTCCGCTGACCGAAAGCCTCAAGGACACGATCGCCCGCGTGCTGCCGTTCTACCAGGCGGAAATCGTGCCCCAGCTGCAAAAGGGCGAAACGGTGATCGTCTCGGCCCACGGCAATTCGCTGCGCGCCCTGGTCAAGCACCTGTCGAACATCTCGGACGACGAGATCACGGGGCTGGAAATCCCGACCGGCCAGCCGATCGTCTATCCCTTCAAGGACGGCCAGCCTTCGGGCGAGCGGGCCTATCTTTCGGAAGGCTGATCCCCGGATGTCGGCACCAGTGGCGATCGTGATGGGCAGCCAGTCCGACTGGCCGACCATGAAGCACGCGGCCGAAGCGCTCGACGCGCTGGGCGTGGCGCATGACTGCCGCATCGTCTCGGCCCATCGCACCCCGGCCCGCCTCGTCAGCTTTGCCGAGGGCGCTGCGGACGAGGGGTTCAAGGTGATCATCGCGGGCGCGGGCGGCGCGGCGCATCTGCCCGGCATGGTCGCGGCGATGACCCATCTGCCGGTGCTGGGCGTGCCGGTGCAGTCCAGGGCGCTTTCGGGACAGGATTCGCTGCTGTCCATCGTGCAGATGCCCGGCGGGGTCCCGGTCGGCACTCTGGCCATCGGCGAGGCGGGCGCGAAAAATGCGGGGTTACTCGCCGCCGCGGTGCTTGCCACGCATGACGAAGCGCTGGCAGAGCGGCTGAAGGCCTATCGCGCGGCGCAAACCCAATCCGTGGCCGAGCGTCCGGTGGACAGTAATTGAGACCGATGACGAGCGATTCCCTATCCTTCGCCGATCCGATCCGGCACGCCGCCCCGATAGCGCCGGGCAGCACGATCGGCATTCTGGGCGGCGGGCAGCTGGGCCGGATGCTGGCGATGGCGGCGGCGCAGCTGGGCTATTGCTGCCACGTCTATGCGCCCGACGGCGACAGCGTGGCAGCCGACGTCTCGGCTGGCTTCACCTGCGCCCCCTATGACGACACCGGGGCGCTGGCCGAATTCGCCGCCGCCTGCGACGTAATCACCTACGAGTTCGAGAACGTGCCCGTCGCGCCGCTCCCGTCGCTGGGCGATACGCCGCTGCGGTCCCCGGCGCGGGCGCTGGAAATCGCGCAGGACCGCCTGGCCGAAAAGCGCTTCGTCGAGCAGCATGGCGGCACCCCGGCCCCGTTCATGGCGGTCGAGAACGAGGCGGAGTTCACCGCCGCGCTGGAAAGGATCGGCACGCCGGGCATCCTCAAGACCCGCCGCGACGGTTACGATGGCAAGGGCCAGTGGCGGATCATGTCGCCCCGGGACACCGAGGACCTGACGCTTTCGGGCAAGCAGCTGATCTACGAGGGCTTCGTCGATTTCACCGCCGAGTTCTCGGTCATCCTGGTGCGCGGGCTGGATGGCGAGATCCGCTTCTGGGACAGCGCGCAGAACGACCACAGCTCGGGCATTCTCTCGCGCTCCGTCGTTCCGGCCGGCGCAGCGGTCGCGTCACAGGTGCCCGCTGCCCGCGAGCTGGCCGCCCGCGTGGCGGAAGCGCTGGGCTATGTCGGCGTGCTGACGCTGGAATTCTTCGCGACCGAAAAGGGTCCGGTGTTCAACGAAATGGCCCCGCGGGTCCATAATTCGGGCCACTGGACGATCGAGGGCGCGCGGACCAGCCAGTTCGAGAACCATATCCGCGCGATCTGCGGCCTGCCGCTGGGCCTGACCGACACGATCGTGCCCGCGGTGCGCATGGACAATCTGATCGGCGAGGAAGCCAACGACTGGCTGTCACTGCTGGCCGACCCTGCCAACCATTTGCACCTCTACGGCAAGGCGGAAATCAATCCCGGCCGCAAGATGGGGCACGTGACCCGGCTGCTGACGGACGGGCACGGCTGAACATGGAAGGAATGCCGCGATGACGGGACCTGAATTATTCCTCGTCTTCGCGCGCGCGCAGAACGGCGTAATCGGGCAGAACGGGCGCCTTCCGTGGCATATTCCCGCCGATCTGGCGCATTTCAAGCGGCTGACCATGGGCACGCCGATGATCATGGGCCGCGCCACTTACGATTCGCTGCCGGGCGTGCTGCCGGGCCGCCGCCACATCGTGCTGACCCGCGACGAGGACTGGAGCGGCGAGGACGCCGAGATCGCGCATGATTTCGACAGCGCGATCCACCTTGCCAATGCCGCACGCATCGCGGTGATCGGTGGTGCCGACGTGTTCGCCCAGGCCATGCCGCTGGCCCGCCGGATCGAGATGACCGAAGTCCACCGCGACTTCGAAGGCGATGTCACCATGCCCGCCCCGCCCGCCGACGAATGGGAGGAAACCGGCCGCACCGATTGTCCGGAAGATGGCAATCGTCCTGCCTACAGCTTCGTCACCCTGCGCCGCCGGGCTTGAGGGCGGGGCCGGGCCCCACTAGACCGCGCCTTCGATGATTCGCCTGTCCGCCACTGATCCGATACCCGACAAGCTGCGCGGCGCCGTCATCGCGCTGGGCAATTTCGACGGCGTCCACCGCGGGCACCAGCAGGTCATCGCGCAGGCCCGCGCTCTGGCGCAAGAACGCGGCGCCCCGCTGATCGTGGCGACATTCGATCCGCATCCGGTGCGCTATTTCGCGCCAGACCTGCCGCCGTTCCGCCTCACCTCGCTCGACCAGAGGCAGGAATTGTTCGCCGGACTCGGCGCCGCCGCGATGCTGGTCTTCCAGTTCGATCATGCGTTGGCCACGACATCCGCCGAGGATTTCATCGATGACGTCCTCGCCGACAGGCTGGCGGCGGGCGGCGTCGTGACCGGGCACGATTTCACCTTCGGCAAGGGCCGCCGCGGCAACGTGGCGATGCTGCGCGAGCGGTGCGCCGGGCTGGGCATCGCGGTCCGCATCGTCGCTCCGGTCGAGGATGGCGGCGATGTCGTTTCCTCCACTCGCGTGCGCCATGCGCTGGCGGCGGGCGATCCGCAGGAAGCCGCGCGCCTGCTGACGCGTCCCTTCGCGATCCGGGGCGAAGTGGTGCACGGCGCCAAGCTGGGCCGCAGCATCGGCTTTCCCACCGCGAACCTGTTGATGGGGTCCTATCTTCGCCCGCGCTTCGGGATCTATGCGATCACCGGGCGGGTGCTGACCGGCCCCCTGGCGAACGGCCCCGTGATGACGGGCGCGGCCAATCTGGGCGTGCGGCCCAGCTTCGATCCGCCGACCGAACTGCTGGAACCGTATTTCTTCAATTTCCAGGGCGATCTGTACGGACAGACGATAGAAGTGGCCCTGCACCACTTCATCCGGCCCGAGGAAAAATACGAAACGCTTGAGGCCCTGAAGGACCAGATCGCCCGCGATTGCGACGAAGCACGGCGCTTGCTGGCCGTGCGTGAAGCCTGATTCTTCGCCTTCGCTGCATTCCCGCTCTTTCAACGGGCGCGGCTTCCCGCTAGTGCGCGGCGGTTATGACTGACGCAAACAATCCCGCCGGGCGCGATTTCAAGGACACGGTCTTCCTGCCCAGGACCGACTTTCCCATGAAGGCCGGACTCCCGCAAAAGGAGCCCGCCATACTGGCGCGCTGGCAGGAAGAGGACATCTACGGCCATCTGCGAGAGGCGCGCAAGGGGCGCGAGACCTTCGTGCTGCACGATGGCCCGCCCTATGCCAATGGCGACATGCATATCGGCCATGCGCTGAACCATGTGCTGAAGGACATGGTGGTGCGCACCCAGACGCTTCTGGGCAAGGACGCGCCCTATGTACCCGGCTGGGACTGCCACGGCCTTCCGATCGAGTGGAAGGTGGAAGAGCAGTACCGTAAGAAGAAGAAGAACAAGGACGAGGTTCCGCAAAAGGAATTCCGCGCCGAATGCCGCGCCTATGCCGCGCATTGGGTCGACGTCCAGCGCGAGCAGCTGCAGCGGCTTGGCATCAATGGCGACTGGGACAAGCCGTACCTGACCATGGACCCGGATGCCGAGGCGACCATCGTGCGCGAATTGCTGCGCTTCGCGGAAAGCGGCCAGCTTTACCGCGGCGCGAAGCCGGTGATGTGGTCGCCGGTCGAGAAGACCGCCCTCGCCGATGCCGAGGTCGAGTATGAGGATATCGTCTCGACCCAGATCGACGTGGCGTTCGACATCGTCGAATCGCCGGTCGCAGAACTGGTCGGCGCGCATGCGGTGATCTGGACGACCACGCCGTGGACGATCCCGGTGAACCAGGCTTTGGCCTATGGGCCGGGCATCGAATATGTCGCCTACAAGGTCGACGGCCGCGTCATCCTGATCGGCAGCGAGCCCACGCTGGCCAAGGGCGTGTTCGCCCGGCTGTTCGGCAGCACGCCCGACAAGTCGACCGATATCGTCTGGCGGGGCCCGGGTTCGCAATTGGCCGGCACCAAGGTCCGCCACCCGATGCACCATCTCGGCGGGTTCTATGCCGAACTGCGCCCCATGCTGGCGGGCGACTTCGTCACCACCGACAGCGGCACCGGCCTCGTCCACATGGCGCCCGATCATGGCGAGGACGATTTCGACCTCTGCAAGGCGAACGGCATCAATCCGAAATTCGTGGTGGAAGGCGATGGCCGCTACCGCGAGGACTGGCCGTGGCTGGGCCGCGATGACGAGCGCAACATGTCGGTCATCAATCCCAGGTTCAACGCGCCCGACGGACCGATCTGCACCGACCTGCTCGAGGCGGGCGCTCTCCTCAGCGCGTCCGCCGATTATCAACACTCTTATCCACACAGCTGGCGGTCCAAGGCCAAGGTCATCTTCCGCTGCACGCCGCAATGGTTCGTACCGATGGACATGCCGCGCGATGGCGGAACGCTGCGCGACACGGCGCTGAAAGCGATCGCCGACACCCGGTTCGTTCCCGAGAAGGGCCGTAACCGCATCGGTTCGATGGTCGCCGGTCGACCTGACTGGGTGCTCTCGCGCCAGCGCGCATGGGGCGTGCCGATCACGCTGTTCGTCAACCGCGAGACCGGCGAATATCTGGTCGATCCCGCCGTCAACGAACGCATCGTCGCCAAGATCCGCGAACAGGGCGTCGACGGCTGGGACGAGGAAAACGCCGCCGAACTGCTTGGCCCCGAATACGATATCGACGATTACGAGCGGGTGTCCGACATTCTCGATGTCTGGTTCGATTCGGGCAGCACCCACGCTTTCGTGCTGGAAAGCGGCAAGTGGCCCGAACTGAAATGGCCTGCCGACCTGTACCTCGAAGGCAGCGACCAGCATCGCGGCTGGTTCCAGTCCAGTCTGCTCGAAAGCTGCGGCACGCGGGGCCGTGCGCCCTATGACGCGGTGCTGACCCATGGCTTCACCATGGATCCCAAGGGCATGAAGATGTCCAAGTCGCTGGGCAACACGATCAGCCCGCTGGACGTGATGCGCGACTTCGGCGCGGACATCATCCGCCTGTGGGCATTGTCGGTCGACTATACCGAGGATCACCGGATCGGCCCGGAAATCCTGAAGGGCGTCGCGGACCAGTATCGCAAGCTGCGCAACACCTTCCGCTATCTGCTCGGCGCGCTCGACGGTTATGACGGCAGCGACGCGCCCGAAACCGCCGATTTCCCGGAACTGGAACGCTATGTGCTGACGCTGCTAAGCGATCTGGACGCGAAATTGCACCACTGCGTCAACGACTTCGACTTCAACGCCTATACCCGCGCGCTGGTCGATTTCTGCAATGAGGATCTGTCGGCGTTCTTCTTCGATATCCGCAAGGACTGCCTCTATTGCGACGACCCGGCGGATGTGAAGCGACGCGCCTATCGGGCGACACTGGACATCCTTTTCCACGCGCTGGTCCGCTATGCCGCGCCGGTGCTGGTATTCACGGCCGAGGAAGTGTGGGGCACGCGCTATCCGGACGAGGGCAGCGTGCACCTGCTGGAATGGCCCAAGATCGCGCTTGCCGAAAAGCTACGCGCCGACAAGGCCGTATGGACAAAGCTGCGCGACCTGCGCGAGGACGTGAACGAAGCGATCGAGCCCTATCGGCGCGAGAAGACCATCCGTTCGAGCCTGGCCGCCGAGATCAGCGTGCCGCAGGACGCGATCCCCGCCGGTTTCAGCGATGCCGACCTGGCAGAGCTGTTCATCACCGCGACAGTGTCGCGCGGGCAGGGCGAAGGGGTGAGCGTGACCCCCACCGACATGGCCAAGTGCGGCCGCTGCTGGCGCCATCTGCCCGAAGTGGCTGAGGATGGCGACGCCTGCGATCGCTGCGAAAGCGTCGTCTCCTCGATGGAGGCGGCATGAGCCTTGGCCCACGCCTGGCTGCGCGCTTCAGCGCCGACCGGCGGCTGGGGCTGATCCTCGCCGCGGTGGTGGTCGTGCTGGACCAGGCAGTGAAGGCGGTCCTGTTAGGCCCGGTAGAACTGTACCAGCGCCAAGTGATAGAGGTACTGCCCTTCTTCGACCTGCGCTATGCGACCAATCCGGGCGTGTCTTATGGCATGTTCGCCGCGGAAAGCCTGGAAAGCCGCGTGGTGCTGTTCGCGGTCACCGGGCTGATCTCGCTGGGCGTGCTGGTGTGGATGTTCTTCGAAAAGAAGCGCGGCGACATTTTGTCGCTGGCGCTGATCCTGGGCGGCGCGATCGGCAATCTGATCGACCGGTTCCGCCTGACCCATGTGATCGACTATGCCGATTTTCACATCGGCGACTGGCGGCCCTTCGCCGTTTTCAACCTTGCCGATGTGGCGATCACCCTGGGGGTTGTCTTGCTGCTTGCCCGCACGCTGTTCATCCGCGACAAGGATGGTGACGAGCCGCAGCATGACCCTGCCGCCAAAGTTTCGGCCAAATAGGCCACGGAGTAAGTGACGATGCGTATCAAGCCCGCCTTCCTCGCCCTGCCCGCGCTGGCCATGCTGGCCGGTTGCGGCGGGGGCCTGAACCTGTTCAACCGCGACCGCCCGGACGAGATGGCCGTCTCGCGTCAGGCGCCTCTGGCGGTTCCGCCCGATTTTGCGCTGACCCCGCCCGAACCCGGCGCGCCGCGCCCCCAGACGCCGAGCGCCAGCGAACAGGCGATGGAAACGCTGTTCGGCGGACCCGCTCCGCGCAGCGGAGTGGAAACCAGCGCCGTCAGCAATGCAGGCCGCGCAGATCCGGCGATCCGTTCCGCGGTCGGCGATCCCGACACCAACACGGTCGAAAAGGGCCAGGTGACGCGTGACATCGTGGCAGCGCCGCAGGGCGATGGCCGCGATGCACAGGCGGTGATCCCGGGCTGAGGAACGCTATTCGGCGGCCGGGCTGATCGGGCCGCCGATGCTTTCGACCAGCAGCTTGTCGATGCGGCGCCCGTCCATGTCGACGATCTCGAAGCGCCAGCCCTGCTCGATGAAGCTCTCGCCCTCGATCGGCAGTTTCTTCAGCACCCACAGCACATAGCCCGCGGCCGTCGCGAACTCGCGCGGCTCGGGCAGGTCGATGCCCAGACGGTCGGCCATGCGATCGGCGGGCAGCGCGCCCGATACCAGCAGCGAACCGTTGTCGCGTTCCACCAGCAGCGGATCGTCACCCTCGTCCGAATGAGAGACGAAGCTGCCGACCAGCGCCGCGAGCAGATCGGCGGGCGTCACGATCCCCTCGAAATGGCCGTATTCGTCGTGCACGAAGGCCATCGCCACATCGCCGCGCTGCATGATCCGCAAGGCGTCGAGCGCGTCGATCTGGTCGGGCAGGATCTCTGCCTTCTTGATCAGGCGCGACATCTGCGGCTTGCGCCCCTTGACCAGCACCGCCAGCAGGTCGCGCACCTTGACCACCCCGATCACGTCGTCGACCGACCCCTGCGCCACCGGCAGCAGCGAGTGCGGCGACTTGTCGATGATCTTGCGCATCTCCTCGACCGTGGCGCGCCGTTCCAGCCAGTCGATCTCGGTACGCGGCGTCATCAGTTCGCGCACCGGCCGTTCGGCAAGGCGCAGCACCTCGGCCATGATCGACTGTTCGGTCTTTTCGATCGCGCCCGAACGCGTAGCTTCGCTGATGATCAGGTGCAACTCGTCCGCGGTGACGCCCGCGTCGCGCTGCTGGCGCACGCCGACCAGGCGCAGCAGCCCGTCGGTCGACTTGTCGAGCAGCCAGACCACGGGTGCCGCGACCTTGGCCAGGATCGCCATCGGCGGCGCGGCCAGCGTGGCGATTTTTTCCCTGCCCCGCAGCGCGATCTGCTTGGGCGCAAGCTCGCCCACCGTCAGCGACAGATAGGTCGTCACGACGATGACCAGAATAAAGCCCAGCTCATCGGCCACATCGGGATCGATCCCGAACAAGGCCAGCCTTTCGCCCACCGGCCCGCCCAGGCTTGCGCCCGAATAGGCACCGGCCACGATGCCGATCAGCGTGATGCCGATCTGAACGGTGGACAGGAACTTGCCCGAATCCGCGGCAAGGGTCAGTGCCACTCGCGCACCCTTGCTGCCATCCTCGGCCATCTTGCGCAGCCGGGCGGGGCGCGCGGATACGATGGCAAGTTCGGACATCGAGAACAGACCGTTCAGAACGATCAGGCCGGCGATGATCAACAGGTCGGTCCAGGGGAAGGGGGACAATTAGATGCTCTGCAGTCGTTGAGACAGATTGCGTAGCAACGCGATTAGCGGCATTCATGTCCGACCCGCAAGCGATTGCGTTTCCCTACCCCTCTCGGCTCGACCGGGAACGCAGCCAGCCGGTGACGCGTTCTTTGCATTAGCTGAACCGCCCTTGGGCCGGTCAGGGAGATTCGACCGGCTGGCGGAAACAGAAAGAAGAGGACCGCAATCCCATGAAGAACCGTTTCGTAGCAGCCGCTCTCGCCGCCACGTCGATCGTCAGCCTGTCGGCCTGTGTGACCGACCTCAACACGGGCGAACGCAAGGTTTCGCGCACCGCCATCGGTACCGCCGGGGGCGCCGCGGCCGGCTATCTGCTGGGCGGCATCATCGGCGGCAAGACCGCCCGCATCGTCGGCGCCGGCATCGGCGGCGCGGCCGGCGGCGTCGTCGGGTACAAGATGGACCAGCAGATCAAGGAGCTGAAGGAAGTGACCGCCGGCTCGGGTGTGGAGGTCGAGCAGGATGGCGAGTACATCAATCTCAACCTGCCCAATGGCGTGACCTTCCCGGTCAACAGCTCGGAAATCTCGCCCAGCTTCCGCACAACGCTGGACGGCATCGCGCAGTCGATGGTGAACTATCCCGACAGCCTGATCGACGTCTATGGCTTCACCGACAACACCGGGTCGGACACCTATAACCAGCAATTGTCGGAACGGCGCGCGCAGGCGGTGGCCAATTACCTCACCTATCGCGGCGTGCCCCAGGCCCGCATCGCGACCAAGGGCTTCGGCGAGGATCCGGCCTATTTCGTCGCCAGCAACGATACCGAGGAAGGCCGCGCGATGAATCGCCGCGTCGAAATCAAGATCCTGCCCATCAGCCAGCAGGATGTGCAGGCCGCGCAGAACAATTGACCGGTTCGGAGAGGAAAGGCCCCGGCGGTTCGAACCGCCGGGGCCTTTTCGATCGGTTGCCGCCTATTGGCTCTGGAGGCGCGAATCGCGATCCCGCAGCCAGACCGTCGCTTCCCGGTGAATGGCGGGTGCGCTGGCCAGAATGCCTTTCGCACGTGGGTCGAGCTTGTTGAACGCGAGTTGCTGGCCGACCGCATCGGTCACCACCGCACCAGCCTCGCGCGCGATCAGAGCAGCGGCGCCGATGTCCCATTCATAGCCAAGCCGCGTGCTAGCTGCCAGATCGGCCTCTCCGCTGGCGACAAGCGCGATCCGCAAGGCGATCGAATTGGGCTTGGCCACATTGACGAGCGGCGGTAGCGGCAGCCCTGCATCCGCCGGTATGCGCGCGCCCGCGAAATCGGACCGCGCACTGGCTCTCAAGGCCAGGCCGTTGCGCCGCGCTCCCCGGCCCGCTTCGGCAGCCCATAGCTCGCCGCGTGCGGGGGCTGCCAGCCTGGCGATCAGCGGCCGGCCATTGCTGACCAGCGCGACCGAAACCGCCCATCCCGCTCGCCCGCGGAGGAAATCACGTGTCCCGTCGATGGGATCGACCAGCCACAGCAGGCCGCCCTTCGTCCGGTCGGCATCGTCCGCCGTTTCCTCTGACAGCCAGGCCGCAGAAGGCAGCAGCTTGCGTAGCGATTCGGCCAGGAAGCGGTTCACCGCCAGGTCGGCGGCGCAGACAGGCGTGTCGTCCTCCTTGCGCCACGAGGTAGTCGCGTTGCCCGCGCCGGGAAACTCGGCCATCGCAATGCGCGCGGCTTCGGCCATGATCGCGTCGAATCGGGTGTAATCAAGCATGCGGCCTCCCTTTTGGCATAGCTTGACCGCAGGCGCGAAGCGTCTCGTTGGCGGGATTTGCTGCTAATGCTTCGCAAAGTACAACAACATTGCGCCAGCCACCCCTTTTTAGGCGCCAAGCGCCCTTTTCAACGGCGCGTGCCTATGCTTAGACGCATGCAAAGCGAACCCTTCCTTCGGCGGCCCGGCGGCCGCAACAGGCATTGGCGAGGATTATTTCGATGAACATCCACGAATACCAGGCAAAGGAACTGCTGGCCAAATACGGCGTCGGCGTTCCCACCGGCTATGCGGCCCTGACGGTCGAGGAAGCGGTCGAAGCGGCAAAGAAGCTGCCCGGACCGCTGTATGTGGTGAAGGCGCAGATCCACGCCGGTGGCCGCGGCAAGGGCAAGTTCAAGGAACTGGGCCCCGACGCCAAGGGCGGCGTGCGCCTTGCCAAGAGCATCGACGACGTGAAGGCCGATGCCGAGGACATGCTGGGCAATACGCTGGTCACCGTGCAGACGGGCGATGCGGGCAAGCAGGTCAATCGCCTGTATGTCACCGACGGCGTCGACATTGCCGAGGAATATTACCTGTCGATGCTGGTCGACCGCGCAACCGGCCGTATCGCGCTGATCGTCTCGACCGAAGGCGGGATGGATATCGAGGAAGTCGCCCATTCGACTCCCGAGAAGATCACCACCATCACCATCGATCCGGCGTCGGGCTTCCAGCCCCATCACGGCCGCGCCGTCGCCTTCGCGCTGAAGCTGCAGGGCGACCTCAACAAGCAGGCGCAGAAGCTGGCGAAGCAGCTTTACGAAGCCTTCCTGGCGCTGGACTGCGAGATGCTCGAGATCAATCCGCTGGTCGAGACCAAGGATGGCAATCTGCTGGTGCTTGACACCAAGATGAGCTTCGACGGCAACGCGATGTTCCGCCATCCCGACGTCGCCGAACTGCGCGACGTGACCGAGGAAGATCCGGCCGAGGTGGAGGCATCGGAATACGACCTCGCCTACATCAAGCTCGACGGCAACATCGGCTGCATGGTGAACGGCGCCGGTCTTGCCATGGCGACGATGGACATCATCAAGCTGAATGGCGCGTTCCCGGCCAATTTCCTCGACGTCGGCGGCGGCGCCACGACCGAGAAGGTGACCGCGGCTTTCAAGATCATCCTGTCGGACCCGGCGGTCGAGGGAATCCTCGTCAACATCTTCGGCGGCATCATGAAGTGCGACATCATCGCCGACGGCATCGTCGCGGCGGCCAAAGAAGTGAACCTTCAGGTTCCCCTCGTCGTCCGCCTCGAAGGCACGAATGTCGAGAAGGGCAAGGAAATTCTTGCCAATTCGGGCCTGCCGATCGTGCCCGCCGACGATCTGGGCGATGCGGCGCAGAAGATCGTGGCCGAGGTCAAGAAGGCGGCCTGATCGCGATCCATCATTGCAAAAACGGAAGGGGGCCTGGGTGCCCCCTTCTTTTTGCCAGAAGCACTGGCATGACGTAGATAGCATTTGCTTGACGTATTGGTAAGCAACTATCTAGAAGCCAGCTCGATACGGCGATGCAGCCTGATTTCGGCCCGGTCGCCAAACCTATCGATGGGAGAAACCTTCATGAAAGCCCTGGTCCCGGTAAAGCGGGTGATCGATTACAATGTGAAGCCGCGCGTGAAGGCGGATGGTTCCGGTGTCGATCTTGCGAATGTGAAGATGAGCATGAACCCGTTCGACGAGATCGCGGTCGAGGAAGCGATCCGCCTGAAGGAAGCGGGCGCGATTGACGAGATCGTGGCGGTGAGCATCGGGCCTGCGAAGGCGCAGGAGACATTGCGCACGGCGCTGGCGATGGGCGCGGACAGCGCGGTGCTGGTCGAGACCGATGACGAGGTCGAGCCTCTCGCGGTGGCCAAGATCCTGAAGGCGGTGGCTGCGGAAGTCGAACCGGGCCTGATCATCCTGGGCAAGCAGGCGATCGACGACGACAGCAACCAGACGGGCCAGATGCTGGCCGCGCTGATGGAGCTGCCGCAGGGCACGTTCGCATCGAAGGTCGAGATGGACGGCGACCACGTGAAGGTGACGCGCGAAGTCGACGGCGGGCTCGAGACGGTGCGCCTGTCGACGCCCGCGATCATCACGACGGATCTGCGCCTGAACGAGCCGCGCTATGCGAGCCTGCCCAACATCATGAAGGCGAAGAAGAAGCCCTTGGAGACGAAGACGCCGGCCGATTACGGCGTCGACATCGCGCCTCGCCTGAAGACGCTGAAGGTGTCCGAACCGCCGGTGCGGCAGGCGGGCGTGAAGGTCGCCGATGTCGATGAACTCGTCGCCAAGCTGAAGGCCATGGGCGTCGCGTAAGCGATCCCGGGAAGGAAAGAGATCATGAAGACGCTTGTTTATGTCGATCACGACAATGCACATCTGGGCGATGCGACGCTGGCAACCGTAACGGCGGCATCGAAGCTGGGCGAGGTGCACCTGCTGGTCGCGGGCGCGGGCTGCAGCGCGGTCGCCGAAGCCGCAAGCAAGATCGCGGGCGTGGGCAAGGTCCATGTCGCGGATGACGCGGCCTACGAACACCAGCTGGCCGAGAATGTCGCGCCGCTGATTAAGGGGCTGATGGATCACCATGACGCGGTGCTGTTCCCCGCCACCACCACCGGCAAGAACATCGCCCCGCGCGTGGCGGCGCTGCTCGACGTGATGCAGATCAGCGACATCCTGTCGGTCGAGGGCGAGAAGAGCTTCACCCGCCCGATCTATGCGGGCAACGCCATTGCCACGGTCGAGAGCACGGACGCCAAGCTGGTCATCACCGTACGCGGCACCGCCTTCGACAAGGCCGAAGCGACAAGCGGATCCGCCGAGATCGAAGCGGTCGCCAGCACGGGCGACACCGGCAAGTCCAGCTTCGTGTCCGCCGAACTGGCCGAGAGCGAGCGGCCCGAGCTGACATCTGCCAAGATCATCGTCTCGGGCGGCCGCGCGCTGAAGGACGGCGAGACGTTCGAGCAGATCATCATGCCGCTCGCCGACAGACTGGGTGCGGGCGTGGGCGCATCGCGCGCCGCGGTCGACGCAGGCTATGTCCCCAACGACTACCAGGTCGGCCAGACCGGCAAGATCGTCGCGCCCGAAGTCTACATCGCCATCGGCATATCTGGCGCGATCCAGCACCTGGCGGGCATGAAGGATTCGAAGACCATCATCGCCATCAACAAGGACGAGGACGCACCCATCTTCCAGGTCGCCGACATCGGTCTCGTCGCCGACCTCTACAAGGCGGTGCCGGAGCTGACCGGGAAGCTGTGAACGCTTTGCGAAATATTGAATGACAGGAAACCCGGCCATCTGCAGCCGGGTTTCTTGTTTTTAAAGCAAGTTGCGATAGCTTGGCTGAATCGACGCGGGTTCGCGGCGATGGTCCGGGGGGTCGCAATGTCCAAATTGAAATCGGGGCTTTCTGCCCTTTCCATACTATGCCTGTCCGTCACATCGGTGGATGCGCTGGCCAAGGACCCGATCGTCCTTGATCCCACGTCACGGTGGTTCGTCAATTTTGCCCCCGACCGGTGCACGATCGTTCGCAGCTTTAGTGAAGGCGACGACGCGATCGCCCTGCGGATTTCGCAATTCGTGCCGTCAAGCTCGCTGGAACTGATGTTGCTGGGGCACCACGCCAAGCTTCGGGCACCCAGCTGGCGGGCCGGTTCCGTCAACTTCCCGCTGAAAGTCAGCCTCGGTCCAGACACCGGTGTTTCCGCCGAAGCAAGTGCGAACCAAGGATCGGTCGACGACGGCAATGTCATCATCGTCAGCAATCTTTCCTTTCATCCAGAGCCGCTGTCCGACTTCGAACCACGGCCCGTCCGCAATTTCCTGCCTGAAGACCAACAACAGGCGCTGGCCACGATGGAGCGGATCGAATTCGCCGGTTCGATAAGGCGCGATCTTGCCCTGAATACCGGAGCCATGGCCAATGTGTTCAAGGTGCTGAACGACTGTACCTATAATCTGATGGGCGCTATCGGACTCGATCCCGATGCGAGCCGGGCAAGATCGATGCCTCCAGTGCTGGTCGAGGAAAGCGGAGAAAAGATGGCCCGCGAAATCCAGGCGCGGTACCCGTCAGCGGCTCCGGCCGATCGGCGGATGGCGATCCTTCGCGTACGACTGATCGTCGAAGATAATGGCAGCGTGGGTGAGTGTACCATCATTGGGACCACGAACATCGATGATTTCGGAAAAGGGGTCTGCGATGCGTTTCGCGGCACGGCGCGTTATAGTCCAGCGCTGGATGCCGAGGGCCGGCCAATGCGGTCATGGCACCTTACCACGATCCGCTACATGATACCGAGCTGACCCCCCTGGCGGTCAGAGCACCCAGACGTCCAGTGCATGGATCGTCAGCCCGACCAGTCCGCCCACCAAAGTGCCGTTGATCCGGATGAACTGCAGGTCGCGGCCTACTGCGCCCTCGACCCGCTGGGTGATGGTGGTGGCGTCCCAGCGCTTGACCGTTTCCGACACCAGCCGGACGATCTGGTCGCCATAGCGGCCGGTGATGCCCACCGCGCTGCGCCGGGCAAATCGGTTGACCTGCGACTGCAGGCGCACATCGCTGCGCAGCGCGTCACCCAGTTCCTGCAGCGCTCCGGCGAACTGGCCGCCCAGCTGGCTGTCGGGATTGCGTGCAGCTTCGATCAGGCTGCCGCGCAGGCGCTCCCACACGCCCTGCCACCAGCCTACCACTGCGGGATTGCCGATCATCTCCTGCTTCATCCCCTCGACCCTGGCGCGGGTTTCCGGATCGTGGACGAGGTCGTGGGCCAGCTTCTCCAACCCCTCCTCGACCTTGGTCCGCAGCGGATGGTCGGGATCGACCAGCATCTCGGCCAGCAGGCGGTACAGTCCGTCCAGCACGGAATTGGCAAGCCGTTCGTCGAGCCCCGTAAAGCGCAGCAGCGCATTGGCCCGGTCGTGGATCATGGTCCGGACCAGGCTCTCGTTCGCCTCCAGCGTCCGCCCGGCCCATCGCACGATGGATTCAAGCAGCGGCAGGTGCCGCTTGTCGGCGATCGCGGCAGACAGCATCTGCCCCAGCAGCGGCGACACCTCAAGCCGTTCCAGCTGCGCCGCCAGGCCGTGCCGGACATGGTCGCCCAGCCTTTGCGGGTCGAGCGATTCCAGCGCCTGTGCCAGCAGTTCGGTCGCTCCGGCGCGGACGCCGGGCCCTGCCTCGCGCGGGGGCGCGGCGAGGTAATCGCCTGCTGCACGCGCCACGTTCATGGCGCGCATCCGCCGCGCGACCACTGCGGGGGTCAGGAAATTCGATCGCAGGAAGTGCGCCATGGAATCGGCGATGCGATCCTTGTTGGTCGGAATAATCGCGGTGTGCGGGATCGGAATGCCCAGCGGGTGGCGGAACAGGGCGGTCACCGCGAACCAGTCCGCCAGCGCGCCCACCATCGCCGCCTCGGCAAAGGCGGTGACGAAATCCAGCCCGGACACGCGCTCCTCGAAGCTGCGGGCGATGACGAAGATGATCGCCATCAGGACCAGCAGGCCGGTCGCCACGCGCCGCATGGTCTGTCCGCGGTCGACCTGCTCCTCGATAGCGTGGGTGACTGGCTGCTGCGTCAAAGGATCTCGCTACCGCCTACTCGGCGGGCAGCCTGTCGGGTTGCGATCCGCCCTCGCCGCGATGCGACGGATCATAGGTCAGCAGACGCCGGCGCAGCACAGGGCCGACGCGCTTTTCGAACCCGTCGGCAAGGCTGAAGCCCGCCGGCACGATCAGCAGCGTCAACAAGGTGGACAGGATCAGGCCGCCGATCACGATGATGCCCATCGGCGCCCGCCAGGCCGAATCGCCTGACAGCGAGACTGCCGTCGGGATCATGCCCATGGTCATCGCGACCGTCGTCATCACGATCGGCTGCGCGCGCTTGTGGCCCGCTTCCACGATGGCCTGCATGCGCCCGGCTCCGGCAGCCATTTCCTCGATCGCGAAATCGATCAGCAGGATCGAGTTCTTCGCCACGATGCCGAACAGCATCAATATGCCGATGAAGACCGGCATCGACAGTTCATAGCCCGTCAGGATCAGCAGGATGATGCCCCCCAACGGAGCGAGGAAAAGCGAACCCATGTTGACCAGCGGCGAAATGAAGCGGTGGTACAACAGTACCAGCACCGCGAAGACAAGCAGGATGCCGGATGCAAGGGCGATGCTGAACGAGCTGAGCATCTCTTCCTGGAACTGGTCAACGCCGAACGCCTCGTTCGACACGCCTGTCGGCAGGTTCTGCATGATCGGCAGTTGCTGAATGGCCTCGTCCACGGTGCCCTTGGCGACGCCCGGGGCCAGGTCGGCGCCCACGAACACGCGGCGCTGCTGGTTATAGCGCTGGATCGTCGTGGGGCCCGAGCCGAAGCCGATTTCCGCCACGCGTTCCAGCGGAACTGATCCGCCCGATGCGGTCTGCACCGGCAGGTTGCGGATCACGTCCAGATCGCGCCGCGAATCTTCCGACAGGCGCGTGCGGATCGGGATCTGCCGGTCCGACAGCGAGAAGCGCGCCGCGTTCTGGTCGATATCGCCCAGCGTGGCGATGCGGATCGTCTGGCTGAGCGATGCGGTCGTCACACCAAGGCTCGCCGCCAGGTCGGCGCGAGGACGGATGATCAGTTCGGGACGCTGCAGATCGGCTTCCACGCGCGGCGCGACCGTGCCGGGGATGGTCCGCATCTGGTCGGCCAGTTCGCGCGCGGTGCTTTCGAGCAGTTCGGGATCGGATCCCGCCAGCATGACAGAAATCGCGCGGCCCGTTCCGCCGCCGCCCTGGTTGTCCTGGAAGCTGACGCGTGCATCGGGGATGTTCTGCAGCATCGGGGTCAGCTCGCGCTCGAACTCCTGCTGGGTCTTTTCGCGGTCCTCGCGCAGGTTGATGAACATGCGGCCATTGCCCTCGTTCACGCGCACCAGCGCGCTGCGAACCTCGGGGCGTTCGTTCACGATGCCCGCGACGCGGTCCATCACCGCCTCGGTTTGTTCGAGAGTGGTGCCGGGTACCATTTCCAGGCGGATCCGGCTGAAGTCCGAATCGAAATTGGGGAAGAACTGCATCGGCACGGACATCATCAGCATGACCGACCAGATAAACGATCCCAAGCCGATCCCGACCATCCACGACCGGTGATCGCGCAGCCGGGCCGACCACCGACCGGTGTAATAGGCATGATAGCGCGCGACATGGCCGCCCATCAGCTTGAACAGCAGCCCCAATAGCTTGACCGCGACAAAGGCGAATATCGCCGGCACGACCATCACCGCCAAGAAGAAGATTGCCTCGATCACCAGCTTGGCCAGGCCGACGAGCGGTTGCAGCCACGGGCCGGGATTGGTCGGCAGGATTACGGTGAGGTCGAGCTTGGCATAGACGAACGTAAAGCCGACATAGAGGCCGCCGACCAGCGCAGCCAGCACCAGCAGCGTAAACAGGATTTCCAACAGGGCCGAGCTGAAATGCACCGGCTCGCGCGTCAGCGACCGGCGATGTGCGACGGCCTTGGAGTGGTCGAGCGACCAGCGCAGCACGCTCATGTAGCGGTCCATCAGCCTGCCTTCGCCGTGGCTGGCGTGACCCTTGGCCTTGAGGAAATAGGCCGCGACCATCGGCGTGATCATGCGCGCGACCGCAAGGCTCATCAGCACGGACACCACGACGGTCAGGCCGAAATTCTTGAAGAACTGCCCCGGAACGCCGCCCATCAACCCGACCGGCAGGAACACCGCGACGATCGAGAAGGTGGTGGCGACCACGGCCAGACCGATCTCGTCCGCGGCGTCGATCGACGCCTGCCAGGCGCTCTTGCCCATGCGCATGTGGCGCACGATATTCTCGATCTCGACGATGGCGTCGTCCACCAGCACGCCCGCGACCAGCCCCAGCGCAAGCAGCGACAGCGAGTTGAGCGTGAAGCCCAGCAGGTCCATGAAATAGAAGGTCGGGATCGCCGACAGCGGGATCGCCAGCGCCGCGATGATGGTGGCGCGCCAGTCTCGCAGGAACAGGAAGACGACCAGCACGGCCAGCACGGCACCCTCGACCATGGCATGGATCGAGCTCTTGTACTGGGCCTTGGTATAGGGGACCGAGGTGAACAGCGTCTCGAAGGTCACGCCGGGGTTTTCCTCGGCGATCTGGTCGAGCTGTTCCATGGCGGCATCGAAGACGCTGACGTCAGAGGCGCCGCGCGCACGCGCGATCGAGAAGGTGACGACCTGCCGGCCGGACACCTTCGCAAGCGAGGTAACCTCGCTATAGCGATCGGAGACCGTCGCGAAATCGGCCAGCCTGACGGTGCGGCCGCCGCCCAGCGGGATCTGCAGCTGCGACAGCTCATACGCGGTTTCGGCATTGCCCAGCACGCGCACCGACTGTCGCGAGCCGGCCACCTCGGCCTGGCCGCCAGCGGCATCGACGTTAAGCTGGCGAAGCTGTGCGTTCACCTGGCTGGCGGTCACGCCCAGTGACTGCATGCGCGCCGGGTCCAGCACGACCAGGATCTCGCGGTCCACGCCGCCCGCACGGCTGATCTCGGCCAGGCCGGGAATGGACAGCAGGCGCTTGGTAACCGTGTCGTCGACGAACCAGCTCAATTGCTCGATCGTCATGTCGGGCGCCGCCACCGCGAAATAGCCGATGGGTTCCGACGATGTCTGCGCGCGGAATACGCGCGGTTCCAGGATGCCGTCGGGCAGTTCGCCGCGGATCTGGTCGATGGCGGCAGTCACCTCGTTCACGGCTTGCGCGACGTCGGCGCCGATCTCGAACTCCGCCACCGTTTGCGAATTGCCTTCGCTGGTGGTGGAGTTGATGTTGACCACGCCCTCGACGTTCTGGACCGCGGCTTCGACCAGCTGGGTGATCTGGTTCTCGATCTCGGTCGGCGCGGCGCCCGGCTGCGAGATGGTGACGATGACGATCGGGAATTCGATGTCAGGCTGGTCCTGCACCTCCATCCGCATGAAGCTGACGATGCCAGCCAGCATCAGCCCGGCGAAAAGCACGATGGGAACGACCGGGTTGCGGATCGACCAGGCCGAGATGTTGCGCAGATCCATCGTCCGGCCCTCAGCCGTCGCTGTCGGCGGTAACGGGCTTGACCGGATCGCCCGGGCTCAGGAAGCCGCCCGCGCGCAGCACGACGCGTTCCCTGCCGGTCAGTCCGCTGGCGATGGTGATGCCCTGGGCCGTCACCACGCCAAGCTCCACCCGCTGGCGGGCGACCGTGTTGTCGCTGCCCACGACATAGACGAAGCTGCCTTCGTCATCGGACATGATCGCCGATTCCGGCAGGATCGGCGCGGTCACCGAACCCGACCTGATGCTGGCCGTGGCGAAACCGCCGGGCCGCAGCGCCTTGTCATAGGGCATCGCGATGCGGGCGATGCCCTGGCGCGATGCTTCGTCGATGGTGGGTGCAAGCTGCCAGACCTGCCCGGTGAAGACCTCCTGGCTGCCCACGGGTCGGACTTCGGCCGGAACGCCGACCGCCAGCCGGGCAAGATCGCTCTCGCTGACCCGCGCGTTCAATTCCATTTCGCCGCCGCGGGCAAGAACGAACAGGGGCGTGCCGCCGGCGCCGACGACCTGCCCACGCTCGACATTGCGCTCCAGCACCAGCCCGCCCGCAGGCGCCACGATGCTCAGCCGCGCGTTGCGGGCGCGCAATTCGCCCAACGTCGCCTGCGCCACGCGGACGCGCGCCTCGGCGGCATCGCGCGTCGCGGTCAGGCGATCGACGTCGGCGGTGGAGATGAATCCGCGATCGACCAGCTTGAGCGCTCGGTCGAGATTGGCCTGCGCCAGTTCCGCATCGGCGCGGGCGACCTGCACCTGCGCGGCCTGCGCCTCTGCCTGCTGGCTCTGCACCGAACGGTCGATGACGGCCAGGACCTGGCCCGCGCGGACCCAGTCGCCCGCATCCACCAGCACGTTGCTGACCGATCCGCCTTCGCCCACCGACCCGATGGGCATGGGGCGGCGAGCACCCAGGGTGCCGGTCGCGGTAATCTCGCCCGCGACATTGGTGTTGCCGGGAATGGCGACGGTCACGATGGGAACCTGCGCTTCCGACTGTTCGGGCGCGGCGGAACTTTGCCAGATGAGGAAGGCGACCACGGCGGCCAGGACGGCTGCGGCGACGATGATGATGACGATGCGGCGCTTCTTGCGCCCGCCATCGTCTTCGGGCGTGCCGAATTCGGATAGGTCGCTGTCGGCCACCCGGTCATGCATCGCTGGAATCGCCCCTTCAGTCGCTATGGACCTGTCGTAGTTCATGATCGGTCGCCTGCTGCCACCCGTCCAAGGCGGCTATGAGAACACGCCGACCGTTCCCGTCGGTTGGCGGTCGAAGGCTTGGGCGCCCGTTCCAGAACCGGAGCACTTACGCCGAAACGATGGGCCCGCAGTCACCACGGAGCCCATCGTTGATTTCGGCTGTTATCACTTGCCGCGCTGCGAAACAATTGCGTTTCGCAGAGCGGAATCAGTCGTTCGTCCGGTGTTTAGCGGACACGGCCACGCTGGATCAGGTTAACGATCGCAAGCAGAACGACCGCACCGATGAAGGCGATGATCAGTCCGACAAGCGAGAATTCCTGAACGCTTCCGCCCACGCCAAGCAGCGGTCCGGCCAGTGCGTTGCCGATCAGCGAACCGATGCAGCCTACGACGATATTCCAGAAGATGCCCATCGAGGCATCCCGGTTCATGACCATGCTGGCAAGCCAGCCGGCCACACCGCCCACGATAAGTGCGATAATCCAACCCATGGCAGTTCTCCTTCCAATTGTTGGGAGCAGAACGGCTGCGTTACCCGGATGTTCCGGGGCACCCTAACGTTTCTGGCAAGGATATTACATCGGCGGGAATCAGTATTTCATCTGGCGCTCGTAAAGATCGCGATAATGCTGGATCCGGGTAACGCGCAGCCCTTTCATGCCCGACCGCTCCACGGCCCGCTGCCACGAAGCAAACTCCTCGAGCGTCAGGTCATAGCGTGCACAGGCGTCATCGATCGACAACAGGCCGCCGTTCACCGCGGCGACAACTTCCGCCTTGCGGCGAACGATCCATCGTTTGGTGGAAGGAGGGGGCAGGTCGTCAATCGTGAGCGGTTCGCCAAGCGGTCCGATCACCATTGATGGCCTGATGTCCTGGTTCTCGATCATCTAGTCCTCGATATTCATGCCGGATGCCGAACCGCCGCCAGATATCGGCCTGCTGCATCCCGACCCATCGTTAAATCTCGAAGGCTTAGGATCGGGTAAACGAGACCCGGAAAGTCCGGAATTTTTGTCGTCCGGCCAGGAACTTGTCGCATGGCCGGATCCGTAGATGGTTGAATAGGCTGGATTCTGGTCGACATGCCCGTGGCCGAACAGCGCTTCCGCCGCACGCGGGTCGAAACTGCCCTCGGCGCGGATCCAGCCGGCCATCGCCTCGTTCTCTCCCCGCATGGCGCCGCGCAGGTCGCGCTCGGCGCTCAGCCTGGCGCGCAGCGAGTGCCAGTCCAATAGCCGCGCCCCGTGACCGGCCATGTCATGCGCTTTGCCGTCCGGCACGTCGCCATCGCCCCCGCCCGCCGTCTCGCGCGCCGCCCCGTCCGCCGCGCCTTCCGTACGGGGCGATCCCGTCCGGTCCGTCGCGGGCAAATTGGGGAATCTAGCGAACATGGCTGTCAGCATGGCCGCAGTTGGTCAACAAATCGTAAAGGCGCATCCTGTAAAGCGCCTAGGCGTTTCCGAAACCGGCTGCCTCGACGGTTTATCAGCCGGCCGCCGCCGTGTATGGGCTGTCGCATCATGAATGCCCCGATGACCGATTACGCCGGCGAGTCGCTCGATCCGGCCGCCCTTTTCGACCTGCCCGGCCCGATGCAGGCCCGGCGCATCGTCGTCGCCATGTCGGGCGGCGTCGATTCCTCTGTCGTGGCGGCGCTGGCTGCCCAGACCGGGGCCGAGGTGATCGGCGTCACGCTGCAGCTCTACGACCATGGCGAGGCGGTAAAGCGCAAGGGGGCGTGCTGTGCTGGCGACGACATTCGCGATGCACGCGCGGTGGCCGACCGGCTTGGCATCGCGCATTACGTGTTCGACCATGAAAGCAGCTTTCGCGAAAGCGTGATCGACGGGTTCGCCGACGAATATCTGCAGGGCCGCACCCCGATTCCCTGCATCCGCTGCAACATGGGACCCAAGTTCACCGACCTGTTCAGGATGGCGCGCGAACTGGGAGCGGATTGCCTTGCCACCGGCCATTACGTGCGCCGCGTGATGGGCAGCGCCGGCCCCGAACTGCACCGCGCCCACGACCCGGCCCGCGACCAGAGCTATTTCCTCTATGCCACGACCGAGGACCAGCTGGATTTCCTGCGCTTTCCGCTGGGCGGCCTGCCCAAGGTGGACGTGCGCCGCATCGCGCAGACGCTGGGCCTTGGCGTTGCCGCCAAGCCCGACAGCCAGGACATCTGCTTCGTGCCCGACGGCGATTACGCCTCGCTGGTCAAGAAGCTGCGGCCCGAGGCGGGGGATACGGGCGACATCGTGCATGCCGAAACCGGCGAGACATTGGGCCGCCATCGCGGCATCGTGCACTACACGGTCGGCCAGCGCCGCGGGATCGAGATCGGCGGCCAGCCCGAACCGCTTTATGTCATCCGGATCGATGCCGGAAACAATGCCGTGGTGGTGGGACCGAAACGCCTGCTGGCCGTCGGCGCGATGCGCGTGGCCGAAACCAACCGCATCGGCCCCGTTCCGCCAGGGGGGCTGACCGCCAAGGTCCGATCGCTGGCGAAGCCCGTGCCGGTCACGCTGGACGGCGCGATCGGCGGCGGAGGCGAAGTGTTGATCCGCTTCGCGCAGCCCGAATATGGCGTCGCGCCGGGGCAGGCTGCGGTGATCTATGCTGGCGACCGCGTCGTCGGCGGCGGCTGGATCGAAGAGACGTTCGCGGCCGATTGAGCCCCCAGCCCTAGCCGTCCCACGGCTCCAGCAGACAGCCCCAGCCCTCGCGATAGGTCGCGCGCGTCGATGCCAGCATCGGCACGCTGGCGGTCACCGCCTGCGTTTCCTCCTCGACCGAAAGCCTGACCATCGTCATGCCCGGTTCGAAATCGGCACGGCACTGGTCGATGGGCCGCCCCTCGACGAAATGGCACGAACAGGCGATCCGCGCGCCGAAATCAGTGCCCGCCTGCGCCTGTTCGGCAAGGCCCGGCCCGCGGGTCGCCGCCACCCAGCCCAGCGTCGGCACCGCCACGACCGGCACCGCCAGCCACAGCCCGCGCCAGCCGCGCCGCTTCGTTTCCACAGGGCTGCTCACTTCAATCTTGCCTTTCATCGGGCGCGGGCGGATCAGACGCGCCTGATGCCCTGCGCCCTTTCCCGCCACAAGTGGCTGATCGCATTTGCCGCCGCCTTATCGCTGTCCGCCTGCGGATCCTCGGCGGATCGCGAAGTCGCGCCGCCATCGGACGAATCGCTGGCCGCCGTGCGTCAGACGGACGGGGCCAATCGCACCGCGCTCGCCTATGCGGTGGACGGGCTGTTCGACGCGGAAGCGGTGGGCGAAACCCGCGCGCTGCTGGTGCTGTACGACGGCGAGCCCGTGGCGCAGCGCTATGGCGAGGGGTTCACGGCGGACACGCCGCAGCTTGGCTGGTCGCTGTCGAAGACGGTCACCGGGCTGATGATCGGCATGATGGTCGCCGACGGTTCGCTCGCGCTTGACGCGCCTGCGCCGGTGGAGCGCTGGCAGCGGCCCGGCGATCCGCGCGGGTCGATAACCCTGCGCCATCTGCTGCAGATGCGGTCGGGCCTTCGCCATGCCGAGATCGCCGACCCTGCCTATGCCAGCGACACCGCGCGCATGCTCTATCGCGACGGGCGCGACGACATGGCGCATTACGCGCTGACCCAGCCGCTCGACCATGATCCGGGCACGCAATACGCCTATTCCACCGCGGAAACGCAGATCCTCTCCGACATCGCCGCGCGCACGCTGACGCAGAGCGAGGATCCGCAGGCGCGGCAGGCGGCAATGCAGGGCTGGCTGGAAAGCCGCCTCTACGAACCGTTGGGCCTGTCCAGCATGCGCGGCGAATATGATGCGACCGGCACGCTGATCGGCGGCGCGATGTTCCATGCGGGCGCCGGCGACTGGGCGAAGATCGGCGAGCTGATCCGGCAGGGCGGCGTCGCGGACGGCGTGCGCATCGTGCCGCGCGGCTGGATCGCCTTCATGGGCGGCAGCAATCCGGCGGACGGCGCCTATGGCGCGCATCTGTGGCGCAACCGGGCAAGGGAAGAGGGCCGCAACGAAGTCGTCTTCGGCGGGCGCGGACCGCAGGATGCGGTCGCGGCGCTGGGCCACCGGGGGCAATATATACTGGTCATCCCGTCGCGCAGGCTGACGGTGGTCCGGCTGGGCTATAGCTCGGCCGAGCAGCAGGCTGCTCTGAACGACCGGATGCTTTCCCTGGCCGAGCTGTTTCCCGCTCAATAGCGGAACATGCCCTCCACCACGGTCACGCAGGGGCCGCCCAGCCAGGCGGTGGCGCCATCGAGCCTGCAGGTCAGCAGGCCGCCGCGGCGCGAGGCCTGATACGCGGTGAACTCGCTTCGGCCCAGCCGCTCGGCCCAGAACGGCGTCAACACAGCATGGGCCGATCCGGTGACGCTGTCCTCGGGCACGCCCGCGCCGGGGACGAACACGCGGCTGACCACATCGGTGTCATTTCCGGGCGCGGTGCAGATGAACTGGTGGTCGCCCATGGCCGCAAGCGCGCCGAAGTCGGGCGCAAGCGCGCGCACCGCCGCCTCGCTCTCGAACAGGAACACATTGTATCCATCGGGGGAGCGGCGGATCAGTTGCGGGCCAGCACCCAGCGCCGCGACGGCCTCGGGCCATTCGCCCGGCATGGTGGCGATGGCGGGCAGCGCCAGCTCATAGCCGCCTTCGCCCCGCTGCACGGTCAGCACGCCTGCCTGCCGCGTCAGAAACCGGACCGGACTGCCCGCGCCCTGCTCCAATAGCACATGGCCCGCCGCCAGTGTCGCATGGCCGCACAGGCGAATCTCGCATTCGGGGGTGAACCAGCGCAAATGCCAGTCGGCCTCGGGCGTGTCGCACGGGACCACGAAAGCGGTCTCGGCGAAATTGTTCTCCTCGCCGATGCTGCGCATGATCTCGTCGGGCGGAAAATCGTCTTCCCACAGCATCACCGCGGCCTGGTTGCCGCCGAATGCCGCGCTGCTGAACGCATCGACATGCCAGTAAGGGATCGCGGGCATCAGGGTCTCGCTTCTGTCGGTGGGAGCAATTCGGGGTCGGGGCCGGTTTCCAGCAGATCGACCGAGGCATAGGCGCCGCCTTCGCGCAGCCCGTCGGGATCGGGGTGGATCAGGAACTCGGTGCCGGGAAACTCGTGCTCGAGCTGGGCTTCGATGCGGTCCATCACGTCATGCGCGTCGCGCACCGTCATGTCGCCATCCACCCACACGTGGAACTGCGCGAAATCGCGGTCGCCGCTGGTGCGGGTGCGCAGATCGTGCACGCCCTCCAGCCCCGGCGTGCCGCGGATGACCTCCAGCAGCCGCTCGCGCTTCTCGACGGGCCATTCCTTGTCCATCAGATTGTCCACCGCCTCGCGCGAGGCCTGGAAGGCGTTCCATGCCAGCCAGCCCGCGATTGCCAGCGCGAACAGCGGATCGGCGCCCGAAAAGCCGGTCCAGCTATCCAGTGCCAGCGCCGCGATCACGCCTAGGTTGAGCAGCACGTCGGACTGGTAATGGACATGATCGGTGCGGATCGCGACGCTGCTGGTGCGCTTGATGACATGCCTCTGCCACGCCAGCAGCGCGAAAGTGGCCAGCAACGCGATGACCGAGACCGCGATCCCCGTCTCCGCCTCTTCCGGGCGAACGCCGCCCAGCCATTGCTGGACCGCGCGCGCCGCGATGCCAACGGCAGAGATCGAGATCAGCACCACCTGAACCAGCGCGGTCAGCGCCTCGGCCTTGCCGTGGCCGAAGCGGTGGTCGTGGTCCGCGGGCTGCGAAGCCACCCAGACCCCCACCAGCGTCGACAGGCTGGCAATGATGTCGAGCGCGGTATCGGCCAGGCTGCCCAGCATCGCGGCGGACCCGGTGCGCCATGCGGCATAGATCTTGAGCGACAGCAGCAGCGCCGCCACGGTGGTGCTGGCGATGGCGGCGCTGCGCGTCAGGCGCGAACGCTCCTCGCGCGAGAGGGGGGCGGTGGCGGGGGCGTCCATGTCAGGTCCGGCGCGGCGCGCTTACGGGTAAAGCAGCGTGCTGGCCCAGCTGCCGCCGCGGCGCGTGAAGCGGCGGCGTTCGTGCAGGCGGAACGGGCGGTCGTGCCAGAATTCCATCGCTTGCGGGACCAGCCGATAGCCGCCCCAGTGCGCGGGCCGCGGCACGGGCTTGCCTTCATAACGCTTGCGCACTTCCTCGAACCGATCCAGGAATTCGCGCCGGTCGCCCATCGGCGCCGACTGGTCCGAGGCATGGGCCCCCAGCTGCGAATCGCGTGCGCGACTGGCGAAATATGCATCGGCATCGGCGGCGGAGACCGGCTCCAGCTGCCCCTCGATCCGGATCTGGCGGCGCAGGCTCTTCCAGTGGAACAGCAGGGCGGCTTGCGGATTGGCCGCGATCTCGGCTGCCTTGCGGCTTTCCTGGTTGGTATAGAAGACGAAGCCGCCCCCCTGCCCCAGGTCGGCCCCGTACCCTTTCAGCAGTACCATGCGGACCGACGGCGCGCCGCCAGCACTGGCGGTTGCCAGTGCCATGGCGGTGGGATCGTTGATCTCGCTCGCCTTCGCTTCGGCCAGCCATTCGCCGAACAGGCCGAATGGGTCGCCCGCAGGGATCGCGTCTTCGGCCAGCAGTTCGGGTTCCACGTCTCGTCCTCGATCAATTCGTGCGGAATTCGCTCCGCTTCGCATTCAACATAGTAAAGCCTTGCCGATCGCGCAAAGGCGCGGGGGCGGACGGGGCGCTTTTTGCACGGCAACGGGACAGTCGGTGCACATATGCGTCAGCCGGATTGCACGAAACGTCCGCGCACCCTAGCTATCGGTTCATGGCGGACCCTTATTCGATCCTTGGCATTGCGCGCGGTGCAAGCGAGCAGGACATCAAATCGGCCTATCGCAAGCTGGCCAAGCAGTTCCACCCGGATGCCAACAAGGACAATCCGGGCGCGGCCGACCGTTTTTCGCAGATCACGCAGGCCTATGATCTGCTGTCGGACAAGGACAAGCGCGCCAAGTTCGACCGCGGCGAGATCGACATGGACGGCAACCCCAAGATGCCGTTCGGCTATGGCCAGCGCGGCGGCGGGCAGTACCGGCAGGCGGGCGGCAATCCGTTTGGCGGAATGGGCGGGGGGGCCAGCACCGACGATGTCGACCTGTCCGATCTGTTCGAGGGGATCTTCGGCGGCGGCGGGCAGCGGCGCGCACGCGGCGGACAGGATAATCCGTTCGGCGGAATGGGCGGCGGCGGAATGGGCGGCGGCGGAATGGGCGGCGGCTTTGCGGGCGCCCAGCGGCGGCCGACCAAGGGCGCCAACGTCAATTACCGGCTGGCGGTCACGCTGACCGACATCGCAAACCTTGAAAAGCAGCGCATCACCCTGGCCGATGGCAAGACCATCGACCTGAAACTGCCCGACGGTGCCGAGGACGGTACCCAGATGCGGCTGGCCGGCAAGGGCGATCCGGGACCGGCGGGCAATGGCGACGCCATCGTCACTATCGTGGAACAGGCGCACCGCTTCTTCCGCCGCGACGGCGACGACGTCAGGCTCGACCTGCCGATCACGCTGGACGAGGCTGTGAACGGCGCGAAGATCAAGGTGCCGACCACGTCGGGCGCGGTGATGCTGACGGTCTCGCCGGGCAGCAGTTCGGGCAAGGTGCTGCGCCTGAAGGGCAAGGGCTTTACCCGCAAGGACGGGTCGCGCGGCGACCAGCTGGTGACATTGACCATCGACCTTCCCGAACAGGATCCGGAACTGGCGCGGCGGCTTGAGGGTTGGACGGACATTCGCAATATTCGCAGCCGATTGAGCGAGTAGCGCCCCGCCCCCTCCGCCCCGCCCCCTCCGCAACGCCGAAGGACCGATCGCATTCCGGAAGAGCAGGACCTGCCCCCGCCCCAACCCGGCGAAGCCCGGTCGAACCTGACGCCGGAGGCAAGGCGCCACGCGGCGCTGCACCACCGCCATTCGCTGTCGCTGGCCGCGGTGCGGCGCGAAATCGGCCCCGGCACCCGCGCGTTCGAGATTGCCAAGCGCATCTGGACCGGCGTGTACCAGGACGGTTTTATCCATGCGGGTAACCTAGCCTATCTGGCGATCCTTTCGCTGTTCCCCTTTTTCATCCTGGGCGCCGCCATCTTCCAGCTTCTGGGCGAGGCGGACGAGCGGACCGCCGCCATCAACGCCTTCCTGGTGGCGGTGCCGCGGGTGGTGGCCGACGTGATCGAGCCGGTCGCCCGCGACGTCGTCAGCGCGCGGACCGGCTGGCTGCTGTGGGTCGGTGCGATCTTCGGGCTGTGGACGGTGGGCAGCCTGGTCGAGACGATCCGCGACATCCTGCACCGGGCCTATGGCACGCGGCCGTCGGCCAGCTTCCTTAAATACCGGCTGCTGTCGGCAGGGATCATCATCGGCGCGGTCCTTTTGCTGATGACATCGCTGACCGCGCAATTCGCCATTTCGGCCGCCCAGGAAGTGATCGCGGCCTGGTTTCCCGAGGCCGACGCCTGGGTCGGCACGCTGGCGCTGTCGCGCTTCATCCCCGGGCTCGGCCTGCTCGGCTCGCTCTATCTGTTGTTCTATGCGCTGACGCCCAGCGCCTATCGCAAGCGCGAATATCCCAAATGGCCCGGCGCGCTGCTGGTGACGGGCTGGTGGGTGCTGGTCACGGTCGCGCTGCCCTCGGTGCTGCGATCGCTGTTTTCCTATGACCTGACCTATGGAAGCCTTGCCGGGGTGATGATCGCTCTTTTCTTTTTCTGGCTGGTCGGGCTAGGGCTCGTCGTCGGGGCCGAACTGAATGCCGCGCTTGCCGAGACACCGGAGGAGCGCGACATGATCGGCACCAGTGAAGACGACATGACGTCGGAATAATCGACAGAACCATCCGCCAGACGATAACAGCACAGCGCGGACGCAATCGCCGGATCGAGAACATGAGCGAAACGACAGCACACACCATCCCCGAAGGCACCCTGATGAAGGGCAAGCGCGGCCTGATCATGGGCCTTGCCAACGACAAGTCGCTGGCCTGGGGCATTTCGAAGGCACTGGCCGCGCAAGGCGCCGAACTGGCTTTCAGCTATCAGGGCGAGGCACTGGAAAAGCGCGTGCGCCCGCTGGCGGAAAGCCTGGGCAGCGATTTCCTGATCGAATGCGACGTGTCCGACATGGACCGGCTGGACGAGGCGTTCGCCGCGCTGAAGCAGCGGTGGGAGACGATCGACTTCGTCGTCCACGCCATCGGCTTTTCCGACAAGAACGAGCTGCGCGGCAAATATGTCGACACCAGCCTCGACAATTTCGTGATGACGATGAACATCTCGGCCTATTCGCTGGTCGCGGTGACGCGCCGCGCGCGGGCGATGATGCCGAATGGCGGATCCGTTTTGACCCTGTCCTATTACGGGGCCGAGAAGGTCGTGCCGCACTACAACGTGATGGGCGTCGCCAAGGCCGCGCTGGAAACCAGCGTGCGCTATCTTGCGAACGACCTGGGGCCGGAGAACATTCGCGTGAACGCGATCTCCGCCGGGCCGATCAAGACGCTGGCCGCCAGCGGGATCGGCGACTTCCGCTACATCCTGAAGTGGAACGAGCTAAACGCGCCGCTGCGCCGCAACGTCACCATCGACGACGTGGGTGGATCGGCGCTGTATCTGCTGTCGGGCCTGTCGTCGGGCGTGACGGGAGAGGTGCATCACGTCGATGCGGGCTATCATCTGGTCGGGATGAAGCAGGAAGACGCGCCCGACATCGCGCTGAGCTGACAAAGAGACGAGGTGAAGGGAGCGCGCGCCGGTCCGATCCGGCGCGTCGTTGCCGCCGTGGAAGCTTGCTTGACGCCACCTGCCCGATGTTTCAATGAAATACCCCCTGATGTGCAGGCGCCCGCCACGCTTGCGGCCAGCTGATGGCCAGGGACCGACTGGAGGAATTCCGTGCTTCGAAAGACGTTGCCGCTTGCGGCAGTCGCGGTCAGCCTTGCCGGTTGCGCAAAGGGGTATCCGCCCGTCGAATCCGTCGCAGCCGGACAGAACGCTTATGAAGTCATGGGCAGCGCCGCGCAGGTAGAGGCTGCCGCGCCCTATCGCATCGGCCCCGACGACACGATCAGCATCAACACCTTCTTCGAGCCCGAGCTGTCGGTCGAAAGCGTCAAGGTCGATCGCAGCGGGCAGATCGGCGTGCCCGGCATCGGGTCGATGACGGTAGAGGGGATGACCACCGAACAGCTTGCCGCGCGGATAGAGGACTCCTATCGCGGACGCCTGCTGGAACGCCCCGAAGTATCGGTCTCGGTCGTCAATTCGGCCGAGCGCAAGGTGGTCGTCACCGGACAGGTCAATATCTCGGGCGTCTACGACATCCGCAACAGCACCACGCTGCTGGAAGCGATCGCGCTGGCGCGCGGCGAGAACGAGATCGCCAAGATGGACGAGGTGGTGATCTTCCGCACCATCGACGGCCAGCGCATGGCGGCACGCTTCGACGTCAACGCCATCCGCAGCGGCGCGATGGCCGACCCGCGCATCCTGGGCAACGACGTCGTCGTCGTCGGCCTGTCCGAGGCCAAGGCCGTATGGCGAGACATACGCCAGATCGTGCCGATCTTCGCCGTCTTCCGGCCGCTGTACAATTGATCGGATCGCGCTGACATGAACAAGGAAGCCGCCATCCTGAACCACGACCGTTTCGCGGGCGACGACGCCGTCGATCCCGCCGCGCACGGGCAGGCGCACCGGACCGACCAGCATTCGCAGGGCGACCTCGACCTGCGCGAGATCCGGGCCGCGCTGTATCGCAATCGCTGGCTGATCGGCGGGATCACCGCGGTCGCCATCATCGCGGGCTTGCTGCTGGCCTTGCTGTCGACGCCGATCTACCGCTCGGTCGCGACGCTGCAGATCGACCAGCAGGGGCCGGAAATCCTGGGTTCGGAAGACCAGGACCCCGCCGCCAGCGGCGATGTGGAGGTCTATCTGCAGACGCAGGTCGAAGTGCTGCGCAGCCGTTCGCTGGCGGACCGCGTCGCGCGCTCGCTCAATTTCTACCAGGACCCCTCGTTCTTCGAGAAGATGGAGATCACCCCGCCCGACTCCACGCCGGGTTCGGGATCGTGGCAGCGCGCGGTCATCAACATCCTGCAGCAGAACCTGACGATCGAGCTGACCAGCGGCACGCGGCTGGTCGACGTCAGCTTCGACAGCCCGAACCCGCGGCTGTCGGCGCAGGTGACCAACGCCTTTGCCGAGGAATTCATCGCCAGCACGCTGCAGCGCCGCTTCGACATGTCGGCCTATTCGCGGCAGTTCCTGCAGGAACAGCTGGGCCAGACGCGCGAGCGGCTGGAGGAGAGCGAACGCTCGCTGATCGAATATGCGCGGCGCACCGGGATCACCAATGTCGAGAACGGCAACGAGCTGGAAGGCAGCGGCCAGACGCTGACGGGGTCCAACCTGGCAGCGCTGAACGCGGCCTATGCGCAGGCGCAGACCGACCGCATCCTGGCCGAACAGAAATGGCAGCAGGCACAGTCCACGCCGCTGATGCGGCTGGGCGACGTGCTGGCCAACAATTCGATCCAGACGCTGCAGGCACAAAAGGCGCAGGTCCAGGCTGAGCTCGAGGGCGAGCGCGACCGCCACAGCGCCGATTACCCGACCGTCCGCCAGCTGCGCGCGCGGGTCGAGGCGCTGGACGACCAGATCGAGGCGCAGGCCACGCAGGTCCGCAACGCGATCCGCGACCAGTACCGCATCGCGGTCAATCAGGAACGCAGCCTGATGGCGAACGTGAACGAGCTTCGCGGCGCCGCGCTGGGCGAGCAGAGCCGCGGCGTCCAGCTCACCATCCTGCGGCGCGAGGCCGATACCAATCGCGCGCTTTACGATGCGCTGCTGCAGCGCTTCCGCGAACTGAACGCGGCCGCCGGCATCACCGCGAACAATATCCTGATCATCGACCGGGCCGAGGTGCCGACCGCGCCGATCTGGCCGCGTCCGCTCATCAACGCGTTCCTGGGCGCGGTGATCGGCTTCGGCCTGGCCGCCGCGATCGCCTTCGCGCGCGAGCGACTGGACGATTCGATCCGCTCGTCCGAGGATGTGGAGCGCAAGCTGGGCCTGCCGGTGCTGGGCATCACGCCCAAGCCGGCCAATGCCGATGCCGAGACCGAGATGCTGGATCCGCATTCGCCCATGTCGGAATCGATCTATGCGCTGCGGACCGCGCTGGAACTGTCGACCCGCGACGGGCTGCCGCAGACGCTGCTGGTCACCTCGACCCGCCCGGCAGAGGGCAAGTCCACCACCTCCGAGGCGCTGGCCCGCGAATTCGCGCAGTCTGGCCGCCGCACCGTGCTGGTCGATGCCGACATGCGCCGCCCGTCGGTGCATCACAATTTCCACCTCGACAACAAGGCCGGGTTCTCCACCCTGCTGACCAGCCCGACGCTTGTGCCCGAGGCGGTGAAGCCCACCGATGTCGACAATCTGTCGGTCATTCCCAGCGGGCCGATCCCGCCCTCGCCCCCGCGGCTGCTCAGCGCCGACACGCTGGACCGCGTGTTCAACCAGCTGCGCGAGCGGTTCGACGTCATCGTGATCGACGCGCCGCCGGTGCTGGGCCTTGCCGACGCGCCGCAGCTCGCCTCCGCCGCGGGCGGCGTGCTCTATGTGGTCGAGGCGCATGCCGGCTCGCAGGGGCAGGCCAAGGCCTCTATCCGGCGCCTGCTGGGCGCGGGCACGAACATCCTTGGCGTGGTGCTGACCAAGTACGACTTCAGCCAGGGCAGCTATTCGTCATACGGCTACCATGACTATTACAGCTATGGCGGCCACGACCGGGCAGAAGCCTGAGCCGCGATGGCGCAGGCATCTTCATCCAGCTGGAGTGCATCGCACGATCCGACATGGTCGAGCGCCTTTGCCGCCAGCGGGCTGATCTGGCCGCTGTTCCTGCTGGTCGCGATCTTCAATGTCGCGCTGCCCAAGGGCGGCATCATGGTCTATGGCCTGCCCGTCACCTGGGGCTACATGCTGATCGCCCTGGTCGGCGCGCTGGCCAGCATCTCTGTCATCCGCAGGCGCGATCTGCAGATCGCGCCCATCGTGCAGACCTTCGGCCTGTTCCTGCCGCTGGCGGTGATCGTCTATTACAAGGCGGTGCAGTATAATCTGTCCGCCGCGGGCTGGATTCCCTTCGCGGTGATCTTCGGCCTTTTCCCCATCCTGATCCTCGCCGCCATCGGACCACAGCTGGAACGGATCAGGACGGTCGACATCGCCCGCGCCATTCGCCCGATGGTCCGCTTCGCGGTCGCCTGGGGACTGATGAACTTCGTCCTGTTCCTGCTGACGCGCGAGATCATCGAGATTCCCTATGTCACCGTCAACATCGGCGACGTGGGCGAGATCCTGAGCAAGAACAACCTGCGCAGCGGCGGCCTGATGAAGCTCGTCTCGACCTATAACAACGGCAATGTGTTCGGCGCATGCATGGTCATGCTGATGCCGCTGTACCTGTATTTCGAGCATCGCAAGATCTGGCGGGCGCTGTTCATTGTCGCCCTGATCCTGACGCTCAGCCGCACGGCGTGGTTCTCGATGTCGGCGGCGTTCATCATGATGGCGCTTGCCGGACAGATCCGGCTCAACCGCACGGGCGTGTGGGTTTCGGTGGCCGCCGCGGTCTGCGTCCTGCTGGTGCTTCTGCCGCTGATGGGGTGGAGCAGCGCCAATCTGATCGACGACCGGCTGGGCGGACGGCTGGTCTATCTGCAGGACCTGAAGATCAGCTTCTTCGGCGCGGAACGCATCGTCATTCCCGAGGTCGTGTATTTCGGCCTGCTGCAAAGCTTTGGCCTGTTCGGCTTCGTCCTCTCGCTATGCGCGCTGGGCTTTGGCGCGGCCTTCGGCATCGGGCACTGGCAGCAGCTGGGCAGGCTGCGCCAGGCCGCTGTCGTCGGGGTGCTGAGCTATCTGGCGGTGTGCGCGATGGACGGCGCCATGCTGTACCCGCCGGTCTTCCCGATCTTCCTGTTCCTGAATGCGCTGATCTATCGGCGCGGCTATGTTCCGGCGGCGGATCGATCCACCGATATCGCGCAGCGCTTCGGCAAGCGCGCGCCCGGCCTGACGCCGGTGCATTTGCGATGAGCGACGCCGGGCCCGAAACCTATCGCGTCCTGCATATCGCGCAGAAGCTGCCTGGCGGGGTGGGCGCCTATCTGTCGGAAGTGCTGGCGTTCCAGCGCGAGGTGCTGGGCCCGCGCCGCGTCTCTGCCGTCATCCCCGCCGAAGAACGCTTCGTGCTGCCCTATCTGCCCGACGGCTCGTTCCATCTGTTCGAGGATGCGCAGCGCAGCCCGCGCGCCCTGCTGCGCTTTGCCGCCCATGCGCGCAACGCGATCATGCACGACCGGCCCGATATCGTGCATCTCCATTCCAGCTTCGCGGGAATGCTACGCCCCGTGATCGCGCGCATGCCCGATGAAGTCCGGCCCGCGGTCGTCTATTGCGCGCATGGCTGGGCGTTCAACATCCGCTGGTCGAACCGCCGCCGCGACCTGATCGCCGCGGTCGAACGCCACATGTCGACGATGACCGACCGGACCTTGTGCATTTCGCAGTTCGAATATGACTGCGCCGTCGATCGCGGCCTGCCGCAGGACAACATGATGGTGCTGCACAACGGCGTGACAGAGCGTGTGTTTCCCGGCTGCGCCGCCCCGGTGCCGATGCCGCGCGACCGGATCAACCTGCTGTTCATCGGGCGGATGGACCGGCAAAAAGGGTTCGACATCGCGGAAAAGGCGATGGCGATGCTGACCGACCAGCCGGTGCATCTGCATGTGATCGGCGCAACCGTGGTGGACGGCCGGCAGGAATCGCAGCGGCTTCCCAACATCACCCATTACGGCTGGCAGCAGCGCGAGGCGATCTGGAGCTTCGTCGAGGCCTGCGACGCGGTGCTGGTGCCCTCGCGCTGGGAAGGCTTCGGCCTGGCCGCGATCGAGGCGCTCCGGCAGGGCAAGCCGGTGCTCGCCTCCAATGTCGATGCCCTGCCCGAAGTCGTGCGCGACGGCGTGACGGGCATGCTGTTCCCGGCCGAGAACCCGCAGGCATTGGCCGCCTTCATCCGCGTGCTCGACCGCGCGCGGCTGGCCGAGATGGGGCAGGCGGGCCGCGCGGATTTCCTCGCCCGCTTCACGGGCGAGCGCATGAACCGCGCGATCCTCGATTGCTACCGTGCGGTCCTGTACGAAAAGGCGCTGGCCAGCAGGGCCGGTTGAGGGGGATCATGGAGATTCTGGCGATCATTCCCGCCCGCGGCGGGTCAAAGGGCATACCGCGCAAGAACGTGCTGCCGCTGGCCGGCAAGCCGCTGATCGCGCATAATATCGCGGCGGCGCTCGCCTCGCGCCGGGTGACGCGCGTGGTCGTGTCGACCGACGATGAGGAAATCGCCGCCACCGCGCGCGCGCACGGGGCCGAGGTCGTGATGCGGCCCGATGCGCTGGCGGGCGACGTGGCGCGTTCCGAAGATGCGCTGCTGCATGTGCTGGACACGCTGGAGGACGCGGAAGGCTACCGGCCCGATGCGATCGCCTTCCTGCAATGCACCTCTCCCCTGACGGCGCCGGACGACATCGACGGGACGCTGGCCGCGCTTGATGAGCAGAACGCCGACAGCGCGCTTGCGGTCGTGCCGTTCCATTATTTCCTGTGGTCGCGCGGCGATGACGGCAGCGCCGAGGGCATCAACCACGACAAGAGCTTCCGCCTGATGCGCCAGCAGCGCACGCCCGAATTCGTCGAGACCGGCGCGGTCTATGCGATGCGGACCGACGGCTTCCGGCAGGCGAAATTCCGCTTCTTCGGCAAGACCGCGATGCATGAAATCCCGGTCGAGCACTGGCAGGAAATCGACGAGCCCGCCGATTTCCGCATCGCCGAGGAGCGCATGGCCCGCCTCGCGCGCGCGCGGCCCGTGGTGGATGGGCGGCCCGAAGCCGATGCCTTGCCTGCTCGGATCGCGGCGCTGGTGATGGATTTCGACGGCGTGCTGACCGACGACCGCGTCTTCGTGTCGAGCGCGGGCGAGGAAAGCGTCGCCTGCTCGCGCAGCGACGGCATGGGCATCGAACTGCTGCGCAAGGCGGGGCTGGCGATGACCGTCATCTCGAAGGAGCAGAACGCGGTCGTCGCCGCCCGCTGCCGCAAGCTGAAACTGGAATGCAGCCACGGGATCGACACCAAGCTGCCGCTGTTCCTGCACTGGCTTGAGGAACGGGGCATCGCGCCCGCCGACGCGGTCTATATCGGCAACGACGTCAACGACCTGCCCTGCATGGAGGCGGCGGGCTGCGCGGTCGCTCCGGCAGACGCGCATCCAAAGGCCAGAGCCGCCGCCCGCATCGTGCTGAACGCGAACGGCGGGCGCGGCGCGATCCGCGAACTGGCAGACATGCTGATCGCATCGGGCCGGATCGCCGCCATCGGCCTCTGATCGCATAGGGCCATGAGCATCATCGCCGCCCTTCCCCGCTCCGCGCTGCACCTGCGGCTGCTGGCCGCGAACGATCCTGGCCTGACCCATGTGCTGTACCGCGACGACCATGTCGCGCCGGAAATCGAGGCGCTGTTCCCCGGCAGGGGCATCGCGCTGGGCCGCGAGATCCGGCCCGGACGCGATCCGCTGCAATGGCCCGCGCGCTTCGCGGCCAATCGCCGCTATTACGCCCATGTCCGCACGATGCTGGCTCCGCTGGGCATCGACCGGCTGATCATCTTCCTCGAAGGCGAGCCGCTGGAACGCATGCTGGCAGGCTGGTTTTCCGGACCGATCGAGCTGTGGGAAGACGGGTTGTCACATTACGTCGATCTCACCAGCCCGCTCTGGTACGCGGCGCGCGGCGCGGTGCAGGTCGCCGCAGGCTTCCATCCCGCGGGCGCGCTGACCCGCCGCGCCGACCGCCGCCGCATGATCGTGCGTGACCGCTTCGAGACTGGCGACCTGGTGCTGCCCGCCCCCGCCATTGCCGCGCCGCGGGACCGGCTGCTGTTCATCGGATCGCCGCTGGTGGAGGACGGCATCGTCCCGCGCTCCGCCCTGTCCGCCGGGCTGCAGGCCTTGTGCGCCGCCTCGCCGCTGCCCGTCGCCTATCTGCCACACCCGCGCGAGGATGAAGTGGCGGCGCGCGACATGGTCGGCGCCATCTTGGGCGCGGAAATCGCACTGCTGCCGCACGGCATTGCTCCCCATGTCGAGGCGCATGGCTATCGCGGTTTCGTATCGGCGGCATCGACCGCGCTGCTCGACCTTGGCGCGTTTGGCCGCAGCCTGTTCGTGCCGCGCCTGTTCGGCCTTGACCGCATGCACAAGGCGCTGGCCGATTGGCGCTGCAATCCCGTCGCGGTCGCATCGGGCAGGGACGAAGCGGCCCGGGTGCTGGCACGATGGTCGGATACGCCGGCACGCTGAGCGTCGGGCTTGGCCGATCACCCGCCGACCCTCTCGCTCGCCCGCATCGGGCGTGACCGGCCCCTTGCATCACCGGCCAGTTCTCTTAAGAGGGCTGCGGAAAAATTCTGCAATACAAGCAATCAAGCCGGACAAGCATGAGCCAGGAACTACTCATCGGTGCAAGTCTCCTCCTGATCCCCGCGATCGTCCTTGCGGTGATCGAATGGCAGGTGGTGCGCAAGCGCAGGCATGCGCGCGAACTGGCCCAGCGCAGCAAGACGCGCGATCGCCGGACCGGGGATGTCGGCTGACCCATCGGCCCCCGGGCTGCGCGGCGTGATCGACCTTTATGAAGGGCTGAAGCGCCAGTACGTCCCGGCCGACGAGGGGATAAGGGCGCTGATCCACGTTCATGCGGGACTGGCGCTGTGGCTGCTGCTTGCCCTTCTTTTGCGCAGGCGCCTGTCTTCGGTCATCCCGCTGATCGGCGTCTGGCTGATATTCGCGCTGACCGAGATCCTCGATATCTCGACCCAGTGGCCCGTCCGTCAGGACTGGGTGTGGCAGCACGCCGCCAGCGACATGGCGCAGTCTCTCACCTGGCCGACGATCCTGTGGGCCGTCTGCTTCTGGCGCAACCGGGACGAAGCGGACGGGCAAACGTCCCGCGCTTCGGGCAGCACGGACTAGAGCGGGTCGATCGCGATCCCGTCGACCCAGCCCTGGCTGTTCGCGACGAACAACGACGATCCGAACTTCACATCGACATATTGCACCGGGCAGCCTTGCGGGATGACGAAACCGGTCGACAATGCCTGCGCGGCAGCGACGGACCGCGCATCCTCGGCCTTGCGCAGTTCGGCGGTGGGCGTGTCCGCTCCGGCGCAGCGCAGTTCGATGCGCGGCATGCCGCGGTCGGCCTTGTCGTCGGACCACAGCCTGCCCGACAGGCGATAGCTGCCCGGCGGGAGGGCAAGGATCTGGCTGGCGACGGTTCCGGCATGACCGCTTGAGGCATTGAGTTCCAGCACCATGCCGTCCCCATCCTCGCGCGGGACGGGCAGCGCGCTGAACGATGCGCCGCGCTCAAGCTCCCATCCGAAGGCGGTATCACCGCCCTTGTCGAAATCGCCGTCGCGGATCTGTTTCGCCGACGACGGGCCGGTCACAAGCCGGATCAGCCGCGCGGCATCGCCGGTCGCCCCCAGCGCCAGCATCTTGGCCAGCGCGCGCATCGCCATCGGGCGGTCGCCTTCGGGGACGCCGCCTTCCCACATCGCGGCGATCGTCGCGCCCAGCGCGGCGGGATCCTGCGAACGGGCGATGTAGAAGGGCAGGAACCGGTCGCGCCAGCCCGGCCGCGCGGCCATGGCGGTGCCCAGGTCGCGCGCGAAGTCGGGGTCCTGCCCGGTGCTGCCCAGCATCTGCTCGACGATCAGGTCATAGCCGCGCACCGTGGTGCCCAGCGCATGGCCGTAATGGCGGATGGCCGCCGCGTTCTCCCCCGACTGGCGGGCATCCAGCGCCAGCGCCAGCTCGGTCATCAGGTCGCGCTTCGACAGCGATTCGCCATAGCGCAGGATCTCCATCGCCTTGCGGTCGTCGCCGCGATAGGCGTTGACGAAGGACAGCGAGCGAATGGCGCTTTCCGCCAGCGGATCGTCCAGCACGGCTTCGTTGGCCCAGGTCTCCGCCCGGGCCAGCGTTTCCTCCGACTGGTCGGTCGCCAGCGCGATGGCGGCCGCCGCCTCGCGCGCTTCGGGGCTGACGATCAGCGGAAGGCCGACAAGCTGCGCGCGGACCGTGCCCGGCACCACGTTGGGCATGGTGAACAGCACGATCGGCACCGACAGTACCGCGGCGACCGTGCAGGTGACCGCGGCCGCGACGATCCGGCGCTTGGGGATACGGCGACGGCTCGCCATCACCGCCTCCCGCCCGAACGCGGCGATCGGGTCCTGGCGGCGGTTCGCATATCGTAAAGCGGCCGCGCGATCAGCCAGCAAGCCAGCACCAGCACCGCGCCGGCGATGGGCGTGCGCAGCGGATAGTCGGTCAGGCTGGCGCCCAGCAGCGCCGCTGCCATGATCGCCCCCGCCCTGACCGAGATCGCTTCCGCCGCGCGCGCATCGCTGCGCGTCTTCCACAGGCGCACCGCGATCCAGACGATGAACCCCGCCAGCACCGCCAGGGCGAACACGCCGCCCGTCATCAGCAGTTCCAGCAGATCGTTATGCGCATGGTTGAGATATTTGGTGGTGATCGCCCAGTCGGGCTCGAAACTGCGATAGACCGGATCGAACGTGCCGAACCCCGACCCGAAGGGCAGGAAACCCCGCATCAGATCCAGCAGCAGCGGAAGATACATCACGCGCTGCTCCGCCAGCAGATCGTCGTCGACGATGCGGTCCAGCGCCACCGCCTTGCCGAACAGCACCAGCAGCACCACGACCAGCAGCGGGACAGCGACCACGCCCACGCGCACCATCCACGCCTTGCGCGGATCGAGCTTTGCGCCCAGCTCGTCGAGCGGGGCCATGGCGAGCGATGCGGCAAAGGCGGCGAAACCCACCAGCATGCCGGTGCGCGATCCGGTGACCACGATCATCACCAGCAGCACCAGCGCCGCGACCAGCGCGAAGATCCTGCGCCTGGCGCCCGCGCGGCCCAGCGGCGCGGTCAGCGACCACAGCCGCAGCACCGGAAAGCCGGTCGCCAGCACGGCGGCGGCATGGTTGCGATTGGCGAAGAAGCCGATCGCCGAATCCTGCGCGAAGAAGCGGTAATGCAGCGGCGGGCCGTTCAGCGCCCCCGCCACCTGCGCGATCCCCAGCAGGATGCTGACCCCCAGGAACGCCAGGAAGCCCAGGATCACCCTGTCGCGGTGGCGCGGGCCGATGCCCCACAAGGCGGTCATCACCGCCAGCGCGGGAAGCAGGGCGAACAGCGAATTCCACGTCAGCCACGGCACCAGCGAAACCGGCCGCCACGGCTGGTCCAGACCCGCGACCACCGCAGCCTCGGCAAAGCGGGCGCGGCCGGGAAGCGATGTCCAGATCTCGGGCGGCAGCGGGACGAGCTGCACCGCGATGCTGAGCGCCAGCGCCGCCAGCAGCACGGCGGGGACCGTCATCGCATGGGCCCGCTCGCGCAGCGGCAGGACGACCAGGACCGCGATGGCGAACAGGCAGATCGGGCGCAGCGGCAGCAGCCAGTTCACGTCCGCCCGTGCCGATCCGCCGAAAAAGGCGATGGAAGTGAACAGCAACGCGAAGACCGCCAGCCGCACGTTTTCCGACGACAGCGCGAACGGCCCGCGCGATGCGGCCCTTGCCGGCGGAGCATGGCGGCGGCTGCCGCCCTCGCGCCTGCGCCTTTCGGGCCGGGGCCGGTCGGCATCCCGGTCGGCGTCGCGATCCCCTGCTCGATCGCCCGCCTGATCGCCGGCATCCGGCGTTTCGGTCTGCCAGCCGGAGGGAGCACGCCAGTTGCCTGCTCCGCCGCCTCCCTCCGGCAATTTACGTGACATCATCTGCAGCCGATCGATCATCAAAGCAAAAGGCGGCCCATGCAAAGCCGCCACGCCTTATGGCTAGGCCCGCGCCAGGACGATGACAAGGCCCCGCGGCGGCAGAGCGGCCCATAAGCATCGGGCAAGGCCGCCCATTCAATGTCGCCGAAACCGCGCGGGTTAGCCCCCGGCAAACCGCGCACGCCATGTTGCCCTGACAAAGCGGCTTCCGTTACAGCGCCATGGCGGGTGCATATCGGCATTGCCGCCCACAAGGGACCGGGGTCATGAATCCAGACGCAATCGGCCCGGCAGGCGGCCAGCATTCCGCCACAGGCCGTGAAGGCCGGCCGCGCTCCATCGTGCTGATCGGAACAGGCGGCTCGTCGGGCCGCACGCTGGCGGCGCTGGAGGCAGGGCTGCGGCAGGCGCTGGGCGACACCCGCTTCCATTTCATCGACACCCAGCCGTTCAACCTGCGCACCGGCGGGCGTACCGCCTATCCCGGATCGGGCGAGCGAACCGACACCGCCATGGAGGACGCGGGCACGCGGCGGCTGAGTTCCAGCCTGACGATCAACCTGCTGCTGAACGGCGGGCCGCTGATGATGCGGCGACTGGAAAATTACGCCGCCCGCATGCTGGGCCGGCGGCACGACGCGATGATCATGGTGCACGACCGCTTCTATATCGAACAGGCCTTCGTCCGGGCGGCGGCGCGGCTGGGGACGCCCAGCGTGCTGCTGCAGGAAGGGCCGTTCGTCCATATCGGGGCGGACACGCCGCAAAGCGGCGCGCTGCGGATCAAGCACGCGCTTGCGCCGCTGCTGACGCGCAGCGGGCTGGTGCCCGCGATCGTCCCCTATGGCTTCGCGGGTCATCAGCTTCTCGTGGTGCCCTCGCCCGCCTATCGCCAGCGGTTCGTCGCGGCAGGCATGGCCCCCGCTCGCATCAAGGTGGGCGGCGTTCCGCGATACGATCCGCTTGCGGATCTGCGCGGGGCCGATCTACGGGGGGCCGATCTGCGCGCGGAGGCGCAGCCCCGACCGTCCTCCGGCCCGCTGCGGCTGCTCTACCTGTTCCAGCCGTTCGGCGAACATGGCAAGGTCGATCCGCAGGTCGCCCGTTCCACGCAGCTGGCGATGATCGAGGGGCTGAACCGCGCCGCCCATGGCCGCGATCTGGCACTGACGATCCGCATCCACCCCCGCTCCACCCCCGAAAGCGTCGCGCATCTGACTGCCGCGCTGGACATGCCGCATGATGTCGACCCGTGCACCGACCCGATCGAACAGGCGATTGCCGCGCATGATCTGGTGATCGGCCATTATTCCAGCGGACTGCTGGAGGCGATGATCCTGTCGCGCCCGGTGCTGTGCATCCCGATTCCCGCCCCCGCCTTCGCCGAACGGTCCGAGGCGGAAAAGCAGGAATGGATGGCCCGCAGCGGCGCGCTGCTGGCCCGCGATGGTCCCGAGATCGCCGATACCGTCCAGGCATTCGACCGTCAGGCCCCCGCCCTCGTGCCGCTGTCGGTGCTTGAGGACGAGATCGGGACCATCGACGGCCAGGCAACCGCTCGCTGCGCGCAGGCCGTTGCCGCGATGATCGCCGAACGCGAGGCCGGCCACCACGGCGCGTGAGGGCGCGGGCCGCGCCGATTGCTTTATGCCATGCGCGGGTTTAAGGCGGCGGGCACGATGGCGGGGCAAAGCCGCCGGATCGATTTCGGGGATTGTCGGCATGTCGGGATTGGGGAAGCTTTTGCCTTCGCTAAGACCGGAATCGCCCGATCTGCTCCATCTCGACTTCCTGCGCCTCCTGGCCTCCTATGGCATCGTGCTGGTGCATTTCCGCACCAATCTCCTGTCCCCCTTCGCCGGGCGCGAGGCGATTGCCCGCAATCTCGACAGCTTCGCGCTGTGCGTGGACCTGTTCTTCGTCATTTCCGGGTTCGTGATCTCGTGGGTCTACCGCGACCGGATCGACGGATTGGGCAGCTATGGCCGGTTCCTGCGCAAGCGCGTCGCGCGGTTGGTGCCGCTGCACTGGGCGACGTTGCTGTTCTTCGTGCTGGCATGGGCCGCTGGCACCGCGGTCGGCGCCAGCTTCGACCGGGCGGAGAAATACGATTTCGACTGCCTTGTCCCCAACCTGCTGATGATCCACGCGTGGGGCGTCTGCGGCGGACCCAGCTTCAATTCGGTCAGCTGGTCGATCAGCGCGGAAATGGCGATGTATGCTGCCTTCCCGCTGCTGTTCTGGGCCGCGACCCGCTCCGTCACCGGTTTCGCACTGTTTTTCGCCGCGCTGGTCGCCGCGCTCTATCTGTTCAGCGGGGACCAGTTCTGGGCCGAACGGACCTATAATCTGGGCGTGCTGCGCGCGTTTCCGGGCTTCTGCTTCGGGATATTGCTCTATCGCCATCGCGATCGTCTGGCGCGCATCGCCGGCGCGCGCTGGTGGCTGGCTGCGGCGATGGTGCTGTTCGGCGCCGCCGCCATCGCCGGGACCGGCAAGCCATGGCTGCTGCCGCTTGCCTATCTGATCCCGCTGCTGGGCGTGGCGGCGGACATGCAGGGGCGGGTCGGCCCGCTGGTCCGCTCGCTCGCGCCGGGCGGGCGGCTGACCTATTCGATCTATATGCTGCACCCGGTCGTGCAATCGGTCTTCATCGTCCTGATCGGCAGAAAACTGCTGGCGCTTGACGGCATGGGGCTGACCGTGTGGACGCTGCTGGCCTTTCCGCTGGTCGCCGTGGTGGGCTATCTGTCGCTGTTCCTGTTCGAGGAGCCCGCGCGCAGGCTGATGTCCGGCACCAGCCGCCGCCCGTCGGTCGATGCGCGCGGCGAGCGGATCTCGATCTAACCCAATGCCGGAGCCGAAACGCCGATGAAGGTCCTCTACGTTCGCGAGAACGTCACCAAGCCGAACTGGGGCGCACGCGCCACCAGCATGGCACTGCGGCAGATCATCGAGCAGGACCACGAGGTGATCGGCGCGGTTCGCTCCGGCCCGATGGGCAGGTGGTACCGCGACGCCCGGGCCGTGCCGCTGCCCGTCTACGAAGGGCTGTGCGCGGTCATGGACCGGCAGAAGGTGAAGCAATTGCCGGGGGTCGGCAGCCTTTCCGGCGGCTTGCTGGCCGCGCTGGGCACGCCGCGCGCGATGACCCACGACCTCGACCGCAATGAAGCGCTGGTGCGGCGCGCGGCGCGGCATCATCCGGAAGTCGCGCGCGCCTTGGGCGACATCGACCGCTGCGATGCGCTGATGATGAACATGGAAGGCGACGGCATCTTCCCCGCCCAGCCGCGCCGCCATCTGCTGTTCTTCCTGACGCTGATCCATCTGGCGAAGAACGCGGGCAAGCGCGTCTATGTGCTGAACGGCATGCTGTCCGCCGATCCGCGCACCGGTATCAATCGGGAAACGCTGGCGCTCGCGCGGGACGTTTTCGGCCGTGCCGACCTTCTGACTCTGCGCGAATCCGTGTCCAAGGCGTTCCAGGAACAGCGCATGCCGGACGTCAAGACGGTGATGCGCCCCGACGCGGTCTATACCTGGCAGCTCATGTTCGCCGACGCCGATCCGCATGCGCGGTTCCGGCCCAGCGCCTTGTGGACCCATTTCGACAAGTCCGGCGTGTCGCTGCCCGATCAGGTCACCAGGCCCTATGTCGCCATCGGCGGCAGTTCGGCCGCGCTCTGGCAGCTGGACAAGGCGCGCGAATCCTATCGCAACCTTGTGGCCGAGGTGAAGAAGCTTGGCCTGGGCGTCGTGCTGGTCGAATCCTGCCACGGCGACAGCTTCCTGCGCGGCGTCGCACGCGAAAGCGGCGCCGCGTTCATTCCGGTGCGCACCCCCATCGCGGCAGCGGTGGCGGTGCTGGCACAGGCGCGGCTGTTCATCAGCGGGCGCTGGCACCCGTCGATCATGGCGTCGCTGAACGCCTTGCGTGTTCCTGAGGTCGAATTCGCACAAGACGCTCAGCATCCAGCAGCAGCTTGAATATGCCGATCCGCATGAATTTCCCGTCGCGCCCGACATGGCCGATTGCCGCGCGATTGTCGAAAGGGGCGCGGCCCTGCTAGAAGCGGGCGGCGCACAGCGAGAACGGATTACGCGCGTGGCGCAAAGGCTGTGCGCCGAAGCTTCTGCCCTGCGGGGCGATCTGGCGGGCTGACGCCCTGGGCGCGGAACGGGAAACGGGAATGCGATTAGGTGTCCTGCGCAGCCGAGTAGCCCGCGAAGCCGGCGTCTATCTGTTCGGCACCGTCCTCAACCGCATTTTCCCATTCCTGCTCCTGCCGCTCTACACCCGCGCCATGTCGCCGGTGGAGTTCGGCAAATGGGGCTATGCCATGGCGATCCTGCAGGCAATGTTCATAGTCGGTGACATGGGCCTAGATGCTGCTACGACAAGGTTGTTCTACGAAGAGGATGAAGCCAAGAAGCGCTCTGATTTCCTGTTCGTCGGCTTCGTCACCCGCATCGCGACGGTGCTGGGAGCTGGACTGCTGCTGGCCCCGATTATGGTTCTGTCCTGGGGCCTGGTCACGGGGAACGAGCTTGCGCTGATGCCCTTCCTGCCGCTGCTGATCGGCTGCATGATCGTGCAGGGCATCGTGTCGTTCAATCTGGCCAGCGCGCGGGCGGCGCGCAATCCGGCGCAGTTCATCCGCATCCAGGTCTCGCAATCGGTGATCCAGGCCGCGGCCAGCGCGGCGCTGGTGCTGGCGGGCTGGGGCGCGGCGGGCCCGCTGTGGGGTTTGTTCATTGGCGGCACCGCGACGGCCATTGTCGTGGGATGGCTGTTCGTCCAAGCTCACACCCCGCACGGCCCGTTGGACTGGAGCCTGTCCTTCAAGCTGCTTGGCTATGGCGTGAGATCTGTCCCAATTGGCGTTACCCATTGGCTCAAGCGGCTGGCGGACCGGATCATCATCGGCCGGCTGCTGACGATGATCGACCTGGCCGTCTATCAGGTCGCGGCCAGCGGGATCGCGCCGCTCGTCATCCTGCTGGGCAGCTTCAATTCGGCCTATCTGCCCTATTTCTACGAACAAAGGCGCAGCGGCAATGCCGACCTTAACAGGCTGGCCGAGATCGACACCATCATCGTGGCGGCCCTGGCGCTGATCGTGACGGGCACGATGATGATCGGCCCCGAACTGGTCCGCGTCCTGGCGCCCGCATCCTATGGCGCGGCGGCGGTGCTGATCCCGCCGCTGGTGCTGACGGCATTCCTGGGCGGCGCGGCGCTGCAGTTCAACAAGGAGATACTGTTCCACAAGCGGCCCGGCATCGTCAGCACGGTGACGACGATCCCCGCGCTGGTCGCGGTGGCCGCCAATGTCGTGCTGATCCCCGCGCTGGGCATCGCGGCGGCGGCCTGGGCAGGCGCGGCGGCCTCGGCGCTGACGCTGGTCGGCAGCGTGGTCGCCATGCGCAGGCTGGAACATACGCCGCACCGCTTCGGGCTGATCTTCGCGATCTGCGCGATCACCGCGGCGGCGGCGCTGGTCTTCGCGCTGCTGTCCGACCTGCCCCCATTCGCCATGACCTCGATCGCCTATCGCGGCAGCGTCGGCCTGCTGTTCGCAGGGGCCGTCCTGCTGGCCGCGCTGCCCAGCGCGCTGGCGCTTGCATCGCGGCGTCGCCCCGCAGCGCCCGCCACCGGCGAATAGGCGCGCATCCGGCCGGACCGGTGCGTCAGCCCTGCCGGAAATAGGGCTCCAGAGTGTCGAGATTTCGCTGGGTGATGTCCCACAGGCGCTCTTTCTCGCGGTCCATCACGCGGTAGAATGCCGGTCGGTCGGCGTCGAACCGCCCTACCCGCTCGATCATCTTGTCGGTCATGTGCGGATCCTCGAGATCGACCGCGTAATCGCCCAGCTTCACCTCTTCCAGGAAATAGCGGACCTTCACGTGGTTGATGATCCCCATGACCGGCACGCCCAGCCCATAGGGCAGCATGACGCCGTGACCGCGCATGCCGATGACCAGGCTCTTGCTGCGGTAATACTGCGCGATGCCCTCAGGCGACATCATGTCGAGCATCTTCAGCGTAAAGGGCACCCCGGCCTTACGGAACATCGGCACAGCGGCCAGTTCCTCGGCAGTGTGGGTCGCGACATGGATGGTCCAGCCGTCCCGGTGCAGGCGCTTCGCCAGATCGCCAATGCGGCGGATATTCTCGCTCTTCTCGACCAGGCCCAGCCGCTGGAAGCCCATGAACAGGACGAAGGTGACCGACCGTTCCTGCGGATCGCGCGTGGCGGCCCAGCTTTCGGGGCGGATCATGGACATCAGATTGGTGGGGCACGGCTGCAGCGACAACCGCGAATGCAGATGCGGCGGCAGATAGTCGGACAGCCGCGCGATGCTGCCCCCGTTGCGCAGGCCGAAGAACACCGACTGGTCGACGACGGCGGCGATATGGTCGCGGAAGAACGGCTTGAAATCCGCCTGCCCCGCCATGCGGTTATAGCCCAGCGCAAAGCCCAGCAGCGGCCTGCGGATCGCGGCCAGGTCGGACAGCGAGATGTTCCATTGCCAGTCGCTGTCGGTATTCTCGACATAGCGATAATGGTCCGGAATGATCAGCCCGCCGCCGCCGACCACGACCGCCCTGGCCGATGCATTGATGCGCTCCACATCCTCATGCGTGACCTTGCGCTGGTGGTTCTCGACCAGCCAGCTCTGCTTGCCGAAGCGATTGTCGAACAGCGCATGTTCGGCAAAAGCGATCATAACGTCGCCCGCATTTCCGTGCCACGCGCCGTAATGGCTGACATAGCCGCCCTTGCGTTTGGCCATTTCGGCAGAGGCGACCGTGCCGATGCGCTGCGCCAGGAAGGGCAGGATCGTTTCCGGCTGGATAGAGGCTGCCTCCTTCATCCGGCGAAGCTGGTTACCAATCGGCATGTGGGTTCGGGTCTTTCCTGGGTAACGGCCGGATTGTCATGACCGCAATCGGGCGGCCATTTGGCCGGTCATCTTGCAATGGCCAAGGGCGGGCAAGGGTCTATGCCCGGCTAGCCTTCGCGAAGGATGGTGTTTTCCACGCGCACCGGCAGGTTGCGATTATCCGCGATGCGCAGCGCGGATGCATCGACCGGCTCTCCAGTGACCAGGATGGCCAGCCGGCGGGCCGTTCCGGTCAGGACATTGCCGGTGATGCGTGTCTGCGAATTTTCCGTCATCGGGATGGATCTGAAAATGGCCGCGGCGTCATCCGGCATCCTTGCCCGACATTCGATGACATTGTCGAGGATATCGACCCGTTCGGCAGACCCGCCGATGATATTGGTGGGTTCGTCGGCGGCCTGCGTCATCAGGAAACGGTTGCCCGCCACCGTCAGATGCTCGGTCCGGCGATAGCGGATGTCACAGGTGACATTGTCGAACCGATTCTCCTCGAAAACAAGGGTCGAGAAAAAGCTGCCCAGAACTCGCCCCCGCCCGCTTGCGCCGGTCCAGACGAAGCGATTGCGGCGAAAGATCACGTTGACCCCGTCGTCGCCCCGGCCAAAGCCGCTGCTGCGCAGGCCCACCACGAAAATGCCCTTGGGATTGCCGATGCGCCCCTTGCCGAACCGCACATGCAGCGTGGCCGCATCGCCGTTCTGCTCGACATAATTGTCGTGGAACACGATATTGCGGGCCGCATAGAACGTGGCCAAGCCAAAATTACCGATATTGCTGACCCGGTTGCCATAGGCGGTGCAATCGAAGCAGCCCTCGAAATCGACCCCGGCATCGGTCATGTCCCGCACGATATTGCGCGCGACGACGATGTGCTGCCCGTTGTTGCCATAGACCCCGCCATTGCACCCGGTGACGAAGTTTTCGGCGATGTAACAATGCCTTACCCGCCGCAGGAACCGCAGATTGCCGCCCTCCGCCCGGCGAGCGCCTCCGCCCCACCAGCTGACATTGGCGAACCTGCCGCGGTTGCGGAACACCACCACGTGCTTGCTGAAATTGATGCGCGCCACCGTGCCCTGGTATTCGCCGAAGTCGACCCGGTTGTCGGCGATCAGCGCATGATCGTTGAGGTCGCGGTCATGGTCGGGCGCAAAGCCGGCCAGCACGGCAGGATCGACATCGGCCGATCCGTTCCGCCTGTCGTAATTGTCGTTCAACTGGCGCAGATGGCCCATATAGCACAGGCTCACCCGCTCGGCGCGGCAGCGCGTTACGCGCAGCCGCCTGAAATTGCGGGCAGAGACCAGATGTCCCGCCGCAGCCAGCCCGTCGGCCCGCACGATGCCGATCTGGTCGAACAGCACATCGTCGACGAAATCGTCCAGCCGCTGGGCGGGCGGCTGGACCAGGAAGGCCTGCCGCTCGCGCCCTTCCCAGATGATGGGGGCCGATCGTTCGTCCCCCAGGATCGCGATCGCCGAGCCGATGTCGACGCTGCCTGTCATCCGCAGGCCCTTGCCGGGGGGGATGAACAGAGCCTCTGCGCCGGACGAGACGGCCCGCTGCATCGCCTGCGTGTCGTCGCTCGTCCCGTCGAGCGCGGCGCCGAATTCGCGCACGTCGCGGGCTAGCGCTCGAAGGTGGTCAATGGTGCGATAATGATCGGTGAGATCGGGTGCCCAGTCCGGCCAGTCGACCGGCCCATCGATCGGCCTGTCAGCGGCCGCCGCGGCGGAGCCATGGCCCGCCATGGTCAGCGCCCCCGAAACGGCGGCCCCTCCCAGCAGGAAGGCGCGCCGGTCGGATCGCCAGGATCTCCGCTTCGGTTCTAGAAGGCGTTCTTGCCGAACAGCGCGGTCGCGGTGCGAGCCACCAGGTAGAAGTCCATCCATATCGACCAACGATCGACATATTCGAGATCGGACGCAAGCCTGTTCGTCAGATCCTCGGTCCGGTCGGTCGGGCCGCGGAAGCCGCGCACCTGCGCCAGCCCGGTCAGGCCCGGCTTCATCGAATGGCGATGGCGATAGCGCGTATCCACATCCCAATAGAGCTGGTCGGCGGCCTTGGCGCTCATCGCGTGGGGGCGGGGACCCACGATGCTCATCTCGCCGCGCAGCACGTTGATGAGCTGCGGCAGCTCGTCGATGCTGGTCTTGCGGATGAAATCGCCCACCTTGGTCACGCGCGGATCGTTCTTGGTGGTCAGCTGCGCGGCATCGGCGTCGCAGCGGTCGGTATACATGCTGCGGAACTTGCAGCATTCGAAGATCTTGTTGTCGCGCCCGATCCGCTTCTGCATGAACAGGATCGGACCCTTGGATTCCAGCTTGATCGCGATGGCGGCCGCCAGCAGCACGGGCGACGCTGCGACCAGTCCGATCGACGCAATCACCATGTCGAACAGCCGCTTGGTGATACGGTCGCGCAGCGTCAGCGGGCCGTGGCTGATGACCATGGTGGGGCGGTTCTGGTGCCGGCCAACGCCCACGATGCCCAGCTTGTCGTCACCGGGCGAAAGCAGTTCGCCCTTTACCGCGATACCCTTGAGAGCGGTGGACCACGCGGCATAGCGCTCTGGCATGGTGGCGATCACGATGCGGTCGGCATTGGTCACAGCGGCGGCCAGCGCGTGGAAGCCGTGCGGATCGGTCGATGCCGGATCGAAACCGATGCGCGAAAGCTGCATCACGATATCGTCGTGTGCTGGCGAATAATCGACCCCGTCGACGATCACCACACGCGAATAGGGCGTGCCCCCCATGCGGTTCAGCAAGGGGCGGGCAATCGCAAGGCGCAGCATCGGAACGCCGACGATCGCCAGCACCCAGCCGATCACGAACACCGCGCGCGAAACCTCGTTACCTGCCTTCAGCAGGAACACGATCAGCGCCACGGCGGTCCCCGCGAACAGCACGGCCTGGGCCGAGCGCGTGAAGCTCTTTTCCTGGCGCAGCAGCGCCTCGCCGCCATAGGACGAGTTGATCGCGGCGAAACAGAAATAGATCGGGACCATGACCAGCAGCACGGTGAACCCGTGGTCCGCCGCCGGCTGCTGCAGATAGATCGTGTTCGCTGCCACGAACGAAACGACCAGCGCGACGAAATCGGCCAGCGCCAGCGTCAGATAGCTGCGAATGCGCTGCATCCGGCGGTCCTGCACGCGCGGCAGGCTGGTCGTTTCGTCGCCCGTCAGTGCCTGGGAATGCCGGGCAATCGATCTGTCTGCGTGGAGATACATCGTACGCCCCTCATGTTGCGCACCTGTTATGGCCCCTGCGCCCTGCCCGGTTCAAGCGGCATAACGCCATTTCGCATCGCCCTAGCCGTTAAGAGTAGATAGGCTCACTCGCCCAGGCTGGGTCCCGAAATCACGCGTTTTCAGATGATTACAGCGCTGTTACGGGCATTATGAAGGTTAACGATGCGCGCCGCTGTCAACAAAGGGTAAGCCGGCATGGGCAGCCCCGCCCTGCGCGGACGGGGCGATGGACGCCTATTCGCCCGGATCGGCCGCGATCGGCTCCGCATCCGACGGTTCGATCACATTGCCGGTTTCAGGGTTCGGCGCCTGCCCGGTGCGGCGCGCTTCATACTCGCGCTCCAGCGCTTCAACCCGTTCCTGCTCGTCAGCGGCGTCGGCGTCGATCGCTTCCAGCCGGCGTGCGCGTTCCTCGGCGATAAGCTCGCCAAAGCGGACGCTGTCGGCGGTCTCCTTCTCGGCATAGGCCTGTTCGATGATGTCGATCTGGCAGCCGGTCTGCCCTTCCTGCCCGACGGTCGAGCAGCTTCCCACGCCGGTCGCCCCGACATCCGCATTGGCCGCGACCCGGTTGGCCCAGGCCTCGTTCTGCGGCGCCCCGCTTTCGCGAAGGTCCTGCGGCACGCGATAGGGATCCTCCTGCCGGACGCAGACGACGATCTCATTGTCGTCGCGCGCTTCGGGGCAGGGCTGGTCGCCATAGACGATGACCTGGTTGACCCGCTCTCCATTGGGCGCGTCCTGCGCGGCGGCAGGGGTGGCCCAGATGGCGGTGAAGGCCAGGGCGGCAAGTGCGGTTGTCGTCTTCATTGTGGCGGCGCCTCCCAGCGCGTCGGTCGGTCTTGTGTCGGGTCGTCGTCCCGCGGCCCGAAATTAGGCCGCACGACGTCTGAACGATAGCTGAGCGCCATCAGATCCGCTTCGACAGCGCAATGGCGGCGCGGCAGCCCAGCCGGATCGCGCCGGTCAGCACCGGATAGGCAGGGGCGCGTTCGGCGCCCTGCGCGATGGCGATATCGTGATGCTCGCGCTCCTCGTCGCGGAATTTCTCGACCATGGCGGACAGCTGCGGGTCGGAATCGCCCAGCTCGTCCAACTGCTCGCTGTAATGGCGGTCGATCTCGGTCTCGACTGCGGCGGTGCAGGCCATCGCGGCCTCGGGCCCGATCAGCGCGGTCACGGCGCCCAGCGCAAAGCCCGCGCGGTCCCACAACGGCTGCAGCAAGGTGGGGCGAACGCCGCGTTCGGTCAGCAGCGCATCGAATTTCTCGCGGTGCTCGGCTTCCTGCATCGCCATCGATGCCACTTCGCCCGATCCCGGGGCGCGGTCGCCCATGACCGCGATCTGCCCGGCATAGATGCGGGTCGCGCCGTATTCCCCGGCCTGGTCGACCCGGATCATCGCCTCGATATCGTTCCTGCGCATGGTCATGATCCTAGAACGCCCTTGCGCCCGCTCTGTGCCGAAAGAATCAGGACGGCCAGTGCCGCCGCCCCGGAAATCAGGAAATTCCAGCCCGCCAGCGATATGCCGAACAGGTCCCACGGCGCCGTGTCGCAGCGCACGATGGGCGCGTTCAGGATCGCCTCCAGCGGGTCGCCGCCTGCCGCCGCGGTGGTGGCGCAGGTGGTGATGCCTTCCCACCAGCCATATTCGACGCCCGCGTGATAGCCGCCCAGCATGGCCGCGATCAGCAGCAGCACGCCCGCCAGCCGCACGAGCCATAGCCGCAACTCACCGCGCGCCACGAATGCCAGCAGCGCGGGCACCAGCACCGCGAAATGGGCATAGCGCTGCCACCAGCACATCTCGCACGGATACAGGCCAAAGCCATATTGCGAGACATAGGCCCCCGCCAGCAGCGAGGCCGGGACCAGCAGCGCGATCGCCCGGGCAATCGCAAGGTTCGGGGACAGCATCGTTCTAAAGCTCTCGATCCAGCGCCCGCAGATCAGGGGCAGAGGATGTCTGCCTGCAACCGGGCGTTTGCGAAAGAAGGTCTAGGAAGGTCGGTGCGCGAAATCCAGCCCCGACTCCGGCGAAGCAAACGAACCGATGGCCCCTTCGGCGCGGAACTGGCGATCGGGTGCCGCCGGACGCCGGCGCGCTGCCATCCCGCAGGACCGGCTTCTGCGCCGTCACCCGATCCCGCGACCGGCGGTGTTACTGCACGCTGCCGGTCCCGCTCAGCCTTGCCAGCCGGGTGTTGCGCAGGGTCTTGAGCGCATAGTCGAGCTGGAAGTCCTCGATCCCCTGCGCCTCGAGCTCTTCCGCCGTCACCTTGAAGCGCGGATCCTGCGTCGCATCCTCTTCCAGCTCTGCATCCTCGATGCTGAGCTCGTTGATCAGATGGCCGCGCAGGTCCGATTCGCGGATCGCGCTCTTGGCGCGGGCGCGGGCGTCGGGGTCGGACATCTGCGGTACCTTGATGTCGGGTTCGATCCCGCCTTCCTGCACCGAACGGCCCGACGGGGTGAAATAGCGCGCCGTGGTCAGCTTCAGCGCGCTGTCGGCGCTGATCTGCACGACGGTCTGCACGCTGCCCTTGCCGAAGCTGCGCTCACCCATCACCAGCCCGCGATGATGGTCCTGCAGCGCGCCGGCCACGATCTCGGACGCAGAGGCGGTGCCCGCATCGATCAGCACCACGATGGGCACGCCCTTGGCGATGTCGCCGGGCCTTGCCGAATAGCTCTCGTTGTCGCGCGCGAAACGGCCGCGCTGCGACACGATCTGCCCGCGTTCCAGGAACAGGTCGCTCATCGCCACCGCCTCGTCCAGCAGGCCGCCGGGGTTCGACCGCATGTCGATCACCAGCCCTTCGGGCATGGCGCCGCCCAGATCGCCGCGGATGCCCGCCATCGCCTTCTGGACCTCGCGCCCGACATGGGCGCTGAAGCTCGATACGGTGATGATGCCGATCTTGCCATCGACGGTGTATTCCACCGGCTTCAGATCGATGATCGCACGCTCGACGCTCACGTCCAGCGGCTCGTCGCGGCCGGGGCGATAGATGGTCAGGTCGACCGCCGTGCCGGGAGGGCCACGCATCTCCTCGACCGCCTCGTCCAGCGTGCCGCCATACAGCAGCTTGCCGTTCAGATGGGTGATGTAGTCCCCCGCCTTCAGCCCGGCGATGTCGGCGGGCGTGCCCTTGGTCGGCGCGATGATCTTGACCACCCCGTCTTCCATCGTGACCGACAGGCCAAGCCCGCCATAGCTGCCCTCGGTCTGCGTGCGCAGGTTCTCTGCCGCCGTGCCGTCGAGATACGAGCTGTGCGGGTCGAGGCTGGCCAGCATGCCGTCGATCGCGCCGCGGATCAGCTGGTCGTCGGTGACGTCGTCGACGTAATAGGCCTTCACCCGCTGGTAGACGAGCATCAGCTTGCCGAATTCGGGCGCGCTGCGGCCATCGACCGCGGCCAGGCCGGCCGTCGTCGCGGGCAGCATGGCCAGCGCGGTGACCAGCGCCGCAGAACGCAGCAGGGGAGCAAAGCGGATCGCCATCGGGATGTCGTACCTTTCCACGGGCGCGCCGCCGGACTTCGCCCGGCGCACTCCGCCCATCGTCAATTTCAACTCACTCTATCGCGCACGGCGGCTTAACGCCAGATGAGGCTTGGCCGTGCTTTTCCGCTCAGACCGCCAGCAGCGGGTGTACCGGCCTGCCCGCGCGGCGCAATTCGTACAGCACGCTGGGGTCCCGCTGCGGCGCGCGGCCCAGCACATCGCCCTGCGCCACCGCCTGCCCTTCCCGGACCCGCGCGTCGGCCAGCCCGCCGACCAGGCTGAGCAGTCCGCCCTTGTGCCGGATGATGACCAGCGTGCCATAGGCGCGCCACGGACGCGCGAATGCGATCTCACCCGCCAGCGGCGCCGCGACCGCCGCGCCCGGCTGCGGAGCGATGCTCAGCCCCCGCGAGCGGCCACCGGCGGCATCGCGTTCGCCATAGCCCGCCAGGACCGCGCCCTGCACGGGCATGACGGGGCGAATCGACGAGGACCTTGCCTCCGCTCGCCCCGCCGGAAGGATCGGCCCGATCAGTTCGGCCAGCCTCGCCTCGGTCTGGCGATTGCGGCTCTGCCGCGCGGCGAGCGCGGCGATGCTGTCCGCCTCGACATCGCGCAGCGTGGCCTCGCGGCGCGCCTCGCCCGCCGCCTGTTCCAGCGCGCGCGCGGCAAGGCGGCTTTCGGCGCCACTTGCGCGCAATTCGGCGCGCTGGCGTGCCAGTTCGGTGGCTGCTTCCTGCCGCGTGACGCGCGCAGCGGCGCTGCCTTGTGCCAATGCGCGCATCTCGGCCAGATCGCCGCGCACCGAACGCGTCTGCCGCGCGATCTGAGGGGTGATCGCGGCCACCATCGCGCGGGTGCGGACATAATCGCGCACCGATGAAGGGCGCAGCACCAGCAGCACCATCGGCCTGCGAGCCAGTCGCTGCAGCGCCGCCAGCATGCGCGACAGTGGCGCGCGCTGGCGCGCGAATCGCTCGCGCAGGAACCCCAGCCGGTCGGCGGCCAGGGTTTCCTGCTGGCGCGCTTCCTCGATCAGGGCTTCCGATTCGGCGATGCGGGCCGACAGCGCTTCCGCCTGCGCCTCGGCCTTCAGCGCCGTGTCCTCGATCGTCGCGGCGCGGTCGGCAAGCGTGCGGGCACGCTCCCGCGCCTCGATCCGGGCGGCCTGCGCCTCGGCCAGGCTGTCGGCGGAAATGGCGTCGCCCGCGATCTGCGCGGATGCCGGGACCAGCGCCAGCGCGGCGGCAAGGGGGACGATGGCCAGGACGAACGTGCGCCGCATGGTCCTAGCCCGAACGGTGATAGGGGTGGCCCGCGATGATCGTCGTCGCGCGGTAGAGCTGTTCGGCCAGCATCGCGCGGACCATCAGATGCGGCCAGGTCATGGCGCCGAAGCCGAGCAGCAGGTCGGCGCTGTCCCGCGCCTCGTCCCCGTGGCCGTCGGCGGCGCCGATCAGGAAGCGCGCCTCGCGCATGCCGTCGTCGCGCCAGCGACCGAGCAGCGCGGCGAAATCCTCGGACGACATCAGCTTGCCGCGCTCGTCCAGCAGCACGTCCTTCGCCGGGGTCAGCGGCGCGGGTATCGTGCCGCCGCTATCGGGCAGTTCGGTCACCCTGAAGGGCCAGCCGATGCGCTTTTCATAGCGCGCGACCAGCTCCGCCTCGGGCGAACGGCCGATCTTTCCGCGTGCGATGACATGAAGCCGCATGGCACCCTGCTATCGCGCGGATCGCCGGAAATCCAGCAGGGCCTCGTCCCATGTGGAACGATGCCCCGCCGAACGGAGCCGGATCAGGCGTTGCCGCCCTCGCCAAAGCCCCACATCCGCTCAAGGTTGTAGAAGCTGCGCACTTCGGGACGGAACAGATGGACGATCACGTCGCCCGCATCGATCAGCACCCAGTCCGCCGCGGGCAGACCTTCGATGCGGACCGGGCCGAAGCCGCCCTTCTTCACGCGCTCGCCCAGTTTCTGGGCCATGGCGGCGACCTGGCGGCTGGAACGGCCGCTGGCGATCACCATGTGGTCCGCGATCGAGCTTTTGCCCGCCAGCGGAATCGAGATGATGTCCTGTCCCTGGTCGTCGTCGAGCGATTTGAGCACGAGTTCGTGCAGGCTTCCCGCCTCGGCATCGAAGTCGGCAATGTCGCCCGTCGGTACGAAACCGGATTTTTCCGGCATGTGTTGAGCCTGATTCATAGGGGTATTCTATACTCCTTTGGCTGCATGCCCACTGAATACGCTTGAAAGGAATCGGGAACAGCCATTTGCGCGCGCCCTGCACCCGAAACGGGCAAAAGGCAAACGCCGCACATGGGCATGGGGCCTGGCATGACAGGAAACGCGTTGGTGCCCCGGGGGTTCAAGCCCGGTTTCCCTGCGAATTCCCAAGGCCGATGGACCGGTGCGTGACCGCATCGCGCGGGCTTGCTCCAGCATAAGCGGCGGCCCAGTCGGGCGAGGCCTTGCGCCGGTCGGTGGCCGAGCGCGGATCGGGATCGAAACGCAGGAACACCAGTGCCGGCGCGCTCCATCTTCCCCGTTTGCGTACGCTGGCTGCCGGTACACGGTAGCGCCGGAGCCAGGCCATGGCGGGGCTCGTCATGGCAGCAGCATCATAACCCGGCCGGGCGATCACCGCAATCGGCATGGAGCGCGCTATCAACCGCCAGTCGCGCCACAGGTGGAACTGGGCGAGATTGTCGCTGCCCATCAGCCACAGGAATTCCCGCTTGGGATAGCGCCGCTTGAGGTGGCGCAGCGTGTCGGCGGTAAAGCGCGTGCCCAGTTGCTGTTCGATCGCGGTGACGCGGATCGGCGCGCGCCTTGCCTGCTTGCGTGCCGACGCCATGCGCGCGGCCAGCGGCGCCATGCCCGCCTTTGTCTTCAGCGGATTGCCGGGCGACACCATCCACCACGCCTCGTCCAGCCCCAGCGCGTCGATCGCGAACAGGGTGATGCGGCGATGCCCCCCGTGGGCAGGATTGAAACTGCCGCCCAATAGCCCCGTGCGCATGCGCGTCAGTCGGTCGGTTCGCCGCCGACCTTGCCGCCCCTGCGAAAGGCGGCCTGGCGATCGATCATCCAGCCGGGATATTGCACTCGCCGCGGATCGGCACCGTCAAGCCGGGCGACTTCCTCTTGCGACAGCTGCACGTCGCAGGCGCCCAGATTATCCTCGAGCTGGGACAGCTTGCGCGCGCCGACGATCACGCTGGACACGGCGGGCTTGGCCAGCAGCCATGCCAGCGCGACCTGCGGAACGGTCGCGCCGTGGCTGGCCGCGATGTCGTCCATCGCCTCGACCGCGTCATATCCCCGGTCCCTGTCGATGGGCGGGAAATCGAAGCCCGCGCGCCGCCCCTCGCCTTCCTGTCCGCGCCGGAACTTGCCCGACAGGAAACCGCCCGCCAGCGGCGACCAGACCATCAGGCCCAGCCCTTCGGCCTCCAGCATCGGGACGATCTCATGCTCGATGTCGCGTCCGATCATCGAATAATAGGCCTGCAGCGACGCCAGCGGAGCCAGGCCGAACTGCTCGGTCTTGCCGATGGCGCGGGCGATCTGCCACGCCGCCCAGTTCGACACGCCGACATAGCGGGCGCGGCCCGACTGCACGATGGTGTCGAGAGCGCGCAGGGTTTCCTCGATCGGCGTGGCCGGATCCCAGCCGTGGATCTGGTAAAGGTCGACGTGATCCATCTCCAGCCGCGCAAGGCTGGCGTCGATCGCGTTCAGCAGATGATAGCGCGATGCGCCGCGCGCGTTCACGCCCTCGCCCATCGGGCCCAGCGCCTTGGTCGCGATCACAAGCTCGTCGCGGTTCAGCCCCAGTTCGCGGATCGCGCGGGCGACGCTCTGCTCGGACTTGCCGGCGGAATAGATGTCGGCCGTGTCGATGAAATTGACGCCCGCATCGATCGCCGCCTTGACCAGCGGGTTGACGTCGGCCTGCTTCAGCGCGCCCATCTGCGCAAACATGCCCTCGCCCTCGCCAAAGGTCATGGTGCCAAGGCAAAGCTCGGATACGAACAGGCCGGTGCGGCCAAGGCGATTATAGCGCATGGGTCTCTCCCGAAGAAAAAGGCGGCCTCTGGATGGGCCGCCTTCTGCATGGTTTGATCGTCTGGGATCAGGGGCGGGTCTGGCCGCTGCCGCGCACCTGCCATTTATAGGTCGTCAGCCCCTCCAGCGCGACCGGCCCGCGGGCATGCAGCCGCCCGGTGGCGATGCCGATTTCCGCGCCCAGCCCGAACTCGCCGCCATCGGCGAACTGGCTGGAGGCATTGGCCATCACGATGGCGCTGTCCACGTTGTTGAGGAAAGTCTCGACCGCGTCGGCGTCGCTGGCGACGATCGCATCGGTATGGCCCGAGCTATGCGCCGCAATATGGTCGAGCGCGGCGTCCATGCCGTCGACGATGGCGACGGACGCGATGGCTTCGAGATATTCGGTATCCCAATCCTCGTCATCCGCGGGCTTGACCCGCTCGTCCAGCTTGCGCGCAGCTTCATCGCCGCGAACTTCGCAATCGGCGTCGAGCAGCTTCTTCACGACACCCGCCGCATCGGGATAGTTCCTGTCGATCAGCAGCGTTTCCATCGCCCCGCAAACGCCGGTGCGGCGCAGCTTGGCGTTGAGGACGATGTCCTCCGCCATCGTCTTGTCGGCGCTGGCATGGACGAAGGTGTGGTTGATGCCGTCGAGATGGGCGAGCACGGGGACCCGCGCCTCTTCCTGCACGCGCGCGACCAGCGACTTGCCGCCACGCGGAACGATCATGTCGATCAGGCCCGCCGCCTTCAGCATCGCGCCGACCGCGGCGCGGTCCTGCGTCGGGATCAGCTGCACCGCGCCTTCGGGCACGCCGCCCTTGGCCAGGCCTTCGGCCAGCGCCTTGTTGATCGCGCGGTTGGAATGCACCGCCTCGCTTCCGCCGCGCAGCAGCGCCGCATTGCCGGCGCGCACGCACAGCGTCGCCGCATCGGCGGTCACGTTGGGGCGGCTTTCATAGATGATGCCGATCACGCCGACGGGAACGCGCACGCGCGCGAACTGCAGGCCGTTCGGTCGTTCGGAGCGGTCGATCACCTGTCCCACCGGATCGGGCAGGTCGGCCACATTCTCGACCGCGGCGGCGATGCCTTCCAGCCTGTCCTCGTCCAGGCGCAGCCGATCCAGCATCGCGCCCGACAATCCGCGTTCCTCGCCCGCGGCGATATCCCGGGCGTTGGCGGCCAGGATGTCACCGGCATGATCGCGCAGCGCGGCGGCGGCGGCGCGCAGGGCGTCGGCCTTCTCGGCGTCGCTCATGCTGGCCAGCACCTTTTGCGCGTTACGCGCCTTGCGGGCCAGCCTGTCGATCAGCGCGGCGCTGTCTTCGGCGGAAAGGGGGGCTTCGGTTTGCTTTTCGATTACAGTGTCCATGGCCTGTTACCTAGCAATTCGGGACGCATTTGTCAGGGTACGACAGGAAAAAAGCCGGATCGGGGACCGTGGCGCAGCACGGCCAGATCGCAAGTCAGCTATCGCCGGGATTGGGCATCCAAACACCCGGTCAAGATATTCGTTCCAGCAGATTGACAAGTGTTCCCGACTTTTGTTGCATTTCGTCCCGTCGGTGAAACGGTTCACCGCTAAGCGGACAATGGAAACTTCAACTTAACCTTCTCCCTGCTAGCGAAAGCTGGACGGGAAAGCTTCGCAACCCCCTTGCGAGGCTCGTTTGGGATCTACGGGGGTCTACCTTGGCGCAAGCTGCCCAAAGCACGCTTACCGCCCGGATAAGGGGCTGGTTTCCTGACCGCGAGTTCATCATGCGCTCGCAGGGGCAGGTCCGTTTCGTACGGATTTCCTCATCGCTTCAGATGAAGGCGGCCGGCGGCGCCGCCGCGCTGGCGATGGTGTGGTCCGCCACGATGGGTGTCGCGCTGGTCAGCGAATGGAACACCCGCACCAATGCCGCCGAGCTGAATGCCCGCGCCGCCAAGGTCGCCACCGCCGAAAGCTGGGTCAGCGCCTATCGCGACGGGCTTGACGAGGTTGCCGACGATCTGTCGCGCCGCCAGGCCTTTATCGAGGACATGGTCGGGGATCATCTGGGCGAGATGCCCGGCACCGGCGCGGTACAGGGCGTCCAGGACTCCACCGCCGAGACCCGCCGTACGGTCCAGAAGGTCAGCGCCGTCCTGCCCGAGGCTGCCGGCCTCGCCAGGCTCGAGGCGCGCCAGCTCGCCTTTGTCGAAGGGCTGACCCGCCTGGCCGACAAGCGCGCCGACGATGCGGCCAGGGCGATCCGGACGCTCGGCCTCGATCCCGCGACGGTCGCGCGCATGAACCTGCAGAACACCGCGATGGGCGGCCCGTTCGAGGCGTTCGGTTCGGGCGACGACGCGCTAGACCCCCGGTTCGAGAAACTGGCCAGCTCGCTGTCGCGCATGGCCGCGCTGGAACGCGGGCTGGAAGGCATTCCCAATGTGCTGCCCGGCCGCCGCGACATGATCTCCTCCCCCTTCGGCTATCGCCGCGATCCGTTCACGGGCCGCGCCGCGATGCACTCGGGCCTCGACTTCCGCGGCGCGACCGGCACGCCGATCCGCGCCGCCGCCAAGGGCCGCGTCAGCTTCGTCGGGCGCAAGGGCGGCTATGGCAATGTGGTCGAGATTCGCCATGGCAATGGCGTGATGACCCGCTATGCACACATGTCGAAGTTCGATGCGCGCGTCGGCGACCGGGTCGAGGCCGGCGAGACCGTCGGCCGGATCGGCAGCACCGGGCGTTCGACCGGGCCGCATCTGCATTTCGAAGTCCGTATCAACAATCGCGCGGTCGATCCGCGCCCCATGCTGGAAAAGGGCGCCAGCATTCTTGGAGCAAGACGTGTTCTCGAAACAGGAAAAACCGACCGCTTCGCCGCGGCCGACCACTAATACCATGGCATCCTCCAGCTTCTCCGTCCTTGGCTCCGACATCAAGATTACCGGCAATATCAGCGCCAGCGAAGACCTGCATGTCGATGGCAGCATCGACGGCGACATCCATTGCGGATCGCTGGTGCAGGGCGAATCCAGCGTGGTGAACGGCGCGATCGAGGCGGATAGCGCGCGGCTTGCCGGCACGGTGGACGGATCGATCACGGCAAAGACTCTGGTGATCCTGAAGACCGCCCGCATCACCGGCGATGTGCATTACGACACGCTGACCATCGAACAGGGTGCGAGTGTCGAGGGAAAGTTCGCCCAGCGCGCGCATGGCTCGGCGCCCGCAAGGAGCGGCGCTGACGCCGAAAGCGAGCCGAAGCTGTCGCTGGCGACCTAGGCCGAGCCTGCTTCGGCGGCAATCTCGTCGCGCAGCGCCTTGCGGTCCAGCTTGCCGATCATCGTCTTGGGCAATTCCTTGCGGATCACCACATCCGCCAGCCGCTCGTGCTTGCCGACGCGGCTGTTGACCCATGACTTCAGCGTTTCCGCATCGTCGGTGCTGCCGGGATCGAGCGTGATGAAGGCCTTGGGCACTTCGCCCAGGTAATCGTCGGGCACGCCGACGACCAGCGCCTCGCGCACGCCGGCGCGGTCCAGCAGCACTTCCTCGATCTGGCTGGGGAAGACCTTGAAGCCGCCGACCGCGATCATGTCCTTGATGCGGTCGACGATGCTGAGGAAGCCGTCCTCGTCGATGGCCGCGACATCGCCTGTGCGCAGATAGCCGTCCTGGAAGACGCTGTGCCCCTCGGGCCGGTTCCAGTAGCCAAGCATGATCTGCGGGCCCTTCACCGCCAGTTCCCCCGGCTCGCCCGGAGCGGCCAGCCTTTCCGGGTCCTCCTTGTCCAGCAGGCGGATGCTGGTGCCGGGCATGACCTGCCCGATCGTGCCGGGCTTCTCGTCCTCCGGGCTGCCGAAGGGATTGGTCGACACGACCCCCGAACTTTCCGTCAGCCCATAGCCTTCGACCACATGCGCGCCGGTCACGCTTTCGAACTTGTGCTTCAGCGGCAGGGGAAGGGGCGCGCCGCCCGAAATGCACACCCGCAGCGAGGTGAAATCGGTGCTGGCGACCGCCGGGCAGTCCAGCAGCGCCTGGTACATGGTGGGCACGCCGGGCAACGCGGTCGCCTGCGTGCGGTTCAGCGCCTTCAGCGTCTGCTTCGCATCGAAGCGCGGCAGCATCACGATCATCCCGCCGTTCAGCACCGTGCGGTTCAGCACCACCGTATTGGCGAACACGTGGAACAGCGGCAGCACGCCGATCATCACGTCGCGCTCGCCGCGATGCGGATCGATCCGCAGGCTCTGGCGCGCATTTGCCGTCAGGTTCTGGTGCGAAAGCATCGCACCCTTGGGCCTGCCGGTCGTGCCGCCGGTATATTGCAGCAAGGCGATGTCGCGTTCGGGATCGATGGCGACGGGAACAGGTTCGCCCACGCCGCGAGTGAAGGCGTCGATCGGCGTGATCCGCGGGTCGGCGGGCAGGGCGGTCAGCTCGCTGCCTTTCAGCAGCCGCATCGCCAGCCCCATCCACCACGGCATCATCGACGGCAGATCGCCGACGACCAGCCGGTCGACCGCCGACTGGTCCAGAACCTCGATCGCGGTGGGCAGCAGCGCGCTGGAATTGACGGTGAACAGCATCGTGACGCCCGAATCGGCCACTTGCGCGGACAATTCCTGCGCCGTGTACAGGGGCGAGAAGTTCACCGCCGTCGCGCCCGCGATCATGATGCCGTAATAGGCTGTGAGGTAGAGCGGCACATTGGGCAGGAACAGCCCGACCCGGTCCCCCTTGCCTATCCCTGACCGCTGGAGCGCGGCCGCGATCCGGCGCGCCTGTGCCATCGCTTCACGGTAACTGGTCCGCTTGCCCAGGAAATCGGCGATCGGTTCCTTGCCCGCCAGGGTCACGCCGCGGTCGAACATGTCGGGGACCGAAAGCGGCTTGAATTCGGATTGCCATTCGACGGGATGACGGTATCGGCCGCCCGCATCCAGCCATCTGTCGTTCCAGACGGGCCATTCGGGCGGCGGCCTGTTCTCCCCGATATTATGCGCGTTCATGGGCGTTATTGTGCCTTTTGCGCGGATTTTCGGCAAGATAGCCGCCTCGCAGCTGCGGGATCGCCTTCGCATCTGCGGCGCTATTTGCAGCGCGCAACGAAAAAGGCCCGGCGCGCTGTCGCACCGGGCCTTGTCGTTTCATGCCGCAATTGCGGGCGGGCGCTTATTCCTCTGGCACGCCCTCGGCGCGGCGGGCGGCGAGCCATGCCTCGGCCTCGGCCTCCTGCGCGGCTTCGACGGCGGCGCGGGCAGCGTCCTCGCGCTCCTTTTTCAGCTCGTCGATCAGCGCCTGGCGGTCATCGACCAGACGCGTATCGGTCACCGGCTGGCTGCCTTCGGGCAGGTTCTTGGACGCCTTTGCCACCGCCGCGTCCAGTTCGCGCTGCGAGCACAGGCCCAGCGTCACCGGATCCTTGGGATTGATGTTCTGGATGTTCCAGTGCGACCGGTCGCGGATCGCGCCGATGGTGTTGCGCGTGGTGCCGATCAGCTTGCCGATCTGCGCATCCGAAATCTCGGGGTGGTTGCGGATCAGCCAGGCGATGCCGTCGGGCTTGTCCTGGCGCTTGGACACCGGGGTATAGCGCGGTCCCTTGGTACGCTGGACCTGAACCGGCGCCCGGTGCATCTTCAGCACATATTCGGGGTCGTTCTGGCCCTTCTCGATCTCTTCATGGGTCAGTTCGCCCGCGCGGACAGGATCGCGGCCGGTGTATTTCGCGCCGGCCAGATCGTCGGCCATCGCCTGCACCTCCAGCATGTGGAGGCCGCAGAACTCGGCGATCTGCTCGAACGTAAGGCCGGTGTTGTCGATCAGCCAGCTGGCGGTCGCGTGCGGCATCAGCGGAGTGGCCTGTTTCGTGCTCACGAAGTGAACCTTTCGCATGGGCCCCGTGGCGCGGGCCGGACATTCTTTCGGGGAAAATCCGGCGATGCGCGGGGCGGAAAAACGATAAGGGCCGCCCCTTACCGGAGCGGCCGCTTGCCTTTCGCATCTAGGCGATCCGGCCCGTGCAGGCAAGGGGTTCCCGCTTGCGGCCCCGATTCAGCGTCACATCGCCGCGAAACGGGGCAGGGCGCGCATGCGCCGGATCCAGCCGCGAACCGCGTCATATTCGTCCAGCGAGAAGCCCCCTTCGTGCGCCACATTGGTATAGGCGAACAGCACGATATCGGCGAGCGAGCAGGCATCGCCCACGAACCAGTCGCGGCGCGCCAGATGCCGGTCCATCAGTGCCAGAGCCGCTTCGCCGCCGCTGCGTTTCATCGGCATCAGGCCGCGCTGTTCGTCCGACAGATTCGCTTCGCCAAGGACGTGCAGCCAGTATCGCATGGTCGCGATATTGGGTTCGTGCTGGTACTGTTCGAAGAACATCCAGCGCAGCATGGCGGCGCGTTCGAACCGGCCCGAGGGGATCAGGTCGGATCCGTCGGCCAGATAGAAACAGGCGGCATTGCTTTCGGGCAGGAATCGCTCGCCCACCTGCAGCACCGGAATGCGGCCATTGGCATCGACTTCGGCCAGAAACCGCTCGGTGCGGGTTTCGCCCTTGGTGATGTCATAGAACCGGCGCTCGATCGGGATGTCCAGCAGCGCCGCCGTCAGCCTGATCTTGTAGCAATTGCCGCTGACGGGATCCTCGTGAAGGATCAGGGGCGAGGGCAGGGCGGTCGGTAAAGAGTGGGCGGTCATGACACGGTCAGCACGATCTTGCCAATGTGATCCTCATCCATGCGGCGATGCGCATCGGCGGCGCGTTCCAGCGGGAAGGTCGAATCCATCGCCGGGCGCAATTGCCCGCTGGCGACGAAGGGCCAGACCTCGCTCCGGATCTCGTCCGCCACCGCTGCCTTGAAACCGTCGGAACGCGGGCGCAGCGTCGATCCGGTCAGCGTCAGCCGCCTGGTCAGCACCTTGTGCATCGGGATCTCCGCCTTGACGCCGCCCTGCACCGCGATGGTCACGTGGCGGCCATCCTCGGCCATGCAGGCGATGTTGCGCGCGACATATTCGCCCGAGATCATGTCGAGCACAACGTCGACGCCGCGCCCGCCCGTGATGCGCTGCACCTCCTGGACGAAATCGCCGGTCTTGTAGTTGATCGCATGATTCGCGCCCATCGCGCGGGCGGCATCGCATTTGTCGTCGCTGCCGCAGGTCACGATGATCTTCAGGCCGAACAGGCCAGCCAGCTTGATCGCCATGGTGCCGATCCCGCTGGTGCCGCCATGGACCAGCAGCCAGTCGCCCTCGTCCGCCATGCCGCGTTCGAACACGTTGCTCCACACGGTGAGCAGCGTTTCGGGCAGCGCGGCCGCTTCCTCCATCGACAGGCTTTCGGGGACCGCAAGGCAGTGGTCGGCCTTCGCCAGGCAATATTGCGCATAGCCGCCGCCTACGACCAGCGCGCATTGGCGAGTGTCCATCATCACCGGGTCGACGCCTTCGCCGATCGCCACCACCTCGCCCGCCACTTCCAGGCCGGGCGTGTCCGGCGCACCGGCAGGCGGCGGATACAGACCCGCGCGCTGCATGACGTCGGGGCGATTGACACCCGCTGCATGGACGCGCAGCAGCACTTCCCCGGCACCGGGCACGGGCACCGCGATCTGGCGCGGAACCAGCACTTCGGGCCCGCCCCCGCCGTTATTGCCTCCGCCGCCATCGTTTCCGCCGCCATCGATGGCGATGGCGGTCATGCTTTCGGCGATGCGCGGATTGCTGCTGGCGTTTCCTGTCAATTCCACCCCCCCGAAAAGACCCTTGGACCATGACCGTGAACCGGTGATCCGCGAACTGGCGATCCGTGGCCGCTAATCTGTGATCGGGCGAACACGCCTGGCTGCGTATCGTCCGTGCAGGCTGTGGATTTCCGCCTGCGGCCATGCGGTTAACCGCAAGGTGCATTGACAGCAAGGCAAACAGCGGCATGATCGATTTTTGCAATGTTCGACGATGATCGCCCCCGGCCGGCTGGCCACCCTGGCGAGCTCGCGGCCCGTCTCGCGAGTGAGAACCTCGACCCGCTGTCGCAGGACGAGCTGGAAGAGCGCATCGCCTTGCTGGAACTGGAAATCGTCCGGACCCGGACCCATATGGAACGGGCGGACAAGCACCGTCGTGCTGCCGAAGCTTTCTTCGGATCGCCGGAGAAGCCCCCAGCATGATCGCCCGCACCGCCTTTGCCCGATCGGACCGGGCCAGAACTGAAGCGGTGCATATTGTTGCAACACGGACTGCAAGCCATGTGTCAGACGCGCCACTGCGCGAACCGACCGGGGCGAGCAGCCGACCCACCAGCGATCGCGAAACAGGCGGTGGTCGCCTCGTGTTAACGCTTTCGCCTTACGTTCATGGTCATGATCCTACAGTTGGTGGGAATCGGCCCATGATCGCGACTCCGGTTCCCTTTGGATAGGAAATAGCGCCCAATGCCATCTTTTGCCCAGAGCCTCGAAAAGACGCTTCACACCGCGCTCGCCAACGCTGCAGAGCGCGCGCATGAATATGCGACTCTGGAACATCTTCTTCTCGCCCTGATCGAGGATGAGGACGCCGCGCAGGTCATGGAGGCCTGCGGGGTCGAGCTTCCCGAGCTGACCGGCGTGGTAAAACAATATCTCGACCAGGAATATCAGTCGCTCAAGACCAGCGACAAGGCCGATCCGTCGCCCACCGCCGGTTTCCAGCGGGTGATCCAGCGCGCGATCCTGCATGTGCAGTCGAGCGGCAAGGACACGGTGACCGGCGCCAACGTGCTGGTCGCGTTGTTCTCGGAACGCGACTCCTATGCCGTCTATTTCCTGCAGCAGCAGGACATGAGCCGGCTGGACGCGGTGTCGTACATCAGCCACGGCATCGGCAAGACCGGCAAGCAGGTCGAACAGCGCTCGCCCAAGGGCAGCGACGAGGATCCCAAGGCCGAGGAAAAGGCCGAGCCGAATTCCAAGAACAAGAAGGATTCGGCGCTCGACCAGTTCACGGTCAACCTCAACACCAAGGCGCTGGCCGGCAAGGTCGATCCGCTGATCGGGCGCGGGCCCGAAGTGGACCGCACGATCCAGATCCTGTGCCGCCGATCCAAGAACAACCCGCTCTATGTGGGCGATCCGGGCGTCGGCAAGACCGCCATCGCGGAAGGCCTCGCGCGCAAGATCGTCGAGGGCGACGTGCCCGAAGTGCTAGCCGAAGCGGTGATCTATTCGCTCGACATGGGCGCGCTGCTGGCAGGCACCCGCTATCGCGGCGATTTCGAGGAGCGGCTGAAGCAGGTCGTTTCCGAGCTTGAGAAAATGCCCGAGGCGATCCTGTTCATCGACGAGATCCACACCGTCATCGGTGCGGGCGCGACCAGCGGCGGGGCGATGGATGCCTCCAACCTGCTGAAGCCCGCACTGTCGTCGGGTGCGATCCGCTGCGTCGGGTCGACCACCTACAAGGAGTTCCGCAACCACTTCGAAAAGGACCGCGCCTTGCTGCGCCGGTTCCAGAAGATCGACGTCAACGAACCCACGGTCGAGGATACGATCAAGATCCTGCGCGGCCTGCGTTCGGCGTTCGAGGAACACCACAAGGTCAAGTACACGCCCGACGCGATCAAGACCGCGGTCGAGCTGTCGGCCCGCTACATCAACGACCGCAAGCTGCCCGACAAGGCGATCGACGTGATCGACGAGGTGGGCGCAATGCAGATGCTGGTCCCGCCCAGCCGCCGCAAGAAGACGATCACCGCTCGCGAGATCGAGAAGGTGATCTCGACCATGGCGCGCATTCCGGCCAAATCGGTGTCGAAGGACGACAAGAAGGCGCTGGAGAACCTGGAACGCGACCTGAAGCAGGTGGTGTTCGGGCAGGACAAGGCGATCGAGGTGCTGTCGACCGCGATGAAGCTGTCGCGTGCGGGTCTGCGCGATGCGGACAAGCCGATCGGCTCGTTCCTGTTCAGCGGCCCCACCGGCGTCGGCAAGACCGAGGTCGCGCGCCAGCTGGCCGACATCATGGGCATTCCGCTGCAGCGTTTCGACATGTCGGAATATATGGAGCGGCACTCGGTATCGCGCCTGATCGGTGCGCCTCCGGGCTATGTCGGCTTCGACCAGGGCGGCCTGCTAACCGACGCCATCGACCAGCAGCCGCACTGCGTGCTGCTTCTGGACGAGATCGAGAAGGCGCATCCCGACCTGTTCAACATATTGCTGCAGGTCATGGATAACGGACGCCTGACCGACCACCACGGCAAGACGGTCGATTTCCGCAATGTCGTCCTCATCATGACCACCAATGCGGGCGCGGCGGACATGGCGCGCAACGGCATCGGCTTTGGCGACATCTCCAAGGCGGACGCCGGGGACGAGGCGGTCAAGAAGATGTTCAGCCCCGAATTCCGCAACCGTCTCGATGCGATCGTGCCGTTTGCCTATCTGGGCAAGGAAATCGTCAGCCGCGTGGTCGACAAGTTCATCCTTCAGCTGGAGCTTCAGCTGGCCGACCAGAACGTCCACATCCAGTTCGACGGCGACGCCCGCAGCTGGCTGGCGGATCGCGGTTACGACCGGCTGTATGGCGCGCGCCCGATGGGCCGCGTGATCCAGGAAAAGGTGAAGCAGCCGCTGGCCGAGGAACTGCTGTTCGGCAAGCTGTCCGCAGGCGGCGAGGTGCATGTCAGCATCAAGGAGGGCGAGGACGCAAAGCCCGAGCTGGCCTTCGAACTGACGCCCGCACCGCCCAAGATCGTGAAGCGCCGCAAGAAGAAAGCCGCGCCCAAGACCGCCGACAAGTCCGAAGGTTCTACCGAATCGGACGAGGACGAGGACGCTGGCAACAGCTGATCCGGCCAGGGCTGGAAATGCGAAGGGCGGCCTTGCGGGGCCGCCCTTTTGCTATGAGGTCAGTGTCCTGACTAATGCCTCGACCTGCTTGCGGGTGTCGTCCAGCGATCCGCCGTTTTCGATGACATGATCCGCGCGCTCGCGCTTTTCCGCGTCGGGCACCTGCAGCGCCAGGATCTCGGCGAATTTCGTTTCCGTCATGCCGGGGCGCGCAAGCACGCGGCGGCGCTGCTCTGCGGGAGGGGCCGATACGACGGCGACAGCGTCCAGCCCGCGTGTGCCGGTCTTTTCGTACAGCAGCGGAATGTCGAACACGATCAGCGGCGCATCGCGGTTCGCCTCCATGAAGGCAAAGCGCTCTTCCGCGACGGCGGGGTGGACGATGGCCTCCAGCCGCTTCAGCGCCTGCGGGTCGGCGAAGACGATGGCGCCAAGCTCGGCCCGTTTCACGCCTTGGGGGCCGGTGGTGCCGGGGAAGGCTTCCTCGATGGCCGGGACCAGCAATCCGCCGGGGCCCTGCAGCCTGTGCACCTCGGCATCGGCGTCGAAGACGGGCACGCCGCAATCGCGGAACATCGCCGCGACGGTCGACTTGCCCATGCCGATCGATCCCGTCAGCCCAAGGATATAGGGGCGCCTTCGGCTCATGCGGTCAACAGGGCGCGAAGTTCGTCGTCGTCTGCGCGCGGGGCGGGCTGGCCGAAGAACTTCCCGAACGCATAGGCCGCCTGCCCGATCAGCATGGCGAACCCGTCGATCGTGCGGAATCCGGCTTGCTGCGCCGTTTTCAGGAACTCGGTCTCACGCGGGCTGGTGACGATCTCGTAACAGATAGAGCGCGGGGGGATATGGGAAGGATGGATCGCCAGCGGGGGATTGCCCGTCATCCCCAGCGGGCTGGCGTTCACCACAAGGTCGAGGCAGCCGACACGGTCGTCGAACGCGAAGTCGGTCGGTGCCGCCAGCGTGTCCAGCGGCGCGGTATGATGCTCGCCCTCGGGGTCCAGATCGTCGAGCAAGGCGCGGCCCCGGGCGGGATCTCGGCCGAACATCACGATAACGAAGCCGTGGTCGGCCAAGGCCCTGACCATGGCGCGCGCCGCGCCGCCATTACCGACGATCCGCGCCATGCGGAACAGATGCGGCTGCTTCAGCTCGTCCAGCAGCGGCTCGAGGAAACCAGGCGCATCGGTATTGTACCCGGCCAGCGATCCGTCATCCTCGCGCACCACCGTGTTCACCGCGCCGATCGCATTTGCCACCGGGTCGATCCGGTCGAGCAGCGGCATCACCGCCTGCTTGTGCGGCATGGTGACGTTGCACCCGCGCCAGTCGGGATCGCCGCGGCGGCGCGCGATGTAATCGGCCAGCTCGCCGGGCTTCACATGGCAATGCCGATAATCGCCCTCGATGCCCAGACGCTCAAGCCAGAAGCGGTGGATCAGCGGCGACTTGGACTGCGCGATCGGATCGCCGATCACCTCGGCGTATGGGGCGTATGGGGCGTGCGGGGCATAGGGCAGGCTCATCGCGGCAGTTCCCCCAATTCGCGCAGCGCGCCCAGCACCGGCAGCAGCGGCATGCCCAGCACGGTGAAATAATCGCCGTCGATGGCATCGAACAATTGCACGCCCAGCGCCTCGATCCGGAAGACGCCTACGCACCAGGACACTTCGGGCCATTCGGCATCGAGATAATCGTCGATGAAATCCGCGCTTAGCTCTCGCACCTGCAGGCGCGCGGTGGCGGCATGGCTCCATATGGTCGCGCCATCACGAACCAGCGCCGCCGCGCTGTGCAGATGCATCGTCCGGCCCGAGAAGAAGCGCAGATGTTCGGCGGCGGCGTCGCGGCTGGCAGGCTTGTCGAAACGGCGGCCCTCGACGTCGAGCAGCGAATCGCTGCCCAGCACCACGCGCCCCGGCTCATGCACCGCCAGCGCCTTCGCCTCGGCCAATGCCAGCGCGATCGCGTAAGGGCTCGCTCCGGCGATCTCCGCTTCCAGCGCGCGCTCGTCGATATCGGCGGGGCGCGCCTCGAAAGCGACACCGGCCTGGCGCAGCATCGCCTGGCGCGAGGCGCTTTTCGATGCGAGCACGATCATACCGGCTTGGGACCCGTATTGCCCTTGGACAGGCCGCTCTGCCGCTCGTTCACCAGGTTGATCACCGCCGCGGCGGTTTCCTCGATCGAGCGGCGGGTGACGTCGATCACCGGCCAGCCGTTGTCGGCGAACATGCGCCGCGCGAATTTCAGTTCCTTTTCCACCCGGTCGTGATCGACATAATCGGTCTCGGGCGCCTGGTTGAGCGACAGCAGGCGGTTGCGCCGGATCTGGATCAGCCGGTCGGGCGAGGTGGTCAGCCCCACCACCAGCGGTTTCTTCAGACCGAACAGGGTCCTGGGCGGCGGCGATTCGACCACGATGGGGATATTGGCGGTGCGAAACCCGCGATTGGCCAGATAGATCGAGGTCGGCGTCTTCGACGTGCGCGATACGCCCGCCAGCACGATATCGGCTTCCTCCCACTCCTCCCACATCAGCCCGTCGTCATGGGCGATGGTGAACTGGATCGCTTCCACCCGCGCGAAATAGGCTTCGTCCATGCGGTGCTGGCGGCCGGGGCGCGCATGCGCTTCCTGCCCCAGCAGGCTGGACAGCCGGCGCGTCACCTCATCCAGCGCGGACACGGTGGCAAGTCCGGCGTCGCGGCACTTGGCTTCCAGCCGTTCGCGGATTTCCATATTGGCCAGGGTGAACAGCACCAGCCCCGGATTGCGCGTGATCTCGCCCATGATGCGGTCGAGATGCTGGTGCGAGCGGACCATCGGCCAGAAATGGCGGTCGACATCGGCCCCCTCGAACTGCGCGAGCGCCGCCTTGGCGATCATTTCCAGCGTCTCGCCCGTGGAATCCGACAGAAGATGCAGGTGCAGGCGAGTCATTGCGCTAGGGGCATTCCTGTTTTCGGGCGGGCCTGTTTTCGGGCGGGCCTGTTGGCGGGCAGGCCTGATAGCGGGCAGGCCGGTTCGGCAGCCTGTGGACGATCAGGCCGATAAATCATGGGACGAAGCCGGGGACAAGCAAAACGACCGATTCCGTCCCCACTGCGAGTCCTGTTCGCGCCGAGTTCTGGACAGGGGCCCCCATTCGCCCACAGCCTGTTCATAAGGCGAAGAACTTGCGTTTGACTCAAGGCCGGTGCGGATTCGGGATCGGCAATTTGCGGTGGTCATGCGGTGATAATTCGGGCAATCGCGGCAATCCCCGATATCCACAGGACCAACAGAGTCCTTCAACCAATTATAAGAATCTTTCTTTTGGAGAATCATGGCAGGTCCTCTTCTCGATACGCTCAAGGGCATGAATCTCGACCGTCGCCCGATCTGGATGATGCGGCAGGCGGGGCGCTACCTTCCCGAATATCGCGCATTGCGCGCGGAAAAGGGCGGATTCCTTGCGCTGGTGTATGACAGCGAGGCCGCGGCCGAAATCACGATGCAGCCCTTGCGGCGCTTCGGTTTCGACGGGGCCATCCTGTTTTCCGACATCCTGATCGTGCCCCATGCGATGGGTCAGCACCTGGAATTCCTGGCGGGCGAGGGACCAAGGCTTTCGCCCAAGCTTGCCGATCATGCGCTGAAGGCGCTGGAAGCCGTGCCACAGCGCCTTTCCCCGATCTATCGTACGGTGGAGCGGGTAAGGGCCCAGCTTGGCCCTGAGCAGACCATGCTGGGCTTTGCGGGGGCGCCGTGGACGGTCGCGACCTATATGGTCAACGGCGAGGGTAGCCGCGACCAGCACGAGACCCGCGCCATGGCCTATGGCGATCCGCAAGGTTTTCAGGCGATCATCGATGCCATCGTCGACGTCACCAGCGATTATCTGGTCGGCCAGATCGAGGCGGGGGCCGAAGCGGTGCAGATCTTCGACAGCTGGGCCGGCAGCCTCGCGCCCGACGAGTTCGGCCGCTGGGTGATCGCGCCGACCGCGCGCATCGTGAGTGCCGTACGCCAGCGCTGTCCCGGCGTTCCGATCATCGGCTTCCCCAAGGGCGCGGGCGAGAAGTTGGTGTCCTATGCCAAGGAGACCCTGGTCGACGCGGTGGGTGTGGACGAGACGGTGGATATCGCGTGGGCAGCGCGTGAACTGCCCGAGAACATGCCGCTTCAGGGCAATCTCGATCCGCTGCGCCTGCTGGCGGGCGGACCGGAGCTCGAGAGCCGGGTGCGCTTCATCCTGGATGCCTGCGCGCATCGGCCGCATGTGTTCAACCTGGGCCACGGGATCGGCCAGTTCACCCCGATCGAACATGTCGAGGCGCTGCTGGCGGCCGTGCGCGGCTGGCAACGGCCCTGAGCTGACCTGCTGATCTAACCTGACCTGACCAGTTGCCCTCACTACCCCCTTCAACCGGCCACGCGGCCCCGCTATCTAGGCGGCCATGCAAGAGGCGCTTTCCATGATCTACCTCTGGCTGAAGGCCGGGCATATCATCTTCGTGGTGTTCTGGCTGGCGGGGCTGTTGATGCTGCCGCGCCAGATGATCTACATGCACCCCGCCGCGCCGGGCTCGGACGAGGAAGCCTTGTGGGCCAAGCGGACCGGCCTTTTGCGCAAGATCATCCTGACGCCCAGCCTGGTCGTCGTATGGGTGCTGGGCATCGCGCTCGCCTTCACGCTGGGGGCGTGGGACCAGGGATGGCTGCATGCCAAGCTGCTGCTGGTCGTGCTGATGACCGCCTATCACGGCGTGATGGTCGGCAAGGCGAGGAAGATGGCGCGCGGCGACCGCCCGCTGTCGGAACGGCAGCTGCGCATGTGGGGCGAGGCGCCCGGCATATTGCTGGCGCTGATCGTGGTGCTGGTGGTCGTCAAACCGTTCTAGGCCGCCCGCATCGCCGGTTTGCGACCAGTGGTGGACACATAAGAGGCGAAGGGCGATTGACCTTGCGCCGCGGTGACCTTATCTTGGGCCCTGTCTTTCAGCGATCCCTGCGGACCATGCAGGGTACTCGCTCCAGCCTTTAAAAACCGAATAACGTCCTGCCATCGCCGAACTGCGTGCGAATTTCCGGTTCAAGGACGCCAAGCGGATCTCCTTAATCGGAAAAAAGAATATGCATCTCAAGGAACTCAAGCAGAAAACCCCCGCCGAGCTGGTCGAAATGGCCGAGGAACTGGGTGTCGAGGGCGCGTCGACCCTGCGGCGGCAGGACATCATGTTCGGCATTCTGAAAGAGGTTGCCGAGGAAGAGGAAATCCTGGGCATCGGCACGATCGAAGTGCTGCCCGACGGTTTCGGCTTCCTGCGCAGCCCCGAGGCGAACTATCTCGCCGGGCCCGACGACATCTATGTCTCGCCCAACCAGGTCCGCAAGTTCCAGCTGCGCACCGGCGACACGGTCGAGGGCGAGATTCGCGCCCCCCGCGACGGCGAACGCTATTTCGCGCTGACGAAGCTGCTCAAGGTCAATTTCGACGACCCCGACGTGGTTCGTCACCGCGTCAATTTCGACAATCTCACGCCGCTCTATCCGGACGAGAAGCTGGTGCTCGACACCGTGGACCCGACCGTGAAGGACAAGTCGGCGCGGGTGATCGACATCATCTCGCCGCAGGGCAAGGGCCAGCGCGCGCTGATCGTGGCACCGCCGCGCACGGGCAAGACCGTGCTGCTGCAGAACATCGCCAAGGCGATCACCGACAACCATCCCGAAGTGTTCCTGCTGGTCCTGCTGGTCGACGAACGGCCCGAGGAAGTGACCGACATGCAGCGCTCGGTGAAGGGCGAGGTCATCTCCTCGACCTTCGACGAACCCGCGCAGCGTCACGTGCAGGTCGCCGAAATGGTGATCGAAAAGGCCAAGCGCTTGGTCGAGCACAAGAGGGACGTGGTGATCCTGCTCGATTCGATCACGCGCCTGGGCCGTGCCTACAACACCGTGGTGCCTTCGTCGGGCAAGGTGCTGACCGGCGGTGTCGACGCGAACGCCCTGCAGCGCCCCAAGCGCTTCTTCGGCGCGGCGCGCAACATCGAGGAGGGCGGTTCGCTCTCCATCATCGCGACCGCACTGATCGACACCGGCAGCCGCATGGACGAGGTGATCTTCGAAGAGTTCAAGGGCACCGGCAACTCGGAAATCGTGCTCGACCGCAAGGTCGCGGACAAGCGCATCTTCCCCGCGCTGGATGTCGGCAAGTCCGGCACCCGCAAGGAAGAGCTGCTGGTCAACAAGGAGCAGCTGTCCAAGATGTGGGTCCTGCGCCGCATCCTGATGCAGATGGGCACGATCGATTCGATGGAATTCCTTCTCGACAAGATGAAGGATTCGAAGACCAACGAGGACTTCTTCGCCACCATGAACCAGTGATCTGCGGGGCCAGCCGCAGATCATGCGACCGGCCCTTCAGACCATGCGAAACGTCTCTGCGCTCGCCGCTTTCCAGTGGCGGGCGTATTGCGTGCTGTCGGGGTCGTCCAGCAGCACGCCCGGCTTCAGGAAGCGATAGAACTGGTCCATCGAATCGGACCGCACCGAATTGAACCGCTCGCCGATGTGATGCGGCTGGATCTGCCAGGGATCGTCGAGGCCCATGGCGATCACGATCTCGCGCAGCCCGTGCAGCGTATGGCGCTGGAACCGTGCGACACGCTCGCCCTTGTCCATCACGACCAGCCCGCGCTGGCGCGTGGCGTCCTGCGTGGCGACCCCTGTCGGGCATTCGTCGGTATGGCATTTCATCGATTGCACGCAGCCCAGCGCGAACATGAAGGCGCGCCCGGCATTGCTCCAATCCGCGCCCAGCCCGAAATTCATCGCAAGGCCGGCGCCCGAATGCACCTTGCCCGCCGCCGCGATCCTGATCTGCGGCTTCAGCCCGGTTCCCACCAGCACGTTGCGCATCATGATCACGCCTTCGCGCATCGGCATGCCGACCCGGTTGGACAGTTCCACGGGTGCCGCCCCGGTGCCGCCTTCGCCGCCGTCGACGACGATGTAATCGACCGTGATGCCGGTCTGCAGCATGGCCTTGGCGATCGCCATCACCTCATGCGGCTGTCCGACGCACAGCTTCAGCCCGACGGGCTTGCCGCCTGAGAGATCGCGCAATTTCGCGCACCATTCGACCATCTCGATAGGCGTGGAAAAGGCCGAATGTCCCGGGGGCGAGATGCAGTCCTCTCCCACCGATACGCCGCGAGCCTCGGCGATTTCCTCGGTGACCTTGCTGCCGGGCAGGACGCCGCCATGGCCGGGCTTGGCGCCCTGGCTCAGCTTCACCTCGATCATCCTGACCGTCTCGCCCTGCGCGTTTTCGGCGAACATGCCGGGGTCGAAAGTGCCGTCCTTGTTGCGGCAGCCGAAATAGCCGCTGCCCAGTTCCCACACCAGATCGCCGCCATGCGACTTGTGATAGCGCGAGATGCCGCCTTCGCCGGTGTCGTGATAGAACCCGCCGCTGGCCGCGCCCCTGTTCAGCGCCATGATCGCATTGGCCGACAGCGACCCAAAGCTCATCGCCGAAATATTGAGCAGCGATGCGGAATAGGGCCGGCTGCACTGGTCCGAACCCACCTGGCAGCGCCATTCATGCGGCGCATCGGCGGTGGGCGCGATGGAATGGCCAAGCCATTCATATTCTTCGGAATAGACGTCGAGTTCGGTTCCGAACGGATGCGAATCGAGCTGGTCCTTCGAGCGCGCATAGATCAGCGCGCGCTGGTCATGGTTGAACGGGCGTCCTTCCAGATCGGATTCGATCAGATAGGACCTGAAATAAGGCCGGAAATCCTCCATCAGCCAGCGAAAGCGCGCGATCAGCGGATAATTGCGCCGCAGTGTATGTTTCTTCTGCAGGAAATCCCACAGCGCAACCGCCAGCAGCGGAAGCGTGACGAACGCCAGCCATCCCATCGGCGGCCATGCCAGCGCCGCCAGCGTCAGCAGCAGCAGCAGGGCAGGGACGACGAAGCGCGAATACAGGTCGGCGGAACTGCGCCAACTGGCCCTGTTCTGCATGGCCGCCCTCAGGCCAGATGTTTGGCGAAGAATTCCGCGGTGCGCTTGTCGGCCAGCTGCGCGCCTTCCTCGTCCCGGCGGTTGCCGAATTGTGTCGCGAAGCCGTGATCGAGCCCCTTATAATCGTGGAGGGTAACGCGAGGATGATCGTCCAGCCCCTCATGCATCGCTTTTTGTGCTTCGGGGCTGACGAAGCCGTCCGCGGTCGGGACATGCAGCATCAGCGGCTTGGCGATGGCGTGGCTTTCGTTCAGCATCTGGTCGATCATCACGCCGTAATAGCCGACAGAGGCATCCACGTCGGTGCGGGTCGCCATCATATAGGCAAGCCGCCCGCCCGCGCAGTATCCGACGCAGCCGACCTTCGGCACGCCCTGTTCGCGGCGGATCCAACGAACCGTCGATTCAAGATCCTTCACCGCCTGGTCGAAATCGAACCTGCCGAAATAGTCGAGCGCCTGCTGCATCTCCTCATCGACATCGGGATCGAGCTCGATCCCGGGAGAGAAGCGAAAGAACAGATCTGGCGCCACGGCCAGATAGCCGTCCCTTGCAAGCAGGTCGCACTTGTCGCGGATGCCCGCGTTCACGCCGAAAATCTCCTGGATCACGACGATCGCCGCCTTGGGCGCACCCTCTGGACGCGCGACATAGACTCCGAAACTGCCGTCATTATCCAGCGTGGGGATCGAGGTTGCGAATTCCATGGCGTATCTCCTGTCGGGGCGTGATCGGTTTCCTAATGCATAGGAAGCGTGGATGGACTTTGCCACCTGTCTGTGACAGCGTATGAGAACGGAAATTGCTCCACGGGGAAAGCCGATGAAAGTGAATGTCGAATTCGATTGCTCGCCCGAAGAGGCGCGACGCTTTCTGGGCCTGCCCGACGTGACCCGCGTAAACGAGTTCTATGTCGACACGGTGATCAATTCCATGAAGGGCACCGGCAACATCGAGCAGCTGCAGGAAATGATCAAGCAGTTCACCCCGATGGGCGAACTTGGCATGAAGATGTTCCAGCAGATGATGGAAACCGGGGCGCTTGCCGCCTTTGGCAAGGGCAACAAGTCGACCAACTGACCGCTGGCGGCTCGATTCGGGCTGGACCGCGGCGCCTCGCGGGGGCAGGGGCGTGGTCATGGCTGGCAATGACACGATCTTCGCGCTGTCGAGCGGTAATCCGCCCGCGGGCATAGCGGTCATCCGCATCAGCGGGCCCCGCGCCGCCGATGTTCTGGAACTGCTGGGCGGGCGTATACCGCGTCCCCGCCGCGCAAGCGTGATGCGGCTGCGCGATCCCGCCGATGGCAGCCTGCTGGACGAGACGCTGGTCCTCTCGCTACCCGGACCGGCCAGCGCGACGGGCGAGGATTGCGCCGAACTCCATCTGCATGGCGGGCGCGCCCTCGTCGCGCGGGTGCAGCAGGTGTTGTCCCGTATCGACGGATTACGCCGCGCCGAACCGGGCGAGTTCACCCTGCGCGCCTTTCGCAACGGACGCATCGACCTGGCCGAGGCCGAGGGCCTGGCCGATCTGCTCAGCGCCGAGACCGAACTGCAATTGCGCAATGCGCAGGCGCTGAGCGAGGGCGTCCTGTCTCAGAGGGTTCAGGCATGGCGCGAGGAATTGCTGGGCATTTCGGCACGGGTCGAAACCGCGATCGACTTCGCCGACGAGGAGGATGCCGGATCGCTCGACGCCGGGTTCGCCGGTGATTGCCTGCAACTGGCAGAGCGACTTGGCGAATGGCTTGACGCCCCGCGCGCGGAGATTTTGCGCGAAGGCTATCGCGTGGCGATCGGCGGTCCGCCGAACGCCGGGAAAAGCAGCCTTTTCAACGCGTTGATCGAAGAAGACGCGTCCATCGCAACTCCCATCGCGGGGACGACCCGCGACGCATTGCACCGCCCGGTCGCACTTGGCGGGGTGCCGTTCCTGTTCGTCGATACGGCTGGTCTCCGCGACGATACAGGCGATGTGATTGAGGCTATCGGTATCCAGCGTGCTGCGGATGAATTGGCGCGTGCCGATCTGGTGCTCTGGCTGGGGGAGCCGGGGCAGGGACCGGATGAGAGTTGGCAGATCGCGACCAAGATCGACATTGAGCCGGGCGAGCGCCCAAGTGCCGACTTCCGCGTATCGTCGGCGACGGGCGAGGGCATCGATGCGCTTCGCACGGCGCTGGTCGATCAGGCGCGGGAAGCCATGCCCAAGCCGGGACAGATCGCGCTGCACGATCGCCAGGCGGGATTGATCGCGCGGTCGCACGAGGCCTTGATCGATGCGGGCGGCAACCACGATCTCCTTCTCGTCGCAGAAGGCTTGCGGCGCGCACGCACCGCTTTCGACCAGCTATTGGGGCGCACCGGGACCGAGGATATGCTCGACGCCCTGTTCGGACGGTTCTGCATCGGCAAATGAGATGTTCCACGTGGAACATCCGGGGCGGGCTGTCGCTTCCGCTTTGACGGTCCGATTGACGCGCTGTATGGGCGGACCATGCTTCAATTCGATGTCATCGTCGTGGGCGCCGGTCATGCCGGTTGCGAGGCGGCCGCCGCCGCTGCCCGCATGGGTGCATCCGTCGCGCTGGTGACCTTCGACAAGGCGAAAACGGGCGCCATGTCCTGCAATCCAGCGATTGGCGGGCTCGGCAAAGGGCATCTGGTCCGCGAAGTCGATGCATTCGACGGGCTGATCGCGCGGGCGGCGGACCATGCGGCGATCCACTATCGCATGCTCAATCGCTCCAAGGGTAGCGCGGTGCAGGGCCCGCGCGTCCAGGCCGACCGCCGCCTCTTCCGCGAAGCCATCCAGGCGATGATCGCCAAGACCGACAATTGCACCGAGATCGAGGGCGAGGTGGCGGCCCTTATCCTGAAAGGCGACCGTGTCGGCGGCGTCATCCTCGCCGATGGAACGCGGCTTGCTTCGGGGGCTGTTATCCTCTGCACCGGCACGTTTCTCGGCGGACGGCTGTTCCGGGGAGAGGAGCGGTTCGAGGGCGGCCGGATCGGTGAAAGCGGCGCCAAGCGACTGGCCGAGCAATTGCGCGCAGCCGACCTGCCGATGGCGCGGCTCAAGACCGGCACGCCGCCGCGGCTCGACGGGCGCAGCGTGGATTGGCAGAGCCTGGAACGCCAGACTTCGGATAGCGATCAATGGCTGATGTCGCCCTTGTCAAATGGCCGATCGAACCCGCAACTGTTCTGCGCGATCACCCGCACGAACGAGCAGGCACATGACATCATCCGGGGCGGACTCGATCGGTCGCCGCTGTTTTCGGGTGCCATCGATTCGCGCGGACCGCGATATTGTCCGTCGATCGAGGACAAGATCCATCGCTTCCCCGACCGCGATGGCCACCAGATCTTTCTGGAACCGGAAGGGCTGGACAGTACGCTGATCTATCCCAACGGCATCAGCACTTCGCTGCCGGTGGATATCCAGCACGGCATGCTGCGCACGATCGAGGGCTTGGAGCAAGTCAGGATCGTCGAACCGGGCTATGCCGTCGAATACGACCACATCGATCCGCGCGCGCTGACCAGCCAGCTTGAGTTGAAGGCGATGCCCGGCCTGTTCTGTGCCGGCCAGATCAATGGGACTACCGGCTATGAGGAAGCCGCCGCGCAAGGCCTTCTCGCAGGTCTACATGCGGCCGCGAATGTCCTTGGTCGGGAAGGACCGTCGCTCGACCGGGCCAACAGCTATTTGGCGGTGATGGTCGACGATCTGACGCCGCACGGTGTGACTGAACCCTATCGCATGCTGACCGCTCGCGCGGAATACCGGCTGCGTCTTCGGGCGAATAATGCGACAACGCGGCTTACCGGGATCGGCCTCCACATCGGCTGCATCGGACCGGAGCGTCGTCAATGGTTCGAGCGCCGGACAGAAGATCGAACTGCGGTCGAAAGCTGGCTCGACCGCTACTTCCACCCTTCGGTAATTGTTTCACGTGGAACACCGGTTCGATCAAACCTCGGTTCTATGCCCCTCAAGCAATGGGCGAGGTTCGAGGAAGTTCGATCTTCGTTCACTAGATGGGCCGCAGAAGACGATATCTGCCACGATAGCGACCTGATGGCCGAGATCGAGGAAGATCTGCTCTATGCACCCTACCTTGAGCGGCAGGAGGCGGAGCTACGCGATCTGCGGGCCGCCGAAACCACCGAGATCCCATCGTGGTTCGAATATTCCGCTCTGCCCGGATTGTCGAACGAAATGGTCGAGCGACTCAGCCGGGCTCGCCCCCGTTCGGTCGCTGCTGCGGGTCGAGTAGCGGGGATAACCCCCTCGGCCCTGGCGACGCTGGTGGTGAACCTGCGCAAGCAGACCAACAGCCGAGCGGCATGACCAACACCCAGAACAGCGTTGATCCCGAAGATCGCGCCAAGGCCATTGCATGGCTCGAACAAAATCTTGGTACCGACGCGAATACGCTGCAGCAATTGGATCGCTTTGTCGGTATGCTGCTGGAAGAGGCTGAAAATCAGAACCTGATCGCGCGCGCGACCCAACCCATTATCTGGACAAGGCACATCATCGATAGTGCGCAGCTCCTCCTTCATGTTCCACGTGGAACATCTTCGCGATGGATCGATCTCGGGTCGGGCGCGGGCCTTCCGGGGCTGGTGAACGCGATCCTCGACCCGGCGAGCCATTTCACGCTGGTCGAGCGGCGACCATTGCGAACGGGTTGGCTTCAGCGCGCAGCATCGGAGCTTGGACTGGACAATGTCACGGTTTTTACCGGCCCCGCATCGGCCGTACCCGATCAGATATTCGATGTGATCACTGCCCGCGCTTTTGCTCCCATGTTGAAGCTGGTCGAACTGGCAAAACGCTTCGCTTCGGGGACAACCCTGTGGATTCTTCCGAAGGGCCGCAGTGCTGCTGACGAATTAGGGGCAGAGCCGGGTTGGCAATCGATGTTCCACGTGGAACCCTCTGTTACGGACGACGAATCGGGGATCATCGTCGGTCGGCTTGGACAGGCTGGATCACGAAGCAAAGGCGGGGTGCGTCGATGATTATTACGGCAATCGCCAACCAGAAGGGCGGCGTGGGCAAGACGACGACGGCCATCAACCTTGCGACGGCTTTTGCCGCTTCGGGGTGGCGCACGCTTCTCATCGACCTCGATCCCCAGGGCAATGCCTCGACTGGGCTGGGTATCGAGCGCGATAATCGCGAGAATTCCAGCTTCGAACTTCTCCTCGACGATGTCGCTTTGGCCGATTGTTCGCGCCCGACTTCGATACCACTGCTCGACATCGTTCCGGCCACGGTCGATCTCTCCGGTGCCGAGATCGAGCTGGTCGGTGCCATCGACCGCACGCAGCGGCTTCGCCGGGCGCTCGATGGCGCAGCGGATTACGACATCGCCTTCATCGATTGCCCCCCATCGCTAGGGCTGCTGACCCTCAATGGGCTGGCCGCCGCCGACAAGCTGCTCGTGCCCCTACAGTGCGAGTTCTTCGCACTCGAAGGGCTCAGCCAGTTGCTCCAGACGGTCGAGCAGGTCCAGCAGCGCTTCAACGAACGTCTGGGCATCGTAGGCATCACCCTGACCATGTTCGACCGGCGCAATCGCCTGACCGACCAGGTGGCGGAGGATGTGCGCGAAGTGCTGGGCGATCTGGTGTTCGACACCGTCGTCCCGCGCAACGTCCGGCTATCCGAAGCGCCCAGCCATGGCGTGCCAGCGCTTGTCTACGATCACAATTGCGCCGGTTCGCGTGCCTATATGGAATTGGCACGTGAATTGATCGACCGGCTGCCCAAACGGAGGAAAGCGGCATGAGCAAGACCGCCGCAAAGGAAGACACCAAACCTGCAGCCAAGCGCCGCGCAGCCCTGGGCCGCGGCCTGGGCGCGCTGCTGGGCGATGCGCAGCGAGAGGAGCCGGTGTCCCGCCCGCAGGAGCGTTCGCAGGAACCGAGTGCCCGCGCGCCCGAGCCTGCGCCCGAGGGCGTTACCAGCGGGCTCGCCCTGCTGGCGATCGCATCGATCGAACCGCATCCCGAAAACCCGCGCGTCGAGTTCGAGGAGGGCGCGCTTGAGGAGCTGGCGGCGTCGATCGCATCGCGCGGCGTGATCCAGCCGGTGATCGTGCGGCCGGCGGGCGGCGGACGCTATCAGCTGGTTGCGGGCGAACGCCGGTGGAGGGCCGCCCAGAAGGCGCAACTCCATGAAATCCCAGCGATAATCCGGGAACTCGACGACCGCGAGGTCACCGCGCTCGCGCTGATCGAGAATATCCAGCGCGAAGACCTGAACCCGGTCGAGGAAGCGCGCGCCTATCACCGGCTGTCGGACCGCGACGGCATGGCGCAGTCCGAAATTGCCCGGCTGGTCGACAAGTCGCGTAGCCATGTCACCAATCTGATGCGACTGCTGGCGCTGCCCCAGCCGGTGCTGACCCTGGTGGAGAAGGGTGATCTGTCGATGGGCCATGCCCGCGCGCTGATCAATTGCCCCGATGCCCAGGCGATCGCCGACAAGACCGTCGCCAAGAAGCTGTCGGTCCGCGATGTCGAGAAGATGGTCCGCAAGCAGGCCGCGGGCGAAACCGCGCAGCCGGCTCGCCGAGCCGCCCGTGAACCGCGCGGTCCGGAAAATGCCGATATCGCTGCGGTGCAGACACAGCTCGAAGATGCGCTGGGCCTGCCGGTCAGCATCCAGGTCGATGCCGATCCCGCATCGGGGACGGTGACGATTCGCTACAAGACGCTCGACCAGCTTGACCTGGTGTGCCAGCGGCTGACCGGCGGAGAAATCTAGATCCGCTCCGAAAGGATCGCCGCAAGCCGTTCCAGGCCCTCGCGGTCCTGCTCGTCGAAGAAGTCGGGCTCGGGGCTGTCGCAGTCGATGACGGCGATGGCCTCGCCTCCGCGCAGGACGGGAACGACCAGTTCCGACCGGCTGCGCGCGTCGCAGGCGATATGGCCGGGGAACGCGTGCACGTCCGGTACCAGCTGGCTTGTGCCGGTTTCCGCGGCCGTGCCGCACACGCCCTTGCCGAACGGGATGCGGATGCAGGCGGGCAGTCCGACGAACGGCCCCAGCACCAGTTCCGCGCCGACGCTGCGATAGAAACCGCCCCAGTTCAGCCCCGGCACGAAATACCAGATCAGCGCGGCGACATTGGCCATGTTGGCCACGCCATCGGGCTCGCCCGCGGTGATGGCATCGGCCGCTTCGCATAATTCGCGGTAGCGCAGGGGCTTGTCGGCGGGATCGGTGGGTGAAAAGTCGAACATGGCGCTGGCTTTACGCCCGGCATGCCCATCATGGCAATGGTCGTTGCCGGTTCATGATCCGCACTCTATCTAGGGCGGCATGTCTCCCACGCTTCGCAAATCGCTCATCATCGCCGTGATCGTCATCGCCGCGATTGTCGCCATCGGCTGGTACCTGCTTCAGCCCAATACCGCCAAATATGGCGACGAGGAACTGACCGGCACCGATCCGCTGATCGCCGAGATCCAGGAAGAGACGATCCCCTCCATCGGGATCATGGATCCGGTGGGCTGGGACGAAGGCGCATCGCCGACCCCGGCAGAGGGCCTGAACGTCTCCCGCTTTGCCGAGGGGCTGACCCATCCGCGATCGATGCTGGTGCTGGACAATGGCGACGTGCTGGTGGCCGAGACCAATCGCCAGCCCGGGCCGCCCGCCAGCTTCACCGACCGCGTGGCGGGCTGGCTGATGGGCAGGGCAGGGGCAGGGGTGCCTTCGCCCGACCGCATCGTGCTGCTGCGCGATACCGACAATGACGGATCCGCCGATAGCCAGAGCGTGCTGCTGGACGGGCTGAAGTCGCCGTTCGGCATGGCTGTGCGCGACGGGCGGCTGATCGTCGCCAATACCGACGCGGTGCTGTCCTTTCCCTTCACGCCGGGCGACACCACCATCGCCAGGGGCCAGGAATGGCAGCTGATGGCGCTTCCCGGCGGCGGAAACCATTGGGCGCGCAACCTGCTGCTGAGCCCGGACGGCGAGCGGCTGTATGTCACCGTCGGTTCGGCCAGCAATATCGGCGAGAACGGCATGGCCGCCGAACAGGGCCGCGCCGCGATCTACGAATATGATTTCACCACCCAGACAAGCCGCCAGTTCGCCAGCGGGATGCGCAACCCCATGGGCCTTGCCTTCAACCCCGACAGCGGCGAGCTGTGGACCACGGTGAACGAACGCGACATGCTGGGCCCCGACGTGCCGCCCGACTATCTGACCAACGTGCCGATCGGCGCGCAATATGGCTGGCCGTGGATCTACTGGCGCTTCAATTATGACGAGCGGGTGGAGACGGCGATCCCGCAATATCTGCAGGAATATACCCGCTGGCCGGAATATGCGCTTGGCGCGCATGTCGCGCCGCTGGGGCTGGTGTTCGCCAATGACGGAGCGCTGGGCCAGCCGTTCACCAGCGGCGCCTTCGTCGCGCGGCACGGGTCGTGGAATCGCTCGCCGCCGGCGGGATACGACGTGGTGTTCGTCCCCTTTGACGAGCGCGGCAATCCGCAGGACGTCCCCCCGGTCCCGGTGCTGACCGGCTTCCTGGGCGATGACCTGGAGACGACCCATGGCCGCCCCACCTGGCTGGCTTGGGACAATGCGGGCGGCCTGCTGGTCAGCGACGATACCGGCGGCATCATCTGGCGCGTGACCGGCACCCCCGCCGCCGCCAGCCAGGAACCCGCCGACAACTAGTCGAGCGCGCGCCCGGCGCGGCCCGCCAGTTCGGCGACATAATGCCGCGCCACCCGGCCGGATCGTGAACCGCGCCTGCGCGACCAGTTCAGCGCCTCGTCCCGGTTGTCCGGGTCGTCGCGGTTCCAGTCCAGCCCGTAATGCCGGGCATAGCCCGCCACGATGGCGAGATAGTCGTCCTGGTCGCATTTGTGGAAGCCGACCGACAGGCCGAACCGGTCGGCCAGCGCCAGCGCATCGTCCATGTCGTCGCGCGCATTCACCGGGTCGTCCTGCTGCCCCTGCGTACGGGCGACGATATTGCGGCGATTGCTGGTCACCGCGATCCGCACATTGCCGGGGCGGGGGGTCACGCCGCCTTCCAGCATCGATCGCAGCGCGCGGGCGTCTTCCTCGCTGTCGAAGCCGATATCGTCGATGAACACCAGATAGCGCCGCACGCGCCCCTTCAGCCGGGCGAACAGCGCGGGCAGCGTGTGCAGCACGTCGCTGGCCGCCTGCACCAGCGCGATGTCGCCCGTGTCCCGCGCCGCCACGACCGAGGACCGCACCAGCGCCGACTTGCCCATGCCGCGCGCGCCCCACAGCAGCATGTCATGCGCCTCGGCTCCTTCGGCCAGGCGGCGAACATTGGCGGCGATCACATCGCGCTGCCGGTCGATCCCAAGCAGCAGGGGCAGGGGCGGCGCGTCGATCCGATCGTGCCCGCGCAGCACCGCACCATCCCAGCCATAGGCGGGCAGCGCATCGGGATCGCTCGCCCCGTCATCGGCAGGGGCGATCCGTTCAAGCGCGGCGGCGATGCGGGCAAGCAGGGAATTGGTTTCGCTATCGGACATGTCGGGTGGCGGCCTTCAATCGGATGATCTTGTCGCTGGCTGCCAGACCCTATAGCGAGCGCGCATGAGCGCTGCCAATGCCGATCCCGCAGGACCCGAGATCCTCCCGATGGGAGAGGGCGCGCTGCAACGCGCCGCCAGCGCGCTGGAAGCTGGCCAGCCGGTCGCCGTCCCGACCGAGACGGTCTATGGCCTTGCCGCCCGCGCGGACAGCGATGCGGCGGTGGCGGCGATCTATGCGGCCAAGGGGCGGCCCAGCTTCAACCCGCTGATCGTGCATGTGCCCGATAGCGATGCGGCCCGCCGCCTCGCCGGGTTCGACCGGCGCGCCGCCGATCTGGCGTCGCGCTTCTGGCCCGGACCGCTGACGATGGTGCTTCCCCGCCTGCCCGGCGCGCCGCTCGCCGATGCGGTGACGGCGGGCCTGCCGACGGTCGCGCTCCGCTGCCCCGCGCATCCCGCGATGCAGGCGCTGCTGCGGCGCTGCGCCTTTCCGCTGGCCGCACCCTCGGCCAATCGCAGCGGCGCGATCAGCCCCAGCACGGCCCAGCATGTCGCCCGTTCCTTGAACGGCAGGATCGGCCTGGTGATCGATGCAGGCGCGGCGCAGCAGGGGATCGAATCGACCATCGTCGCGCTGGACGCCGGGGGCTGGCGTATCCTGCGCCCCGGACCGGTCACGGCGGATCAATTGCGCGAAGTGCTGGGCACCGACCCCGACACCCGGCCCACCGGCGGCGCGATCGAAGCCCCCGGCCAGCTTGACAGCCATTACGCCCCCGGCAAGCCCGTGCGCCTGAACGCCGCACAGGCCCGCGGCGACGAATATCACATCGGTTTCGCGGATATCGCGGGCGACACCAGCCTTTCGCCCGGCGGCGATCTGTTCGAAGCCGCCGCGCGCCTCTACGCCTGCCTCCACCGCGCGGCGGAGAGCGCGCAGCCGCGCATCGCCGTCGCGCCGATCCCGAAGGCGGGCATCGGCGCCGCGATCAACGACCGGCTTGCCCGCGCCGCGGCCTGATCGACCCCAAGGCTACCGGCGCGAAGGCTCGACCGGGACCGAGGGCAGAAGCTCCTGGATTTCGGCATAGATGCGGCGCGCTTCCTCGCACGCCTTTTCGTCGCCGCGTTCGCAGTCGTCCATTTCCTTGCCATAGCGCCGCTCCAGCTTGCCCAGCCGTTCCTCGCGCTTGCGCAATTCGCGGCCGCGGTTCTCGTCCGCCTCGCTCTGGCTGGTGGTCGCGGCGTCGAAGGCGCTGCTGGCGATATCGACCGGCAAGGTGACGACATCGACCACGGTGCCAAGGCAACCGGTCAGCAGCGGGGCAATCATCACAACCGGCAAGGCTAGGCGCAGACGCATGGGGGCATTCTCCTTCGAATGCCGCCTAGCATGATCCCGACCGATGGACGAATGATGAACCGGCCGGATGTACCCGGTAAAATGCGCGGCCTCAGGCCGGTTCGCACACCAGCCGGCCCGATCCGACACCCCTGACCGCGCAGCGCGCGCGGCCCTTTACGGTCACATTGCCCGATCCCGCCATGCTGCCCGACACGTCGCCGTCGCTGGCAAAGCTGGCATTGCCCGACCCCGCCATACTGACATTGGCGGTGTCGACGCTGACGCCGGCCATCGCGACATTGCCCGATCCCGCCATCTTCAGCGACAGCGTGCCGACGCGGCCCTTCGCGGTGACCGAGCCTGAGCCCATGATCCGGATCTTCAGCTGCTCGACCTCGATCTCCTCGCAGTGCACGCTGCCCGATCCCCCGATCGAGATCCGCGCCTTCTTGCCGGTGATCGTGTCGCACTGGACCGACGCCGATCCCGCCACCGCGATCTTGCGCAGCCGGGGCAGGGTGATCCTGACCGTGGCGCTGCCGTTCTGGCGCCTGCCGCCAAGGCGCATCACCGACAGCTTGGTGTCTTCCAGCTGGAAACGGATCGCATTGGCCGCGCCCTCGTCGCCCTCGACCACGATCGCCGCCCGGTCGCCGCGGGTGATGGCGACATCGTCGGGGCCCAGGACCGCGACATTGCGGATATTCGCCTCGGTCAGGTCCAGTTCGTGCAGCGCCACGCCCGTTTCGCAGGCGGCGCGCATGCTTTCGCCGAAATTGCCGAAATTGCTGCCGACCTTCTTCAGGTCGACGTCGAACTTGTCGAGATTGGTGAACGCCTTGGTCATTGCCGCCCCGGCCACTGCCGAGATGAAATCGCCCAGATTGTCGATTGGCCGCTTGTCGGACATGGTCTGCTCCATAACTGTATTACAGATGCAATACACTATGGACCCATGGCTCCGCAAGGCAGGGGCGCCCGGGATCGGCGAACGGGCGATGACGCTCTGCCAACGACTTCGGCCGGACAACGCCCGGTCATCATCATTACCGGCCCCGTCATTACCGGCAACCAGCGAAAAGGGCCGCAGGATCGCTCCGGCGGCCCCTTCGACAGGCTTGCGTGCAGGCAGATCAGGCGGTCTGCTGCTCGTAATATTTCGGCGCATATTCGTTCAGGATCTCGAGGATCTTGGCGAGTGCGGCCGGTTCGTCGGTCTTTTCCATCGCGGCCAGTTCGCGCGCCAGGCGGCTGGACGCGGCTTCGAAGATCTGGCGTTCGGAATAGCTCTGCTCGGGCTGGTCGTCGGCGCGGAACAGGTCGCGCGTCACTTCGGCGATCGACACCAGGTCGCCCGAATTGATCTTGGCTTCGTATTCCTGCGCGCGGCGCGACCACATGGTGCGCTTCACCTTGGGCTTGGACTTGAGAACGTCCATCGCCTCGCGCAGCGTCTTGTCCGACGACAGCTTGCGCATGCCGATCGATTCGACCTTGTTGACCGGAACGCGCAGGGTCATGCGTTCCTTCTCGAAGCGCAGAACATAGAGTTCGAGTTGCATGCCGGCGATCTCCTGGCTTTGCAGCTCGATCACGCGGCCGACACCGTGCTTGGGGTAAACGACATAGTCACCGACGTCGAAGGCAAGTGCCTTGGCAGTCATGCAGAGTCCTTTCTCTGGCAATGCGTCCCGCTGCAGCTTCATCCGGGTCCGGCGTAGAAAAGACGGCTGAAGCCGCCTTGTCCGGGGGGAAGCCAAATCTCCTTCTTGCGCCGAGGTCATCGGCCCAATGCGAAGCTGTGCCTGCGGGAATAATCGCCTTTCCTGACGAGACTGGTCGGAGTAATTTCCGCCAGCCGTTGCGTTTTTTACCATAAAATGACGGGAAAAGCGAGTCTCGTGCGCAAAACGCAAAAGAGCCCGCAACCGCGCGGAACTACGCGGTTAACATGATGTCATTTTCCACCAGTTTTCAGACGCATATGCGCCGTCAGGGGTGCGGAATCAGTCGCCCTGGCCGGGTTCGGTGGTGAAATACTTGTCGAACTTGCCCTCTTCGCCCTTATGCTCGTCGGCATCGGCGGGAGGTTCGCGCTTGATCGTGATATTCGGCCATTCGGCGGAATATTGGGTGTTGATCTCAAGCCATTTCTCAAGCCCGTTCTCGGTATCGGGAAGGATCGCCTCGGCCGGGCATTCCGGCTCGCACACGCCGCAATCGATGCACTCGCTGGGATTGATCACCAGCATGTTCTCACCCTCATAGAAGCAGTCGACGGGGCAAACCTCGACGCAGTCCATGTATTTGCATTTGATGCAGGCATCGGTGACGACGTAAGTCATTTCAATCTATCCCTCAGAGGCCCCGAGTGGCTTTTCCATCCGGTCTGCTATGGGGCCGATTCCCGATCGTCAAGCGATTGGCTTCTCTTGCGTGTGGTTCGCAAGATCGCGGTAATGGCTTTGCGCCTCGGCGGCGGGACCGCGCCGCGCGGGCAGCGAATCCAGCGCGATGACGCGGATCGATCGGCCCACCGGCACCGTCAGCACGTCGCCCGCGCAGACCGGCTGCGCCATGCGGGTCACGCGCTGGCCGTTGCGGCGCACATGGCCTGTCGCGACGATATCCTGCGCTGCGCCGCGGCTGGCCGCAAGCCGCAGCATCCACAAGAGCCGGTCGATCCGCAGCGAGGCAACAGCGGGCGCGACCGGCTGGCTCGTCACGAAAGCAGTTCCGCCAGATCGCCGAACGGATTGCCGGGCACCGGGCGCGGGGCCGGGCGCGCGGGCCTGCCGCCGCGGTCGCCCTTTCCGGTCCTCGGCCCCGATTTCGTTCCGGGTTTCACTCCGGATGCGGGGCGCTGCGCCGGGTCGGCCCGGCGCGGCCGCCACCGCCAGCGCGGCGGAGTGGGCGGGCCGAACTTGCCCTCGGGCCAGCTGGCGGGCGCGTCGGCGGTAAAGCCCGCCTGCCGCAGCAAATGGGCATAGGCGCCGGTGGTCAGGCCCATCGACAGCGCCATGGTCGGGTCCAGCGCGAAACGCGGCGGGTTGCGGTGCCGCTTGCGCCCCGTCTCCGCCCAGCGGCTGCGGCGCTGATGCGCGGCATGCAGCAACCGCTCGGCAAGGTCGATCCGCACGAAGCGGTCCCCCGCCTTGCGGTAACCCAGCGGAACCGGCCCCCTGGACGCCGGCATGGCCGCCGCCATCGACGGTTCGACGGGCGCGACCTGCTGCCCGAAAAGCCTCGCCAGCGCGGCCCAATGGTCAAGCGGCCTTGCGCGCAGCATCGCGGGCATGAAGACATCGAGCGCGCCGATCTTCACGCCCAGCCTGCGCATCATCTGTCGCTGCTCCGGCGACAGATCGACAAGGCCCGAGGCATCGCGGTCGGCGATCCCGCCCTGCTCGGCCAGCCGGATCAGCAGCGCGCGCAGCTCGGGACCCGACGCCAGGTCCTTCGCCGCTTCGGCCACCTTGCGCAGCGGGTCGAGCAATCGAAGCTCCTTCGCCAGCCAATCGCCCAGCGCGGCCTCGATCCCGGCCCTGCGCGCCGGATTCAGCAGGGAAAGGCCGGGTGCGAGCACGATCACCGGCTCGAGCATGTCGCGGTCGGGGCGCAGCTGCGCCAAATCGTGACCATTCCATGCCAGTTTCGCGCCATTCCATGCCAGGTTCCGGCTCTCCGCCGTGTCGGCCAGCAGCTCGCTGGCCCGCTTGTCGAGCAGCGCGGGCAGATGCTTCTCCGCCGCCGCCAGCAACAGGCGCCGCATCTCCAGCCTTGCCTGCGGATCGACCTGGAAGGCGAAACCCTCCAGCCGGCCGATCTCCTCGCCATCGACCAATACCGCATCGCCTTCGCCCAATGTGACCGGCAGCAACCCGGCATCCGCGCCCAGCTTGCGCATCAGCACGGCGGTGCGGCGATTGACGAACCGCTCGGTCAGCCGGGCGTGGAGCGCTTCTGACAGCTTGCGCTCGACGCCGCGCGCGCGCTCCGCCATCTCCTCGCGCTGCAGCAGCCAGTCGGGTCGCTGCGCGATATAGGACCAGCTGCGGATCGCCGCGATCCGGCCCTGCAGCGTGCCGATATCGCCGCTGGTGCGGTCCAGCTCGGCAATGCGGGCGGCGGCGAAATCATGCGCGATATGGCCGCTGCCGCTGGACAGTTCCTGCCACAGCCGCGCGACGAAGCGGGCGTGGTGCTCGGCCCCCAGCTGGCGGAAATCGGGCAAAGAGCAGGCATCCCAGAACCGCCCAACCATCGCTTTGCCGCGGGCGGCTTCGGCGATCCTGGGTTCCGAGGCCAGCATGCGCGCGACGGTCAGGTCGATCGCCTCGGGCGCGGCCGCCAGCGCCGGATGATCGGGCGGCATCTCCAGATCCTCGATCAGCGTGTCGAGCGAGGTCAGCCGCCGCCGCGCATCGCGCCAGTAGAGCCGCTGAAGCGCGGGAAAGCTGTGATTCTCGATCGCGAAGATCTCGTCGTCGCGAAATTCCGCGTCGCCGTCGCCGGCCAGAGTGCCGAAGGTGCCGTCGGTCTGGTGGCGCCCGGCACGGCCCGCGATCTGCGCCATTTCGGCGATGGTCAGCCTGCGCCGCCGCTCGCCGTCGAACTTGGCCAGGCTGGCAAAGGCGACATGGTTGACGTCGAGGTTGAGGCCCATGCCGATCGCGTCGGTGGCGACGATATAATCGACCTCGCCCGACTGGAACATCTCGACCTGGGCGTTGCGCGTCTGCGGCGAAAGCGCGCCCATGACGACCGCGGCGCCGCCGCGGAAACGGCGCAGCATTTCGGCGACCGCATAGACCTGCTCGGCCGAGAAGGCGACGACCGCGCTGCGCGGCGGCAGGCGCGACAGCTTCACCGGCCCGGCATGGCTGAGCGTGGAAAAACGCGGGCGGGTGACGATCTCGGCCTCGGGCTCCAGCGCCTGCACCATCGGGGTGAGCGAGGATGAGCCCAGGATCATCGTCTCCTCGCGGCCGCGCGCATTCAGAAGGCGCTCGGTGAAGACATGGCCGCGTTCGCGGTCCGCGCCCAGCTGCGCCTCGTCGATGGCGATGAAGGCGAGGTCGGCGTCGCGGTCCATCGCTTCCATCGTGCACAGCTTCCACCGCGCGCCGGGCGGATCGATCCGCTCTTCCCCGGTGATCAGTGCCACGTGCCGAGCGCCCTTGATCGCGACCACCCGGTCATAGACCTCGCGGGCCAGCAGCCGCAGGGGAAAGCCGATCGCGCCGCTGGAATGGGCGCAAAGCCGTTCCACCGCCAAATGGGTCTTGCCGGTATTGGTGGGGCCCAGAACGGCCTTGATGGAAGGCGAACTCATCGCCTGCCGAATGTGGCATCGCCCGCCCGCCCCCGCAAGGGATCGGCAGGCGGCAATCCCCATCGGGTTCAAATACAACGGTTTGCCGCAAGTCCGTCTCCGTTCGTCGATCCCTCCGCGAATTTGAGCGTGGATTAAGTTTCGGCGCGGCAGGATCGATGCTCACACGAAAGGCGCGCAGCAACCTGCGCCCTGAACATGGCCCGTATGAACGATGCCCGGACGTCTATGACCGAAGCAAGCGATGGCAGAAGCGCGGTGCGAGCGATGCGTGCCGCCCGGGCCGAAACCCGGCCGCCCGAAACGCCGACGCCCAAGGTTCCTTCAGGTACGACGCTGGCCGAGAAATGGGTCGGGGACCTCGGTTCCGACATCGGCAGCGCGCGCTGGTTCCGCTCGCTTGGGCTGCTTGTTTCGCTGATCATCGTGGCCTTCGCGTTCTGGCCGGATTTCTCCGCGCTGCACGCCGCTGCGCCCGCGCGGCTGAGCGACGAGGAGCGCGACGAATATCGCAGCCAGATGATCACCCCGCTTGCGCTCGGCGCCGACAGCGGGCGGCGCATGGGCCCCTCGCGGCTGGTCTTGCCGCTGGCCAATGCGCCCGAACGCCCGGTTGTCGAACTGACCGCCACGCTGGGCAAGGAGGATACGCTGGCCGCCATGCTGCGCCGCGCGGGCGTCAGCGGCAATGACGCCGCGCGGGTGGAGGAGCTGATCGGCAACGCGCTTCCGCTGGAGCAGATCGGCGGCGGCACCAGCTTCGACATCCGCCTGGGCCGCCGCGCCAATCCCAGCCAGCCCCGCCCGTTGGAGAACCTGACCTTCCGCGCCCGGCTCGACCTGGAACTGGCCGTCGCGCGCGAAGGCGGACCGCTGGCGCTGGAACGCCGGGTGATCCGCGTCGACGATACGCCGCTGCGCATCACCGGCACTGTCGGATCGGGCCTGTACCGCGCTGCGCGGGCGGCGGGCGCGCCGGCCAAGTCGGTGCAGCAATATCTGAAGGCGCTGGGCGATGCGCTGGACATCAACCGCGAAGTCAGCGCGGGCGACAATTTCGACATGGTCATCGCATACAAGCGCGCCGAAACGGGCGAGGTCGAGGTGGGCGACGTGCTTTACGCCGGGCTCGACCGGCGCGGATCGCCGCGCGCGCAATTGCTCCGCTGGGGCAAGGACGGGCGTTTCTACGACGCCAACGGGCAGGGCGAACTGCGCGAAGGTCTGATCCGCCCGGTCAATGGCGCGGTGGGGTCCGGCTTTGGCATGCGCCGCCACCCGATCCTCAAGATCCGCCGGCCTCACAACGGCCTCGACTTCCGGGCGCGTTCGGGCCAGCCGATCTTTGCCGTCACCGATGGCACGGTCATCATGGCGGGCCGCAACGGCGGCTTCGGCAATTTCGTGAAGTTGAATCACGGGGGCGGGCTGGCCACAGGCTATGCACATATGAGCCGGATCGCGGTCAATCGCGGCCAGCGGGTGAAGCGCGGGCAGGTGATCGGCTATGTCGGATCGACCGGGCTGTCGACCGGCCCGCATCTTCATTACGAAATGTATCGCAACGGACGGGCCATCAATCCGGCCTCGGTCGATTTCGTGGTGCGCCAGCAGCTTTCGGCGGCGGAACTGCGCCAGTTCCGAAGCCAGCTGATCGAGCTGAAGAAGGTGAAGCCCGGCGCGGCGCTGGAACCGCTTGTACCAGCGAGCGCCCTTCCGGCCGAGCCGCAGCGCGAAGCCGACCGGCTGTCCAACGCGCCGGGCTGACCCGGTCGCCTCTTTCCAACGCAGCGCGCATCGGGCAGATGCATTCGCCATGAGCAGCTATCCCAATCTTCGCCTTCGCCGCACCCGTGCCAGCGCGTGGAGCCGCGCGCTCTATCGCGAAACGGTGCTGACGCCCGCCGACCTGATCTGGCCCGTTTTCGTGACCGAGGGGCAGGGCGTGACCGAGGAGATCGGATCGCTGCCCGGCGTATCGCGCGGATCGGTCGACGTAATCGCGGCCCGGGCGAAGGAAGCGGTGGCGCTGGGCATCCCGTGCCTTGCGCTGTTCCCCAACACGCCCGGCCATCTGCGCGACGAGGACGGGAGCGAGGCGCATAATCCCGACAATCTGATGTGCCGTGCGATCCGCGCGATCAAGGATGCCTGCGGCGAGGATATCGGTGTGCTGACCGACGTTGCGCTCGATCCCTATACCAGCCACGGGCAGGACGGCCTGCTGGACGAAGCGGGCTATGTCGTGAACGATGCAACGGTCGACGCATTGGTGCAGCAGGCGCTGAACCAGGCCAGTGCGGGCGCGGATATCGTTGCGCCCTCCGACATGATGGACGGCCGCATCGCCGCCATTCGCGAAGGGCTGGAGGAAACCGGCCACGCCAATGTCCAGCTGATGGCCTATGCCGCCAAATATGCCAGCGCCTTCTATGGCCCGTTCCGCGATGCGGTGGGATCGGGCGGCCTGCTGAAAGGCGACAAGAAGACCTATCAGATGGACCCCGCCAATGCCGAGGAAGCGCTGCGCGAGGTCGAGCTTGACCTTGCCGAAGGCGCGGACAGCGTGATGGTGAAGCCGGGCCTGCCCTATCTCGACATCGTGCGGCGGGTGAAGGAGATGTTCCAGGTGCCCGTCTTCGCCTATCAGGTCAGCGGCGAATACGCGATGATCGAGGCTGCCGCCGCGGCGGGCGCGGGCGACCGCGACGCGCTGGTGCTCGAGACGCTGACCGCCTTCAAGCGCGCCGGGGCGAGCGGGGTGCTGACCTATCACGCGCCGCTGGCGGCGAAATTGCTGGGATGAACGTCGACGCCGATACGCCGTTCCGGCTGGAGACCGAACGGCTGATCCTGCGCGACTGGACCGTGGCGGACCGTGAGCCGTTCCTGCGGCATACCAACACGCCGGACGTCATGCGCTGGCTGGGCGGCGTTCTGGACGATACCCGCGCGGGCGGGATGATCGAGCGGCTGGATGCCTATCGCCGGGACTTCGGTTTCACCTTCTGGGTGGTCGAGCGCAAGGACGACGGCGGGCATCTGCCGGGCGAGATACTGGGTTTCTGCGGCCTGAAGCGCGCGAACCTGTCGCCGGGACCCTTGGGCGACATGGAGATCGGCTGGCGTTTTCGCCAGGATGCCTGGGGGCAAGGCTATGCGAAGGAAGCGGCTTCGGCGGCCATGCACGCTGGCTTCGAACGGTTTGAGGCGCCGTACATGATCGCCCTGACGGTGCTGGAAAACACGCCAAGCTGGGGCCTGATGCTGCGGCTGGGAATGGAGCGGCGCAAGGATCTGGACTTCGAGGCCGAGGGCGACGCCGCCTGGGCCAAGAACATCGCCGTCTGGTCGATCACGCGCCGCCAATGGGAGGAAAACCGATGAACCGACCCGATGTCACCATAGTGTCTATCAACGGCCATACGCCGCGCATCCACCCCAGCGCCTTCGTCGCGCCGGGCTGCCGGATCATCGGCGATGTCGAGATCGGGCCCGATGCCAGCATCTGGTACAATTGCGTCATTCGCGCCGACGTCAACGCCATCCGCATCGGTGCGCGGACCAACATACAGGACGGCAGCGTCGTCCATTGCGACAGTCCCAAGCCCGGGCAGCCCGATGGCTGGCCGACCATCATCGGCGATGATGTTCTGATCGGCCACATGGCGATGATCCACGGCTGCATCATCGAACGCGCGGGCTTCGTCGGGCTGGGCGCGATCGTGATGAACGGCGTGGTGATCGGCGAGCAGGGCATGGTCGGGGCCGGTGCCATGGTGACCGAGAACAAGCGGATCGGCCCGCGCGAATTGTGGGTCGGGCGTCCGGCCAGGTTCCTGCGCGAACTTCCCGACGATGCGCTGGCTGGGATGGCCGAAGGCGTGGAGCATTATGTCGAGAATGCCCGCAGCCACCTGCAAGCGCTTGCGGAATAATTACACGCTGTGGGTTGAATATTTAAACATATGTTGAAACAAGGATTTAGCGGCATCGGGTTCTGGTGGCGCCATATCAAGAGGGTCGCAATCCTTGTCAGTGCTCGTCGTTGCCGGAACGCGTCCGGAGATCATCAAGCTTGTCCCCGTGGTGCAGGCGCTGGCGAATGCCGGCAGCATGCGGGTGCGCTTCTGCCATAGCGGTCAGCACGAGGAACTGGGGCAGGGCGTCCTCGATGCCGCCGGGATCGTCCCCGACGAACGACTGATGCGCCCGGTTGCACCCGATATTGGCGCGCTTGTGGCAGGTCTGACGACCAGTATCGGCGCCGCGCTGGACAGGCAGCGCCCGCGCGCGGTCGTGGTGCAGGGCGATACCGCCACTGCCCTGGCCGGAGCCATGGCCGCCTTTCATCGCCAGATCCCGGTCGCCCATGTCGAGGCGGGCCTGCGGTCGGGCCATATCGGCAGGCCGTGGCCCGAAGAAGGCTATCGCCGGATGGTCTCGCGCATCGCGCACTGGCATTTCGCGCCCACGCGGGCCGCGGCGCAGGCATTGGTCGCCGAAGGAATCGACGAGCCTTTCGTCGATCATGTCGGCAATACGGTGATCGATGCGCTCTATTGGGCGCTGGGGCGGATCGATGCCGACGATACGCTGGGCGCGGACATCGCGCCGCTGCTAGCGCGGGCGGGCAAGCGGCCGATCGTGCTGGCGACGGTGCATCGCCGCGAATTGGCCGAAGGCGATCTGCGCGCCATCGCCGAGGGGCTGCGCGCCCTGGTCGCGCGCGAGAAGGTGGAGCTGGTCATGCCGCTGCACCCGCGGGCGGAGAACGAGGTGCTGCGCGACCTGCTGGGCCGCGTGCCGCGCATTCATGTGGTCGAGCCGCTGGGCTATTTCGCGTTCCTGCGGCTGATGCGCGCGTCGCGGCTGATCGTGTCCGACAGCGGCGGAGTGCAGGAGGAGGCGACCGCGCTGGGTCGGTCGCTGCTGGTGCTGCGCAGCGAGACCGAACGGCCCGAGGCGGTGATGACCGGCACCGCGCGGCTGGTCGGCGCCGATCCCGCGCTGCTGCTGGACGAGGCGCAGGCCGCGCTTGCCCGGCCCGCGCCCGGACCCAGCCATGTCTTCGGCGACGGGCAGGCTGCCGAGCGTATCGCCTCGCGCCTGGCGCGCGACCTGCTGGCCCGCGAGATGGCGCTGACGGCCTGACCGTTCGCGCCTAGTCCTTGACCATGACCTGCAGCGCCGCGATCCGGTCGGCTTCGTGCGCCGGCTTGTCGCGGCGGATGCGGTGGATGCGCGGGAAACGCATGGCTAGACCCGATTTGTGCCGCTTGCTGGCGTGGACCGAATCGAAGGCGATTTCCAAGACCAGCGACTTGTCCGTCTCGCGCACCGGGCCAAAGCGTTTCACCGTGTTCTGCCGGACATGGCGGTCGAGAAATTTCAGTTCCTCGTCGGTGAAGCCGAAATAGGCCTTGCCGACCGGCAGCAGCTCGGCGCCCTGATCCGGATCGCCGTCCCAGCAGCCGAAGGTGAAATCTGAGTAGAAACTGGACCTTTTGCCGCTGCCGCGCTGGGCATACATCAGCACGCAATCTATCAGCAGCGGGTCACGCTTCCACTTGTACCACAGGCCCGACCGACGGCCCGCCACATACGGCGAATCGCGTTTCTTGAGCATGATGCCCTCGATCGCGGAGTCGCGCGCCTTCTCACGCAGATCGGAAAGCGTAGTGAAATCCTGCGCCGAAATCAGCGATGACAGGTCGAATCTGCCATCATCAAGCCGTTCCATAAGCGATTCCAGCGCAAGCCTTCGCGCGCTCCACGGTCGTTCGCGCAGATCCTCTCCATCGATCAGCAGCGCGTCATACAGGCGCACGAAGGCGGGATAGTCGCGCAGCATCTTCTTCGACACGGTCTTGCGGCCCAGCCGCTGCTGCAGCGCGTTGAAGCTGGCTGCGCCGCCTTCCTCTCCGCCCTGATGGCTGCCGAGCACCAGCAATTCGCCGTCCAGCACCGCAGGAAAGGGCAGCGCTTCGGCCATTTCGGGAAAAGTGTCCGATATGTCGTCGCCCGAACGCGAATAGACGCGGGTCTTGCCCGCCGTGTGGACGATCTGCACGCGAATGCCGTCCCATTTCCATTCGGCGGCATAGTCCGACAGATCGACCTCGCGCTCTTCCAGCGGGTGGGCGAGCATGAAGGGGCGGAACAGCGGGACAAGGTCGAGGCGCGGCGGATCGGCGCCCTTCGCGGCCCAGTCGAACAGCGGTTCGTAGGGCGCATCGACGCCGTGCCAATATTCCTCGACATCCTCGACATCTACCTCGAACGCCTGCGCGAAGGCCGTCTTGGCCAGCCGCGCCGACACGCCGATCCGCATCGCGCCGGTCGCCAGCTTGATCAGCGCATAGCGTCCGTTCGCGTCCAGCCGGTCGAGCAGGCGGGGTAGTTCCATAGCGACATTGGCGCGCGTCATGCCGCGCAGCAGCGCCACCGTCTCGTCCAGCGATGGTTCTGGCGGCTGTTCGCCCAGCGGTTCGGGCCACAGCAGGCTGGCGGTTTCGGCGGTGTCGCCGACGTAATCGCGCGACAGCGTATAGAGCACCGGATCGACGCGTTCGGTCAGCAGGTTGCGGATGATGCTGGACTTGACCGCAGTAAAGTCGAGCTCTCCGGTCAGCGCGGCCAGGGCCCAGCCGCGATCCGGGTCGGGCGTGACGCGCAGGTAATCGGCAATCAGCTCGAGCTTGCGATTGCGCGAATTGGTATAGGTCAGCCGGTCGAGGAGGGCTGCAAAGGCCTGCATCAGTCGTCCCCCCTAGTCATCTTCGTCCTCGTATCCAATCAGGGCCAGCGCGCGGGCGCGGCGCTGGTGGAGCTGGCACCAGCGCAGCAGCGCTTCCTCGCGCCCATGGGTGATCCAGCTTTCCTGCGGGTCGACTTCCTGGATCGTGGCGGTCAGCTCGTCCCAGTCGGCATGGTCCGAGATGATCAGCGGCAGTTCGACATTGCGCTGCCGCGCGCGCTGGCGAACGCGCATCCAACCCGAGGCCATCGCGGTGATCGGATCGGGCAGGCGCCGGCTCCACCGATCGTTGAGCGCGGAGGGCGGGCAGACGACGACGTGTCCGCGCATCTCGTCCTTGGCGGCGCCGGTCGCGGGGCGCAGTTCGCCAAGCGAAATGCCGTGTTCTTCGTAAAGCGCACACATCTTTTCCAGCGCGCCGTGAAGATAGATCGGATCGTGGTGCCCCAGCCGCCGCAGTTCGGCGATCACCCGCTGCGCCTTGCCCAATGCATAGGCGCCGACCGCGACGCAGCGATCGGGCGCGGCGGCAAGCGCATTGGTCAGCTTGGCGATCTCCTCCTCGATCGGCGGGTGGCGGAAGACGGGCAGGCCAAAGGTCGCCTCGGTGATGAAGATGTCGCAGGGGACCACCTCGAAGGGCGGGCAGGTCGGATCGGGGCGGCGCTTGTAGTCCCCGGTCACGACGACGCGTTCCCCGGCATGTTCCAGCAGGATCTGCGCGCTGCCCAGCACATGGCCCGCCGGGTGCCAGCTTGCTGTCACGCCGCAACCCAGATCCAGGGGCTCGCGCAGGGGCACGCCTACGCCCTCCTCGCCGGTATTATAGCGCAGCCCCATGATCGCCAGCGTCTCGGGGGTGGCGAATACCTCGCCGTGACCGCCACGCGCGTGGTCGGCGTGGCCGTGGGTGATGAGGGCGCGCTCGACCGGTTTTGCCGGATCGATCCACGCATTGCAGGGCACGACATGGATGCCGTGCGGTTCGGCGCGGATCCAGCCGAAGTCACGCATGGGGGAGGCGCATTGGGAAACGGGCAACCGACATGGTGCTGAAATGCGCTGCCACGAAGCTTCGTTCCGCGTGCCGGTTATGCTTGCCTCTCGCGGCGGGGCGGCGCATAAAATCACCATGCGCGAGATTGTCTTCGATACCGAGACGACCGGACTCGACCCGCGTAACGGCGACCGCCTTGTCGAGATCGGCTGCATCGAAATGATAAACCGCGTGGCCACGGGAAACGTGTTCCACGCCTATTTCAATCCCGACCGGTCGATGCCGGCCGAGGCGGAGGCCGTGCACGGCCTGTCCGAAGCCTTTCTGGCCGACAAGCACCGCTTTCACGAGCGGGTGGACGAACTGCTGGAGTTCATCGGCGATTCCCCGCTGGTCGCGCATAATGCGGGCTTCGACTTCGGCTTCCTGAATACCGAGCTGGAATTTTGCCAGCGGACCGCGGTGTGCATGACGCGCATGGTCGACACGGTCGCGATCGCCCGGCGCAGGCATCCGGGGGCGAAGCTTTCGCTGGACGCCTTGTGCACGCGTTACGGCATCGACCGGTCGCACCGCACCCGGCATGGCGCGCTGCTCGACGCGGAACTTCTGGCGCAGCTGTATGTCGAGCTGACCGGCGGGCGGCAGATCGGGCTGGAACTGGCGGCCGAGATGGCCGCGCCCGCGCAGCGGACCACCGCAGCTGCGGTGCGGGTCGACCGGCCTTATCGCGAACCGCGCCCGCATTTTGCCAGCGATGCCGAATTGGCGGCACATTCGGCCTTTATAGCGACGCTGACCGACCCCATCTGGGATATGGGCGTCGCCCAGCCTCCGGCGAGGAGGGCGTGAGCGGCGACCCTGAACGGCGGCAAGCCCCCCGCCACGATAAGGGGCGGAAATAAGACGAAGGAGTAGTCGATGGATATTCGCGTTTCCGGTCACCAGGTCGAAACCGGTGCAGCCCTTCAGGAACATGCCGCGGAACGGCTGACGGGAATCGTCGACAAATATTTCAATCGCGCCATCTCATCGCAGGTCACGCTTGGGCGCGGTCCGCATGACAGCTTTACCGCCGACATCGTCACCCATGTCATGCAGGGCCTGATCCTGAAGGGTCACGGCAAGGCGCGCGACGCGCATCAGGCGGTCGACCAGGCCGTCGCCAAGATCGAAAAGCAGTTGCGCCGCTACAAGCGCCGGCTCAAGGACAGGCATTCGCAGGCGGATCACGCTTTGCGCGAAGAAAGTGCGGCCTATACCGTCTTTTCCGTTACAGAAGCGGATACCGATGATGAAGTCGACGGCAGCGACGATGCACCCGCGATTGTGGCCGAGACGCGCACCGATATTCCCGAAACCTCGGTGTCGGACGCGGTGATGATGCTGGACCTGCGCGACACCCCGGCATTGTTCTTCAAAAATGCTGGCACTGGCCGGCATAATATGGTCTATCGCCGCTCTGACGGGACGATCGGCTGGGTGGAACCGTCCGCGGCCAGCTGATTTCGGGCCGATTTCGCGCCCGGACCGGACAGAACTCCGGCCCCTTGCCGATGATGCTTCTGCAGGCAGCTCTTAGCAATTTGCCAAGGCTTCCATGCGATGAAGCCATCGGCGCAGGGTGCGCCCGCCGAGGTGGGCAATGGATCCTGCCCGCAGGGCGCGCCCGTCGCGATGGGCCTGCCTTGCAGGCTCTTGCCCGGCACGATACGGGCATTCGGACCTGGGATGGCCCCCTTGGGGGGCCGCAGACATGATGAAAACGAAACGATGACATCGCTATTCGTACTCGATCCCGCGGCAGTCGCGACTTGCGACGCGGCGGACAAGCAGGGAGTGCTCGAAGCGCTGGCGGACCGTTTCGCCTCGGTTTACGCGCTCGACCGCGATTCCGTGCTGGAGGCGCTGGAAGAGCGGGAGAAGCTGGGCAGCACGGGCTTTGGCCGGGGCACCGCGATCCCGCATGCGCGGCTGGACCGGCTGTCGCAGCCGGTGTGCGTGTTCCTGCGCCTGGCATCGCCCGTATCCTTCGATTCCGCAGACGGCATGCCGGTCGAACTGGTGTTCGGCCTGCTCTCGCCCGAAAAGTCGGGCGCGATGCATCTGCATGCGCTGGCGGCGATCAGCCGCACCATGCGCGACGACCGCATGCGCGACCGGCTGGTCGAGGCGCCGGGCGACGAAGCGGTCTATGCACTGCTGGCCGATGTGTCCGAGCGGGATGCCGCCTGATCCCTCCGCCGATGGCGCGTCGCTGCACTGGCGCGCTCTCGAACGGCTCTACGCCTCCGCTCCGATCAACGGCACCTTCCGCTCGGTCCTGACGATCGAGCGCGAGGGCGCGGCCACGATCCGCTTCGACGTCGAAGACAGCATGTTCCATGCCGCCGGCGCGGCGCATGGCACGATCTATTTCAAGATGCTCGACGATGCGGCGTTCTATGCAGCCAATACGCTGATCAGCGACCGCTTCCTGCTCACCACCTCTTTCAACATGCAGTTCCTGCGTCCGATCAAGGGCGGACCGGTCCGCGCCGAGGGCCGCTGGATCAGCGGCAGGCGGCGGGTGCTGGTCGCCGAATCGCGCCTGCTGGACGAAGAGGGTGAGGAGGTAGGGCGCGCGACCGGCACCTTCATGCGATCGCAGATCCCGCTTTCGGGCCTGCCGGGCTATCGCGCCGGCGGTCCGGGCAGCGGCGAATCGGGCAAATAAGGCAGTGGAATCGCGCCTGCCTGCCCATATCGAGGTTTCGGGACTGGTCAGGGCGGTAAACGACGCCGGCGGTTTCGCGACAATACTTCGCAAGGGAGAGCGCGATGCAGGCACGATACTGATAGCCGCAAGGCATCGCGGCGACAGTTTATGTCTGTACGAGCGGATGCCGGATCTGGACGGGAATCGCAAATGGACCCGCACGCGCGAACAACCGATTGAAAACGAACGCGAATTTTCCGCCTATCTGGAAAAGCGCGGCGATCAGGACGCAGATTGCTGGATCCTCGATCTCGAAATCGCACAGGTAGAACGCTTTATCGGGTAATCGGGAACCTGCGGGTTGACCCATTCTCGCCACAAACACAGATAGCGCCTCGTAAACGGACGGGCGTAGGCAGCTATCGGGTGCAGATCGGCATCGGTGGGCAAGCGCGCAGACGGGGGGCGACCGGCAGGGTCTGTTCCGCAAGGCATGAATTTCCCGGCACCCATGGTGCCAGCCTGCGGACACTTTGCGACAGGTGCGTTCACCGCATTCGATCGATTTATTGATGGGCCGTAAGGTTAAAGGCGCCAGCGCGCTGTCGCTGGCTGTCATGGCGGGCATCGCCCTGTTCGGTTTCGAGGGCACCCGCGCACATGCGGAAATGGGCGACTACATGCCCGTGGACGCCATAGACAACGTGGCGGAATCCGTCACCACCCAGCGGGATGACAAGTCGGCGGCAGGCGGTTTCGTATCGCAGCCGGTCGTGCAGTCGATCCCCGAAACGCCCGAGGCGGAAAGCCAGAACGCGGTGCCCATGGCATCGAACCTTGGCGATTACCTGTCGGGCCTTCCGACTCCGTCGAGCCTGGACCAGAACCTCAATTGCCTGGCCGGCGCGATCTATCACGAATCCAAGGGTGAGCCGCTGGATGGCCAGCTGGCCGTCGCGCGCGTCATCGTGGCCCGCGCCGCATCGCCCCAGTTCCCGTCGAGCTATTGCGGCGTCGTCTATCAGCGGCACCAGTTCAGCTTCGTGCGCGGCAATTCGATGCCCGCGATCAACAAGGCCAGCCGCGCGTGGCAGCGCGCCAAGAAGCTGGCGATGATCGCGGACCAGAACGGCTGGCAGAGCGTGGCCGAGGGCGCGCTGTATTTCCACGCCGACTACGTCAACCCGCGCTGGAACCGGAAGATGACCCGGCTGGCGCAGATCGACAATCACATATTCTATCGCTGACCGCGCGCCGGCGCGATCGGTTCTCCCGCGCCGGCCCAGCCCCCCGAACCGGCCGAAGATCAGTCGCGCAATTCGACCCAGACCGGGGCGTGGTCGCTGGCCTTTTCGCGCCCGCGGTGCGCCTTGTCGACGCCGCTGGCGACCAGCCGGTCGGCCAGTTCGGGCGACAGCAGTGCGTGATCGATGCGAAAGCCGTGGTCGCGCTGCCAGGCGCCCGCCTGATAGTCCCAGAAGGTCCAGATGCCCCCGCGCGGGTGGTGCAGGTCCAGCGCATCGGTCCAGCCGTCGCCGATCAGGCGGAACCAGGCATCGCGCGATTCGGGCTGCATCAGCGCGTCGCCCGCCATCGCCTTTGGCGACCAGACATCCTTGTCCTCGGGAATGACATTATAGTCGCCGATGACGATGCTGGGGATCTCGTCCGCGCGCAATTGCGTCATGCGGGTGCGAAGTCGCTGCATCCACGCCAGCTTGTAGTCGAACTTGGGCCCCGGAACCGGATTGCCGTTGGGCAGATAGATGCACACGACGCGCACGCCCTTGTAATCGGCTTCCAGATAGCGGGAATGCGTATCCTCGTCATCGCCGGGCAGGCCGCGCAGCACCTCGGTCGCAGGCTCGTCCCCGCGTGACAGGATGGCGACGCCGTTGAAGCCCTTCTGCCCGTGCCAGATCGGCGTATAGCCGGTGCCCTCGAACTCATGCGCGGGAAAGGTGTCGTCGCTCGACTTGATCTCCTGCAGGCAGGCGATGTCAGGCCGTGTTTCCTCCAGCCATTCGAGCAGGCGGGGCAGGCGCGCCTTGACGCCGTTGATGTTGAAGCTGGCGATCTTCATCTGGCGGCGTGGATCAGACGGCGAAGCTGGAACCGCAGCCGCAACCCGCCGCGGCATTGGGATTTTCGACCTTGAACGCCGATCCGCCCAGCGATTCGACGTAATCCACGATGCTGCCCCGCACGAGATCGAGGCTGACCTCGTCCACTGCCAGCGTCACGCCATCGGTTTCGGCGGTGACGTCATCGCTTTCCACAGCCTCGGTCAGGCCGAAGCGGTACTGGAAGCCCGAACAGCCGCCCCCTTCCACCACCAGCCGCAGGATCGCGGGCTTGCCCTGCTTGCGCGCGATCGTGGCGACGCGCAGGGCTGCGTTCGTGCTGAGCTGGATGGGCGGGGCCGATTGTTGTTCCATGGCCATCAGATAGGGCGCGCGGCCCCGCGCGGCAAGGCATGCGCGGGGCTGGCGGGTCGGCGCGGCGTCATGCGCTGCGGATATAGTTGCGCATCTCGCTGGCCTCCTGCTCGATCTGGTCGATATGCGCCTTCACCAGATCGCCGATCGACACGAAATCGATCATGCGTCCGTTTTCCACCACCGGCAGGTGGCGGATCCGGCGCATGGTCATCAGTCCCAGCGCTTCCGGTTCGGACATCTGCGGCGAGGCGGTTACCGGCGGCGAGGTCATGGCGTCGCTGACCGGGGCGGAAAGCGCATCTGCGCCCAGCTCGTCGAGGCAGCGGATCACGTCGCGTTCCGAGAAGATTCCCTGCACCGCGCCGGTTTCGTCGACCACTGGCATGGCGCCGATCTGGTGCGCCCGCAGCAGGGCAACCGCTTCGGCGACCGAATGATCCGCGCGGCAGGTAACGACCCCTGCGTCACGATGGGCGATGATCTGTGCGATATTCATAGGCTTGCCTTCCCCGTTCAACATGGGGACCGGCCGGTTCGCGCGAGATCTGAACGCCCCGCTGATGTTGCGAAAGGCCGATCCGACGCGCGCATGATGCCACTGTTCGTCTTTGCTTGCCAGTGCGCAGCGTAATCGCCATCTAGCATGGCATGACTCGACGTTCCCCGCTCGACGATCCCGACAATGCCGCCTTTGCTTGGGGACGGTACAAGCGGATGATGAAGGGCATGCTGGCGCTGACCCTGACGACCATCGGGATCGTGCTGGCATGGCTGACTTACGAGAACGGCCTGCTGTCGATCCATTTCTACATCGCATGGGGCCTGGGCATCGGTTTCATGATGATGCTGGTCGCGGCGCTGATGGGGCTGGTGTTTCTGTCCAACGGCACCGGACACGACGAATCGATCGACGACCGCCTGGGGGATGAGGCGAAGGACGCCTGGGAGGACCGCTAGGGCGCGACCTGTTCGGCGGGATACAGGCGGTGCTCCTCGACAGGCGTGCCGCCGATCAGGTGTTCCTGAATGATCCGTTCCAGCACCGGGGGCTTGCAGCCCCAGTACCAGACCCCCTCGGGATAGACGACCGCCAGCGGGCCGGCGACACAGACGCGCAGGCAATTGGCCTTGCTTCGCATGATGCCGCCCTTGCGGTCCAGCCCCAGTTCGGCAAGCCGCTTCTTCAGGTAATCCCAGCTTTCCAGCCCCGTCGTCAGCGGGCAGCACTTGGCCTTCGTCTGGTCGGCGCAAAGGAAGATGTGGCGCGTGAACGGCGCGCCGCCGCCGATCGCGGTCAGCGTGGCGGCGGCCTGCGGCAAGGCGACATGCGGGCGAACGGCCACCGGCGCAGCGGCGGCGTCCTCCCGCGGATCAGAGGCGTCCCGTGATGCGGGCAATCTCGCGCTCGACGATTGTCTCGACCATGGCGGGCATGTTGTCGTCCAGCCATTGCTTCAGCATCGGGCGCAGCATGTCGCGCACCATGTCTTCCATCGGATTGCCCGCGGGGGGCGGCGCGGCGGGCTTGTTGGCAGCCTGCTGCAGGGCCGAGAAACGATCGCGCAGCGCATCGGCGGCAGCGCCCGCGATCAGCCCCTCGGTCGTGCCCGCGCTGCGTTGGGGGGCAGGCTGGGGGTGCGGATCCGGTTCGGTTGCGGGCGCGGATACCTGCCGGGGCTGCGCTTCTGCCGACGGTTCAGGAGCGGGTTCGATCAGTTCGAGCGGTTCCTCGACCCCGGGAACGTCCGATTCCTCCGGATAGTCGTACCCCTCTTCGTATTCGTATTGCGGGTCCTGCGGAGCGCCGTGATCATGCTCCCCGGCGTGCTCGCGGCCTGCCCATTGGACGGGATCGCCGTGCTCCCAATGGGAGTCGATGTCCGGTTCGCCGGAATTGCGCGCTTCCGCCTCGCGCTCCTCGGGCTCGTCCATCTCGAACGCATCGCTGTCGAGGCTGCGCAGGTCGAACACGTCGGCGCGCCCGTCGTCGGCAATCTCGTCCTCCGCAGGCTGGGCGGGGGGCGCAGGCTCTGCCGGGCGCGCGCCAAAGGGCGAGGGGCGCGTGAAATTATAGGGCGAGAAGCTGGCGGGCCGCTCGGGCACCGGCTGGCCATTCTCGCGCGCGGCATCGCGGGCGAACGTGTCCGCCGAGCGCCGAGGCCCGTCTTCGCGCGAAATTACCTGCTTGATCGAGCGTAATATGTCCTCGACCGAAGCCTCGCCGTCCTTCTGCGCCATGTCCTGATCCCCGTGCCGCTATTCGCCGGGGATTGTCGCGTCTTGCGCGGGCGTGTCAACGGTGCGCGTCGCCCCAGCCACAGGATCCGGTTCGAAACGCCAGTCGAAGATCGAATCGTCGACCGATTCGTAATAGATCGCCGGGTCATAGAGCGGACCGCCGACATCGAGGTTGAGGTCGTTCGCCTCGGCCAGGCCCATCGCCGCCAGCAGCGAGAAGCCCGCGACATAGGCATTGCGCCGCGCGGTCACCAATTGCACCTCGGCGATCAGCAGCTCCTGCTCGGCGTCGAGTATGTCGAGCACGGTGCGATTGCCGACCGAGTTTTCCGCCCGCACGCCTTCAAGGCTGAGCTGCGCCGCGGACACGGCGGAGGTAGTCGAATCGATCACCAGGATCGAGGCCTGCCACGCGGTAAAGGCGCTGCGCACCTGGGCGATCACGTCGCGCTCGATGGCGATCTGGGTTTCGAAGGTGGACGCGGCCTGCGCCTGCGCCTGGCGTTCCTGCGCCGCCGGAAGCCCGCCCTGGAAAATCGGGATGCTGATGCGCGCGCCGGCCTGCGCCGAGGTTTCCCGCTGCGCGAAATCGGCGCCGATGATGCCATTGCCAAGCGTGCCGAGATAATCGGTGTAGTCGCCGCCAGTGAATACCGACACGCGCGGCAGGCGGCGCGATCCGGCAACCTCGATGTCATAGCGCGCCGCTTCGCTGCGTTCGCGCGCCGCGATCAGGTCGGGGTTCCGGTCGAGCGCGACGGCCACGGCGGTCTGCGGCTCTTCGGGCAGGCCCGGCAGCGGGGGCGGCGCCTCGAGCGAATCGGGCACCACGCCGACCAGTTGCACATAGCGTTCGCGGCTGCCGATCAGATTGGCCTGCGCCGTCGTCAGGTCGCTGCGCGCAATGGCAAGCCGCGATTCGGATTGCGCGACATCGGTGCGGGTCAGGTCGCCGATCTCGAACCGGTCGCTGGTCGCTTCCAGGTTGACGCTCAGCGCCGCGACGTTCTGGCGGTTCAGGCGGACGACCGCCTCGTCACGGATCACGTCCATATAGGCTGCGACGACCTGGCTGAAGATCGAAGCCTCGGTCGCGCGCAGTTCGGCGCGCCCGGCCTGCACGCGCTGCTTGGCCGCCTTGATCGAATACTTCACCGCGCCGCCGGAATAGACCGGCACGTTCAGTTCCACATTGGCGCCGAACACTCGGTCGGGGGCGGAGAACGAGTTCTCGCTTTGCTTCAGGGTTTCCGCATACTGGCCCTGCGCGCCGATGTCGGGCAGGCCGGCCGCCTTCTGGATCGGCACATTCTCGTCGATCGCGCGAAGATCGTAGCGGGCGGCCAGCAGGGTGGGATTGCTGTTATAGGCATTGGCCAATGCGCCGCGCAGCGTATCGGCCTGCGCGGGCGACACGATCAATGCGCCCGCGGCGCAGGCAAGCAGCGCACGCCTCAACAACTCGACCCCTCCCCCTGGTGGCATCAGAAACTCCAGCCTTTCTCTTCCTTGAATTCCGCCAGCACGGGCATGCCCGTTTCGGCCAGCGTCTGCAGCGCGACGGGCGCGTCGGCTGCCGTCCCGGCCTTGCGGCCGATGGCGATACGGGTCACCCCGCGCTCGACCACGCCGGTCACCAGCCGCCCGCCGGCGGCAAGCTGGCTGCCGATCGCGGGGGGCAGCTTCTCGACCGCGCCATCGATCACGATCAGGTCATAGGGCCCGTTGCGGGGATGGCCCTGGTCCAGCGGGCCGTCGTGCCAGTCGCCCGCCTTGCTGCCAGCGATGCTGGCCAGCCGGGTCGCGGGCTCCACCACGTCGAGCGTGGCCACCATCGGCGCCAGCAGCGCGGCCAGATAGCCGGTCGCCCCGCCGATCAGCAGCGCCTTGTCCGTTTCGACCGGGCGCGCGGTCTGCAGCAGCATCGCCTGCGCGAAGGGGGCGGTCAGCGACCGGCCTTCGCCCAGCGGCACCGAACGGTCCATATAGGCGATGGAGCGCTGGTCGGCGGCGACATATTGTTCGCGCGGGGCGCTGGCCATCGCGGCCAGTATCCTGGCATCGCTGATCCCGCTGGGGCGCAGCTGGCTGTCGATCATCGCCTTGCGCGCGATGGCGACATTCTGGTCGCTTGCGGGCGTATGGTCGGGCTGGGGGGTCGCGGCACTGGCCATGGGAAACTCTCTCACGCGGATCGCGCCCGAAATGCGGGCCGGTTGGGGACGGTTCGCGGCGCGATGGACCGCCTCACCGGGACCTGTCCCGGCAGCTGCCTGCGCCAACGGCGCTGCTCTAGTGCATTGCGGCATGATCGCCAAGAGGCGCGCTGCGGGCCCGCGGCACCTTGGCAGAAGGGCACCTTGGCCGTACAGGACGCGCAGATCTTGTGGTTCTGGAACAGGAATATTTGCGAATGTCCGATATGGTGGTGATCGAGGAAGAACATCTGGTCGAAAGCATCGCCGATGCGCTGCAATACATCAGCTTCTACCACCCGATGGACTACATCAAGGCGCTGGGCGAGGCCTATGAGGCCGAGATGAACCCTGCCGCGAAGGACGCGATCGCGCAGATCCTGACCAATTCCCGGATGTGCGCCGAGGGGCATCGCCCGATCTGCCAGGACACCGGAATCGTCAACGTGTTCCTGAAATGGGGCCAGAACTGCCGCCTCAATTCCGACAAGTCTTTGCAGGACGTCGTCGATGAAGGCGTGCGGCGCGGCTATAACAACCCCGACAACAAGCTGCGCGCCTCGGTCCTGGCCGATCCGGCGTTCACCCGCCGCAACACCAAGGACAACACGCCCTGCGTGCTGGATGTCGAGATGGTGCCGGGCAATACGGTGTCGATCGACGTCGCGGCCAAGGGCGGCGGCAGCGAGGCCAAGTCGAAGTTCAAGATGATGAACCCCAGCGACAATATCGTCGACTGGGTGCTGGAGATGATCCCCCAGATGGGCGCGGGCTGGTGCCCGCCCGGCATGCTGGGCATCGGCATCGGCGGCACTGCCGAGCATTGCGTCAATCTGGCGAAGAAGAGCCTGATGGACCCGATCGACATGGGCCAACTGAAGGCGCGCGGGCCCCAGAACGATATCGAGCGCCTGCGGATCGAGATCTTCGACAAGGTCAATGCGATGGGCGTGGGCGCGCAGGGCCTGGGCGGACTGGCGACCGTGCTGGATGTCAAGATCTTCGACTGGCCGTGCCACGCGGCGAACAAGCCGGTTGCGATGATTCCGAACTGCGCCGCGACGCGCCACGCGCATCTGACGCTGGACGGCAGCGGACCGGCCTTCATCCCGGCACCAGACCTGTCGGCATGGCCCGACGTTGGCTGGAAGCCGTCGAAGGAAGCGAAACGCGTCGACCTCGACAATCTGACCCGCGAGGAAGTGCAGGGCTGGAAGAACGGCGACCGGCTGCTGCTGTCGGGATCGATGCTGACGGGCCGCGATGCAGCGCACAAGCGGATCCAAGACATGCTGGCCAAGGGCGAGGAACTGCCCGTCGATTTCAGGAACCGCGCGATCTATTACGTCGGTCCGGTCGACCCGATACTGGGCGAGGTCGTGGGCCCCGCAGGCCCGACCACCGCGACGCGCATGGACAAGTTCACCGACATGATGCTCGACCTTGGCCTGATCGCGATGATCGGCAAGGCCGAACGCGGGCAGGGCGCGACCGAGGTGATCGCCAGACACAAGGTCGCCTATCTGATGGCGGTCGGCGGCGCGGCCTATCTGGTATCGCGAGCGATCAAGGAAGCCAAGGTCGTCGCGTTCGAAGATCTTGGGATGGAAGCGATCTACGAATTCCGGGTCGAGGACATGCCCGTGACCGTCGCGGTCGATAGCGAGGGCAATAATGTCCATACGCTGGCTCCGCTGGTCTGGCGCGACAGGATCGCAAAGGAACAATTGCTGCCGACGGGTTAATTGGCGGCGGGGCGGTCATCCCTGCACGGGTTCGTGTCCAAAGGGCGCAATTTTGCCCCACTGACACACCCATCTTCGACCAAGCGCCGATCATCTTCGACCGGCGACTTGCCCGCTATGGCGCGGCTGACCGGCCCGTCCTATGTTGCGATCGATGCAGGACACGGACCATGACCGACTGGAAGAGGATGCGCCGCGCGTAAAGCTGGTCAACGTGCTGCTGTCGATGGTCGCGTTCTGGGCATGCTATTATGTCCTGGCCACCGCGCGCAGCTATCTGATCGGCTTCGAATTCCAGCAGGAGCTGATGGCGCTGCGGCTGGTGGTGATCGTCGCCAGCCTGGCAGTGACGGTGCTGCTGTGGCTGCTGCTGCGCGGGTTCGACCACCACAACCTGTGGGTGCGTTTCGGCGTGGCCTTCGTGGCCGCGCTACCTGCCTCGCTGCTGCTGGCGGTCATCAATACCGAGGTGTTCCGCGAGATCGAGGAGCGCGCGATCTATCGCCTGAACCAGGAGCAGGGGGTGACGGTCCGGCGCGACCAGACCGGCAATATTCTGGTCGATGTGCCCCAGATGCCGACCAATCTTGACGATCTTGATCCGGAGCTGCCCCGTGAAGTGAAGAAGGCGATGGAGCGTGCGGGCCGCGAGGGGGGCAGGGAAGGCGAGCCCATCGTCATAGACCGCGACATGCAGCGCGACATGATGTGGGTGCAGCTGACCGATATCGCGCTGGGGCGCTATTTCCTCTTGCTGGCATGGGCGGCGCTGTATTTCGCGATGACGCAGGCCGAACACGCCCGCGCCGCCGAACGGCGCGAAGGCGAATACAAGAGGGCGGCCAAGGCGGCGGAGCTGAAATCGCTGCGTTACCAGGTCAATCCGCATTTCCTGTTCAACACGCTCAATTCGCTGTCCGCGCTGGTCATGGTGGGCCGCAACGAACAAGCCGAGGCGATGATCCAGACGATCAGCACCTTTTACCGCCGTTCGTTGACCGGCGATCCGGTGGGCGATGTGCCCCTGGCGGAAGAGATCGAGCTGCAGCGTACCTATCTGCAGATCGAATCGGTGCGCTTTCCCGACCGGCTGCGCATCGTGATCGAGGTGCCGAAAGAGCTGGAAAGCGCGCGCGTGCCGGGCATGATCCTGCAGCCGCTGATCGAGAATTCGGTCAAATATGCGGTTGCCCCGGTCAGCCGGACCGTGACGATCTTCATCGCGGCGGTCGAGGAATACGGCCGGCTGGTGCTGACGGTGGCCGATAACGGCCCCGGTTCGCCAGCAAAGGACAAGCGCGTGGCCGCCGATTCGTCAGGGAACGCGGGATCGCCCGGCGATGGCAGGAACGGGTTCGGCATCGGGCTGGCCAATGTCCGCAGCCGGCTCGAGACCCGCTTCGGTAAGGATGTGTCGGTCGTCAGCGGGGATACCGGTAATGGCTGGCGCACCGTCATCCGCATGCCGCTGGAACGCAACACGCGGGGGGAATAGCAATGGCCGAGGGGTCGCGCGACGCACAGGTCCTGTCAACGTTGATCGTCGACGACGAGCCGCTGGCGGTCGAGCGCATGCAGGTGATCTGCTCGCGGCTAGACTGCCTGCGCATCGTCGGGACGGCGGGCGACGGGGCGGCGGCGCTGCGCATGATCGACGCGCTCAGGCCTGAACTGGTGCTGCTGGACATGACGATGCCCGAAGCCGACGGCTTGTCGGTCGCGCGGCGCATCGCCGATGTCGTCGCGGATCCCGCCGAGCGGCCCGCGGTGGTGTTCGTCACCGCGCATGACAGCTTCGCGGTCGAGGCGTTCGACCTTGATGCGGTTGACTATGTGCTGAAACCGGTCGCGCAGGACCGGCTGGAGCGCGCCATCGGCCGCGCGCTGGCCCGGCGCGGCAACGGAACGGCCTCAGGTCGCGAGGAAGGCAAGGCGGCGTGGATTTCGGAATTCTGGGTGCCGCATCGTTCGGAACTGCTGCGCGTCGGTGCCGAGGAAGTCAGCCGCATCGATGCCGAGCGCGACTATGTGCGCCTGCACGTTCCCGGCGGCAGCCATTTGCTGCTCGAGACGATCACCTCGCTCGAACAGCGGCTGGATCCCGAAAAGTTCATCCGCGTGCACCGTTCGACCATATTGCGGCGCGATACGATCACCGGGCTGCGCCATGACGGTCTCGGCGTGTGGTCTGCAGAACTGGGCGGCAAGGACCCGGTGCGGATCGGGCGCACCTATCTGAAATCGGTCAAGGCGATGGCGGGCCGCTGAGGCCAGTATCGCCGGTCTTCCCGCTGCAACCAAAAAAGTGGCCGGCACTATGGCCGGCCCAGGGGAAAAGTCATTTCTTGTCCGCCCTGGGCGGAAGGCATAGCCGGCCCGGGGGACTGGTCCGGACCGGCTATTTACAGACGGCTCGGGATCAGCCGCCGTATCGGGCTTGGCTCACTACAGCGGCGTATTGCTGTTCGCTGTGCCGCATCGCGGATTTCTTGCAGGCCGAACGCTTGCTGGCTTCGACAGCGCCGCGCACGCCCTGGCTGTCGGTGCACACCTTGTTCACGGCGCGCGCGATGCGGCTCTTGAATTCCTTCTGACCGGCTTCGGTGGTCAGATCGAGTCCTGCATAGGACACTTCGGCGCTCTTCGATGTCTCGGCCATTGCAGCCTGCGGGGCGGCCATGGCGAGAACCGGCAGTGCAGCCATGATCATCAGCTTCTTCATGGGTCTCTCCTTCTCTACTGCGGCTCTCCGGTGCTCTCCGGTGCCTCGTCATTATTGGTAGCGGTGCTTTGCGCGTCCTGCCGCAATCGCTCTGCCAAGCGGCGCGAGGGGTCTGCCAATGGCATTTGGCCGCCACGAACGGCACATGGCGACCGGCGAACGACATGAAGTTTTACGGAGGCATGACAGCGCGGAAGATTCGCAAAGCCGGATTGACACGAGTCTCAAGCTCGCTTCCCTTGCCGAAGACCTCGCGTTAAGCGTCGCACGTGGCCCTGTTCCTTCTCTTCCTGCTGGGTGTCGGCAATTTCACGCTGCACAAGGCGGTGCTGGAAAGCGGCCACCCGCTGCTGGGCCAGATGCCGTGGTTCGTGCACATGCTGGGCGGGCGCTTCGGGCTGGTTGTCGAATATCTGCTGCTGACCGCCGCGATGCTGATTTCGTACAACAGCGACGGATCAGGCGGGACGGGGGCGGCACTTGCCTATCTGGGCTATACGATCGCCAATGCGCTGGCCGCGTGGCTGATCATCACGCGCCGCGTGTGATGCCGGCAGCACGGAAGCGGGCCAGCCGGGAACCGGCAGGGTCGTTCCCGCGATTAGAAGGCATGATAGATACACAAGATGTCTGGCTGGTCGCCAATCCGTCCAGCGGAAGCAACGACGACGACGCGCTAGAGGCGCTGTCTCACCATTGCCAGAGCGCCGGGCTGTGCCTGACGCGGCGCATCGCGTTCCCCAAGGAAAGCCTGCCTACGCCCGCAGAACTGGACGCGGCCGGGCTGACATTGATCGCGGTGTTCGCGGGCGACGGCACGATCAACGCGCTGGTCGATGCGCTCAAGGGGTGGAGCGGAGCGGTGCTGGTCCTGCCGGGCGGCACGATGAACCTGCTGTCGCTGCGCCTCCACGGCCCGCGGTCGAGCGAGGAGATCGTGCAGTCGGTCGTGCGCGGCGATGCTCGGCGGGTCAGGCTGTCCGCGGTCCGCTGCGACGATCATATCGCGCTGGCGGGCCTGCTGGTCGGCCCTGCGACCGCCTGGGGCGATGTGCGCGAGGCTATGCGCGAGCTCAAGCTGGCCTCCGTGGTCGAGGAAACCGTGGCCGCCATGAACGAATCGACCGAAGGCGTGCCCGTACGCTGCACCGATCCGGTGGCGGGACGCGCAGAGGGCTATCCGTTGTTGATGGTGACGCCGGAACGCGGGGATTTCTCGATCAAGGCCTATCATGCCGAGGGGATGGTCGAATATGCCAAGCAGGGGCTGGCCATCCTGCGCCGCAATTTCCGCGACGGGCCGCATGACGATCTGGGGAATTACACGACGATGAGAATTGAAAGCGCCGATGGCACCGACATCCCGCTGCTGGTCGACGGCGAAGCGGTCGAGAGCGGCGCATCCGTCAATCTGGCGCTGGACGAATGCGGGGTCGATCTGATCGCCACGGGGGAGGGTTGATGGCCGGCATGAAAGGCCCCGCCGACCGGACAGGCAAGCTGATCTTCCATTTCTCGGACATTCACTTCGGATTGGTCGACCAGGACGCGATCGACTGGGCCAAGGCGGAAGTCGCGCGATTGAAGCCCGACGCGGTCGCGATCACCGGCGACCTGACCATGCGGGCGCGGCACCGGGAATTCGATGCCGCGACGGCTTGGATCAATTCGCTCGACGTTCCGGTAACGGTCGAGGTGGGCAATCACGACATGCCCTATTTCAACCTGTTCGAGCGTTTCACCAATCCGTACAAGCGTTTCCGCGGCATGCAGGACAAGGTCGAGGCGGAGATCGACTTGCCGGGGCTTGCCATCGTCTCGCTGAATACCGCGCCGCGGGCGCAGCCGCGCTGGCCGTGGAGCTATGGTTTCGTCACCGATCACCAGCTGGCCAAGACGCTGAAGGCGGTCGATGAATTGCCGAGCGACCGAAAAATCGTGGTCGCCTGCCATCACCCGCTGGTAGAGGCAGGGACGCGCGGCAAGGCGCTGACCAGGGGCGGGGACAATGCGCTGGCCGAACTGGCGAAGCGCAAGGTGGTCGCCGTGCTATCGGGGCATGTGCACGACGCGTTCGACATGATTGCCGAGACGCCCAATGGCTCCGTCCGCATGATCGGGGCCGGCACGCTGTCGCAGCGGGTGCGTTCGACTCCGCCCAGCTTCAACGAGCTGCATTGGGACGGAGAGACGATTGATGTCGTCGTCCGCAACCTGGAGCAGGTGTCCACTCGCGACATGCAGATCGACGAAGTGCCGGAGGACGCCATGCCGCCGCGCAGGCCCGATGAGCCGGTGGCGCCGGTCGGGCGCGTGCCGGCGGAAGACCCGCCGGTGCATTAGGGCGCCGCGCCAGGGTGCGGCGAACAAGATCTGGCCAACGAAAAGACAGCGGCCAACGAAAAAGGGCGGCCCCGACCGGGTGCCGCCCTTTCCGTCTGGCCGAAGGCCGGATGGTGTGCCGGTATCAGCGCTTGCTGAACTGGAAGCTGCGGCGTGCCTTGGCACGGCCGTACTTCTTGCGCTCCACCACGCGGCTGTCGCGGGTGAGGAAGCCTTCAGCCTTGATCGCACCGCGCAGCGCCGGTTCGAAGCGCGAGAGCGCCTGCGAAATGCCGTGCTTCACGGCGCCGGCCTGGCCCGACAGTCCGCCGCCCTTGACGGTGGCGATGATGTCGTACTGGCCATTACGCTCGGTCACGTCGAACGGCTGGTTGATCACCAGGCGCAGCGTGGGACGTGCGAAATACACTTCCTGGTCGCGGCCGTTGATGGTGATCTTGCCGCTGCCGGGCTTCAGCCAGACGCGAGCGACGGCGTCCTTGCGGCGACCGGTGGCATAGGCGCGGCCCTGCTTGTCCACTTCCTTGTCGCGCAGCGGCATGGTGGGAGCGGCAGGAGCCTGCTGTTCGGTTTCAGCCAGATCGGCGTTGTCGGTCAGATCCTTGAGATCCGACAGGTCTTTCACTTCGTTCTCGGACATCACGCGCTAACCTTGTTCTTGCGATTGCGGGCGGCGATATCGAGCACTTCGGGCTGCTGCCCGTCATGCGGATGCTCGGTACCGGCATAGAGGTGCAGCGCCTTCATCTGCTGACGGCCCAGCGGACCGCGCGGGATCATGCGCTCGACAGCCTTTTCAAGGACGCGTTCCGGGAAACGGCCTTCCAGCACCTTGGCGGGGCTGGTTTCCTTGATGCCGCCGGCATAGCCGGTGTGCTTGTAGTAACGCTTGTCCTGCAGCTTGTTGCCGGTAAAGCGCACCTTGTCCGCATTGATGACGATCACGTGATCGCCGCAATCGACATGCGGGGTGAAGCTAGGCTTGTGCTTGCCGCGCAGGATGTTGGCGATGATGGTGGCAACACGGCCGACCACCAGGCCTTCGGCATCGATGATATGCCATTTCTTCTCGACCTCGGCCGGCTTGATCGACCGGGTCTGGGTGCTGAGCGCCTTCATGGCTTTCAGTTCCTTTGGTTGAATTGTCAGTGCACCGCGCAGCCCGAAACGATTCGGCGTCGGCGCGAAGTGGCCGCGCTTTTGCCGTTCGGGCGCCTGAAGTCAAGCGAAACCGGGCGATTGCAGAGAGGTAAAATAATACCGCAAAGCCTCTGGCGGCTAATTTGCTAGCCGCGCGGTGGTCCCGCCAGACCCCTGCCGGCGCGCCAGTCGGCATGGCAGTTCGCAAGGCACAGCACGGTGATCAGGCCCAGCAGCGCATAGATCGTCCATGGCTCGCTCATCCCCTGCTTCAGCGTTTCGATGATGATGCCGACGGGGAAAAGCCCCGCGGCAAGCCAGGCGAGGTAACGAAGCGCACGCGCGTGCTGTTCATACATGCAGTGTTAGGTCCCAAGGAGTGATACGATCCGCCGCCGTCGATAGCGAGTCATGGTTCACAAAGGCTGAACACTCGGCAGCCCGAGGGGATTTCACGACGAATTTCAGCCCGTGATGAACATTCGCCCATTGCCTTGCCGATCAGGTCGGATGCCGGGAAAAATCGACGGCCCTTGATAGGGCGGTATGGGTTCCGCCCAGCCGATCGGGATGCCCTAAAGGTCGAACGGCGCAGGCGATCAGCTCTCCTCCGGCAACTGCTGCTATGCCGGCAGCATCTTCGTCATCGAACGGACATCGGATCAGCGCGCCGCCCGGATTCCGTCAGCGCAATGCGCTTCCCGGCATGCGGTCGCGGTAGCCCATGGCATGTGCGCCCCACACGGTCACGCACACCAGCAGCGCGCCGAACAGCTGGTGCGCTACCGCGATCCACAGCGCAACGCCGCTCCAAACCGTGGCGATGCCCAGCAGGATCTGGACGCCGAACACCAAATGTATCGCGACCGAGATCGGTCGCTGCGTCGCGCGCAGTTTGCGCGCCATCACGATCAGGAAGCCGACGGTGATCCAGGCCCACCAGCGATGGATGAAATGCACCATGAACGGATCCGCCGTGAACGCGTGCCACGCACCCCGCGACCAATCGACGCCATCGGGAAAGAACGAACCCTGCATCAGCGGCCAGCTGTTCAGCCAGCCTCCGCCCGCCACATAGCCGGCGTTCAGCCCGGCCATCCACGCGCCATACAGCAATTGCAGCGCCACCACGAGCAGCACAACGATCGGGAAGCCGCGCAGCCCGGCTCGCGGTTGTCCCTGCGCGTGATTGGTCAGATCCAGCGCCGTCCAGACCAGCCCGCCCAGCGTGAAGAACGCCGTCATCAGATGGATCGACAGCCAGTAATGGCTGACATCCGTCCGCCCCAGTTCCTGGGCTTCTGCGCCCACGCCCGAGCTGACCATCAGCCAGCCGAACACCCCCTGCATCGCGCCCAGCGCCAGCAGCGCCAGCAGGCGGGGCTTGTATCCGATCGGGATTGCGCCGCGAATCCAGTACAGCACCAGCGGCACGGCGAAGGCAAGTCCGATCACCCGGCCCAACAGGCGGTGGAGCCATTCCCAGAAGTAGATGAACTTGTATTGCGCCAGCGTCATCCCGGCGGGTCCGTTGACCTGCGTATATTCGGGGATCTGGCGATAGGCGTCGAATTCGGCCTGCCACGCCTGTTCGCTGAAGGGAGGGAGGGTACCGGTCACCGGTTTCCATTCGGTGATCGAAAGCCCCGATTCGGTCAGCCGGGTGATACCGCCCACCAGCACCATCATGACCACCAGGGCCGCAACGAAATAGAGCCAGCGCGCGATCGCGTTGGGCCGAGCGGGGCCGTAATTCGCCACCACTTCGAGGGGAATGCCGTCGTTCAAGGGTCTCACGGCGGTGTGCTTTGCCATAATTGCGGGAATTGGCAAGTGGCTGCCATCAGCCGTTGCCTTCAAGGGCATGTTACATTATATCATGCAGCATCATGAAGTCCTCGCACTCTTCCTGCTCGCATTCGGTGGCGGACCGAAGCACGCGTTCCCGGCTCGACCGGGTGGGCATCGTGCTTTCGGGTGCCTGCGCGGTGCATTGCGTGGCGGGGCTGGCGCTGGTGGGGCTGCTGGGCCTTGGCGGGCTGGGCGTCGGCGGGCCGTGGCTGATGGCGCCGGAAATCCATGAATACGGCCTTGTCGCCGCGATCGTCGTCGGCGCGCTGACCATCGGGCTTGGCGCAATGCGGCATGGGCATGTCTGGCCGCTGGTGCTAGGCGCCGTCGGCATCGGGCTGATGACGCTGGCCGTGGCCGGGCCGCACGGCGTGATGGAGGCAGCGCTGACCATCGCGGGCGTCGCGGTGCTGGCGGCAGGCCATGTGCTGAACATCAGGGCCTGTTCCTCGGCGCGCTGATCGCTTCGTCCTGGCGCCGTTTCCCTTGAACTGCGGCCCGGTGGCGCTATGTCGCCTTGCATGGCTCCGAACACGAACATGATCGCGATCACGGTGAACGGGGAAACCCGCCGCGTGCCCGAAAACACCAGCATCGCGCATCTGGCCCGCATGCTGGAACTCGACCCCGCGAAGGTCGCGGTCGAGTGCAATCGCCATGTCATCCCCCGAACGACGCTGGAAACCGTGACCCTGCACGAAGGGGACGAGTTGGAAATCGTCCACTTCGTAGGCGGCGGCGACCATCCGGGCGGTCGCGATCGGCAGGACGCCGTGACGGCGGACGACAGCTGGACCGTGGCGGGCCGCACGTTCCGTTCGCGGCTGATCGTGGGCACGGGCAAGTACAAGGACTTTGCCCAGAACGCCGCCGCGCTGGAAGCGAGCGGGGCCGAGATCGTCACCGTCGCGGTGCGCCGCGTCAACGTGTCGGACCCCAAGGCGCCGATGCTGACCGATTTCATCGACCCGAAAAAGACCACCTATCTGCCCAATACCGCGGGCTGCTTCACGGCGGACGACGCGATCCGCACGCTGCGCCTGGCGCGCGAGGCTGGCGGCTGGGACCTCGTCAAGCTGGAAGTGCTGGGCGAGGCGAAGACGCTTTATCCCGACATGCGCGAAACGCTGAAGGCGACCGAGGTGCTGGCGAAGGAAGGCTTCCTGCCGATGGTCTATTGCACCGACGATCCGATTGCGGCGAAGCAGCTTGAAGACGCGGGCGCGGTGGCGGTGATGCCGCTGGGCGCTCCGATCGGGTCGGGGCTGGGCATCCAGAACCGCGTTACGATCCGCCTGATCGTCGAGGGGGCGAGCGTCCCCGTGCTGGTCGATGCGGGCGTCGGCACGGCGTCGGATGCGGCAGTCGCCATGGAACTGGGCTGCGACGGCGTATTGATGAACACCGCGATTGCCGAGGCGAAGGACCCTATCCTGATGGCCCGCGCCATGAAGCTGTCGGTCGAGGCCGGCCGCTCGGCCTATCTGGCGGGGCGCATGGCGCAGCGCCGCTATGCCGATCCGTCGAGCCCGCTGGCCGGGCTGATCTGAATTGTGGAAAACGCTGTTGAATGGGTCTTGAAGACTCGGAAAACAGCCAAACACAAATTTCAAATCAACGTTGTGTCGCGAGTCTTAGTGTGCGATTTGTCCGGGGCGGATAAAACCGCTGTGGTAGTAGTTGGCCTGCCGACTTCACGATTTAATGCATGAATCCGAAGCTAAGCTGACGAGGCCAGCGCCGGGTGTGAGCACGGACATGCTCCACTCGGCCTAGCCGCAGCCGCTGATATGCTCGGACGTTTACCCGTCGCATATAGCGCCTCCTTCCATACGGGTTGAAGCCCGCTCTCCGAAAGGCACGATTGCCTCCGCCCTTTTCAGAGGCGCTCGCGTCGGAATGGAAGGTCGACAGACCAACTACCGCATTCTGTATCGCTGTGTGGGTCAGACAGTGTCAACGCAGGTCGTACGCCGACCGGTGGATAGAACCAGGCTTTTCCACGGAAGGCGTTAAGCCCCTGTCTTAACCCGATGCTAACCCTCTGGCGCGACAACCGGGGGAGTGGATCGGCTGGCGAATCGTGCCTGCCCTCTCACCGGGCGAATGCGTTGTCCGGGCAAGCAGGGGAATTACCGGATGGGCTATCTCGATACGGCGAACCTGGCCATTGCCGAGATGCGCGAATTCGCCGAATTCGAACCCGCGGAGCAGCGCTATATCAGGCGCAGCCTCGATGTCGGGCTGGCCCGCGCCGACGCGTTCGAGCGCTGGGCCCGCAACGACCAGGAAACCGCCTCTATCCGGCGGCAGTACCTGGCCTATCAGGAATTGAACGCCTTGCGCGGGGCGGCGCCCAATTCGCGCAACGACATCCGGCTGGACAGCTATATCGGGCGACTGGTGCGCGTGTCGATGTTTGACCTGGGCGAGGGGTGCCTGTTCGGCTTTCCCGCCTATCGCTTCCTGTACGAGCGGCTGCTGGGCCCGGATGCGCGTCCGTGGCTGCCCGCCACCTTCTGCGCCGCTGCCGCTCTGCCGCAGATCGCTCCGGAACGGCGCAAGAAACTGCTGCATTCGATCAGCGAAGCGGCAGCCTGCGCGCCGGGCTGGTCGCGGCGGAGGCCGGGGTTCTTCCCGGATTACCTGCCTGCGGACGAGGAAATCGGGCTGGGCGAGGACTGAAGTCCGCCCCCCGCCGCAACGCTTTGCCGGTCAACACGGGGCCGGTCAACACGGGGCCGGTCAACGCGGGACCGGTTTACACAGGCGACACATCCTACAACCCCTGTCACCCGGCCCAGATCCGCGGAATTACGGGGGTTTGCGGCCCCTGGTTGACACATCGGGGGGTGCGCGAAATTCATACCATGGCAAAGAGCGATTGCGCCGGTGCGGCGCGCTTGCCTGTCTAGCGAATCGCCCGCGTGTAGGACAGGCCAATCGCCGGTGCGATCAATCGAGCAGCAGCGCCAGGCTGACGCGCGCGGTGCCGGTGCGAAACAGGCCGATGGTGCGCGCCGCCGCCAATGACAGGTCGATCACGCGGTCGCCGTGGAACGGGCCGCGATCGTTGATGCGGACCACGACATCCTCGCCATTGCTGGCATTGGTCACGCGCACCCGGCTGCCCAGCGGGAGCGTGCGATGCGCCGCGGTCAGCCGAGCGGGATCGAAGATCTCTCCGCTGGCGGTGGGGTTGCCTGCCAGTTCGCGGCCGTAATAGCTGGCCTCTCCGCTGCCGATATGGCTTTCGTCGCCCGCCGGTGCCGCGCCGTTGTCTTGTGCGCCGGGGCTTTGCGGGCCGACGACCGGCTGCGCCTCGACACTGGCCACGCCGCCGCCGAGCCGGACCAGATCGGGCGTGCTGCTGTTCTCGTAAAGGGCGAAGGACAGGATCGCGGCCAGGCCGGCCAGTGCCCCGGTAGAAGCCGCCAGCAATTGCCGCTGCGATTTAAGCCGAAGCAGCATGCGCAGCCGCTCGCGGCGGCTGGGCAGATGATGCGCCGGGTCCTGTTCGGGCGAGTGATGGGCAGCGTCGTGACGGGCGGGAATGGCGGCTTCGATAGAATGGTCCATACCCAACTAACGGACAGTCCCCCCCTGGATGTTCCGAAATAACCGGAATCCGCCAGAAGCGGCGCCCCGGCGCGGGATGTTCCCGGGGTTGCGCGGGCCCGAAGGACCGCTGCGAGCCGTTCGACGCCGCAGCCGCGGCAAATCCGCGGCTCGGCAGCTTTCGGCAGCAGCCCTTGATACGGTGTTCGTCGTCATTATCTAGTGCACGAGATAATAGTGGACTAGAGATGTCGGCAAAGCACAACAGCGTAGGCACCCAGCTATCGTTTGCACTCTACGGAGCAGCGAACCGAATGGTCCGTTTGCACAAGCCCTTTCTCGAGCCCCTCGGACTTACGTTCCCACAATATCTGGTGATCCTCGAACTCCTCGACGGCGCACCGCTGTCGGTTGGCGATCTCGGCGGCCGATTGGGAATGGACACTGGCACGATCACGCCGCTTCTGAAGCGGCTCGAAACGTCCGGATTTGTAACCCGTAATCGTGACCCGAACGATGAGCGCCGCGTGCTGGTGGACGTCACGACCCGAGGCCGCGAGATTGGTCCTGACGTCAGGCGGATCACCGATCAGATCAGGTCGGCGTGCCAGCTTACCGAACAGGGCGTCGACGATCTTAGAAAGACCCTTGAGGCGCTGGCTCATCCCGCGAACGAAACGAAATGACAGAAGGACAAGATCATGAAAATCGGAATCCTCGGCACCGGCAATATTGGTGCGACACTGGTAAAGGATCTGGCGGCGGCGGGGCACGAGGTGAAGGTGGCCAACTCTCGCGGTCCTGACACTATTCCCGCTGAACTGCTGTCCAGCGGCGCACAGGCAGTCACAAAGGAGGAAGCGCTTTCAGACGTGGAGGCGGTAATCCTTTCGATCCCACTCAAACGCATTCCCGACATCGCGCCATTGGTTGCCAGGCTGCCGGACGATACGGTCGTGATCGACACTTCCAACTACTACCCATTCCGTGACGGCCAGATCGAAGCCATCGAGAGCGGACAGGTAGAAAGCCTGTGGGTGATGGAGCAGCTTGGCCGCCCCATTGCAAAGGCGTGGAACGCCATTGGCTCTGCGTCCCTGGCGACCAAAGGTCAGCGTCCCGCAACACCGGGCCGCATCGCGCTGCCTGTTGCTGCCGACCGCGATCGCGACCGTGAAGTCGCTATGGCGCTTGTCGAAGACACAGGTCTCGATGCCTTCTATTCGGGTTCGATTGCGGATTCGTGGAGGCAGCAGCCTGGAGCGCCGGCCTATTGCACGGACCTGACCTGTGAGGAGATGGAACCGGCTCTTGCTGCCGCTGAAAAGGAAAGACTCCCGAAGCGCAGGGATTTGGGTGTGGCAGTCATGCAGGAACGCCTTGGAGACGGCACCACAAACCCCGACGCGGAGTGGGGAGTTCGAGTAGTCCGCGCGATCAACATGTAAGGAAGACAGAACGCGAGTGTCGCCTTCACCAAGGCGCCACTCGCTACCGGTAATCGGTCAGCGATACATCGCGTTCAGCCGGTCGCCGTAGCGTTCGCGCAGCTTGTGGCGGCGGATCTTGATCGAGGGGGTCATTTCCTCGTTCTCGATGCTGAAGGGTTCGTCCGCGATCATGATGCGGCGGACCTTTTCGATCACCGACAGATCGGCGTTCACGCGGTCGACCGCGGCGCGCAGGGCGGCGCCGAATTCGGCGTCTTCGCGCCACTGCGTCCAGTCGCCCGCGCGGCCGTTCGCCTCGGCCCATTCGCGCGCCCATTCGGTGTCGGGGACGATCAGGCCGACCAGATAGGGCTTGCGGTCGCCGTGGACCATCGCCTGCCCGATCTCGGGCTGGAGGGTGAGCATGCCCTCGACCCGCTGGGGCGCGACATTGTCGCCCTTGTCGTTGATGATCATGTCCTTCTTGCGGTCGGTGATGACGATCCGCCCGCGATTGTCGATATGGCCGATGTCGCCGGTGTGCAGCCAGCCGTCCTGCAGGGCGCGGGCGGTTTCCTCGGCATTGCGCCAGTATCCGTGCATCACCAGCTCGCCGCGCACCAGGATCTCGCTGTCCTCGGCGATGCGGACCTCGACCCCTTTCAGCGGCGGGCCGACCGTATCCATCTTGAGGCCGGAGCGGGGGCGGTTGACGCTGATGATCGGGCCGGATTCGGTCTGGCCGTAACCCTGCAGCAGCGGCATGCCGAGCCCGGTGAAGAAATAGCCGATCTCGGGCGTGAGCGGCGCGCCGCCGGACACCAGCGCCTTGATGCGGCCGCCGAATTTCGCGCGCGCCTTGGGGCGCAGCGTGCGTTCGAGGAACAGGTTCTCGATCGTGTCGAGCACGGGGCGCGTCTTGCCGTGGCCTTGCCGTTCGGACAATCTGCTGGCGCGTTCGGCCAGCGTCTCGGCCACCCTGCCCTGTTTCGCCAGCTGCTTGAGGATGCGGGTGCGCAGAACCTCGAACAGGCGGGGGACCACGACCATGATCGTGGGCTGCACTTCCTCGATATTGCCGGCCAGCTTGTCGAGGCCTTCGGAATAGAAGATCTCGGCCCCCAGGGCGATCGGGAACGCCTGGCCGCCGGTGTGTTCATAGGCGTGGCTCAATGGCAGGAAGGAGAGGAAGCGTTCCTTGTCCCACCCGAAGTCGCGCGCGATCACGTCGCCCGCGCCCGCCGCATTGTGCAGCAGCGCGCCGTGGTGCTGGCGCACGCCGCGCGGCAGGCCGCCGGTGCCGCTGGTATAGATGATGCAGGCCGGATCCTCGCGCTTGATCCCGGCGATGCGCGCGTCGACCGCCCGGCGCGCCGTTTCGGCATCGCCTTGCAGCAACCTGGCCATGTCGTGATACTGCACGCTTTGCGGCGGGCGGATCGGCTCCATCGCGATGACCAGCTCGGCGCAATTGCTGGTGACGACGGCGGGCATCAGGTTGCTGGCGAGCTTGGGGCCGGAAACGATCACCGCGCGCGCACCCGCATTGTCGATGACGTGCTGGTGGTCGTGCACGGTGTTGGTGGTATAGGCGGGCACGGTGATGAGGCCCGCGGCCATGATCGCAAGGTCGGCGATGCACCACTGGGGCCGGTTCTCGCTGACCAGCAGGACGCGGTCGCCCCTGGCCAGGCCCAGCCTGAGCAGCGATTCCGCCAGCAGGCAGACCTGCCGCGAGGCCTCGGCCCAGCTGATCGAGCGCCATTCGTCGCCGTCCTTGGCGAACAGGAAGGGCGCATCGCCCAGCACGTCGGCGCGCGAAAGGAACAGCGAGATCAGATTGGGCGCGCTTTCGATATCGGCCAGCGCGAATCCGTGCGGGCCGCGATCCCGCGAGGACCCGCCCCCGGACATGCCGGTTCCCGATGCCCGATCCCGAGATGTGCTGCCCGGATTGCCTTTTGCCATGTCGCCCAGCCTTGCCTTTCCTTCGCGGCATCGCCCCTGCGCGCATGCTGGATGCCGGGCAGGGCTGCCGTCTCCCGCCCCAGCATCTAGGATGGGCGGGGCGTTGGGGCAAGCAGGGGGTGGGGCAAGCAGGGGGTGGCGGGCAGCAGATGTGCGCGCCTGGCGGGGTGTGCGGGCCTAGGGCGTGACCATCGCGCCTTCGCTGCGCGGGTCGGCGGCGCCGACGGGCTGGCCGCCCACCCATTCCACCGCATTGGCCTTGAGCCTGCCTGGCATGGTGGTGGCATCGCCGTGCCCCAGCGCGCGAAAGGCGGGGAGCATGGCTTCGAGATCGGTGCCTTCCTCGACCAGCAGGGTGTCGCCCGGCGAATAGACGAAGGGCAGCGCGATAGCTTCTTGGGCGGAAAGGCCCCAGTCGGTCACGCCGATGATCGCCTTGGCGACCTGCGCGATGATCGTCGTGCCGCCCGCCGCGCCGACCGCCAGCCGGGGCTTGCCGTCCGGGCCATAGACGATGGTCGGCGACATGGACGATCGCGGGCGCTTGCCGCCCTCTACCCGGTTGGCGACGGGCTGGCCGTTCACCATGGGCACGCGCGAGAAATCGGTAAGCTCGTTGTTGAGGTAAAAACCGTTCACGAACAGGCCCGATCCGAAGGCTGCCTCGATCGTGGAGGTCTGGCTGACGATCATGCCGTCGCCGTCGGTGACGACGAAATGGCTGGTGCCGTGTTCGGCCTGTTCGGGCTGCGGCGCATAAGCCAGCGATACGCCAACAGGCGTGCCCGCGCTGGCGGAGGCCATGGTGCTGCCCATGTCGATCAGTGCGCTGCGGCGGGCAAGGTAGTCGGGATCGGTCAGGCCCTGCACCGGGACCTGCACGTAATCGGGATCGGCCAGATATTGCTCGCGGTCGGCATAGGCGAGGCGCTGCGATTCGGCGAACAGGTGCCAGCCGACGGGATCGTCCGGGCCATGCGCGGCCATGTCGAAGCGTTCCAGCTGCTTCAGGATCGCGAACACGGTGGTTGCGCCCGACGATGGCGGGCCCATGCCGCAGATGCGATAGACGCGGTAGGTGCCGCACACCGCATCGCGTTCCAGCGCGCCATAGGTGCCGAGGTCCTCTATTGTCATGTCGCCGGGATTGACCGGCGCGGTCTGCACCGCCTGCGCGATGCTGGCCGCATTCTCGCCGGTGTAGAACGCCTGCGGCCCCTGTGCCGCGATGCGTTCGAGCAGGGCGGCAAAGGCCGGGTTGCGGATCGTCGAGCCGATGGGGGCGGGATTGCCGCCGGGATAGAAGATCGCGCGCGCATCGGGCGACAGCGGGCCGGTCAGATTCGCAGCGGCCAGCGTATTGTGCAGGCGCGGCGTCACTTCGAAACCGCCGCGCGCCAGTTCGATGGCGGGCTGGAACAGGCGCGCCCAGGGCAGCCTGCCGTGCTTGCCGTGCGCCATCGCCATCAGCGCGACATTGCCGGGAACCCCGGTGCTGAGCCCGCCCGGCCACGCATCGGGAAAGGACATCGGCTTGCCGTCCCGCATGAAGCGGTCGGGCGTGGCCGATGCGGGCGCGGTTTCGCGCCCGTCAAAGGTGACCGGATGCCCGTCGCCGGGATCGAGCACCAGGAAGCTGCCGCCGCCAATCCCCGAGCTTTGCGGTTCGACGACATTGAGCGCGAGCAGCGTGGCGAAGCCCGCGTCGACGGCATTGCCGCCCTCGCGCAGGATGCGCGCGCCCGCATCCGCCGCGCGGCGGTCGGCGGCGCTGACCACGCCGCCGGCGGGGCGCGTTTCGGCGGCAGGCGGCGCAGGCGGGGCAGTGGCGACATCGGCGGGCGCGGCGCAGCCTGCCAGCAGGGCCGAGGCGAACAGTGGGAGGAAAAACTTCGGCTTCATGCGTGTTCGCTCCCCACGGCGTCGGCCATCGAGGTGAAACCGTCGCGGCGCATCAGCGCGGGCAGGCCGCGCACGATCCGGGCGCCGATGCCCGGTCCTTCATAGACCATCGCGCTGTAAAGCTGGACCAGGCTGGCCCCGGCGCGGATGCGCTGCCACGCATCTTCCGCCGTGGCGATGCCGCCGATGCCGATCAGCGGAACGGCGCCGCCGCCCGATCCGCCCAGCGCCTTGCGGAAATCGCGCAGGCGCTGCAGCGCCATTTCCCTGAGCGGCGCGCCCGACAGTCCGCCCGCCTCGCCCGCGTGATACGAGTGCAGCGCGGGACGTTCGATGGTGGTGTTCGCGACCATCAGCGCGCCCAGCCGCTTTTCCACCGCGATGCGCGCAATCGCGTCGATGTCGGCGCTCTGCAGGTCGGGCGCGACTTTCAGGAAGACCGACACGTCATTGCCGCGTGCTTCCATCACCACGTCGAGCAGGCCGCCCAAAGCCGCGGGGTCCTGCAAAGCGCGCAGACCCGGCGTGTTGGGGCTTGAGATATTGACCGCCAGATAGGACGCGTAAGGCGCCATGGTGCGCGCCATCACCGCGTAATCGTTCACCCGGTCGGCGCTGTCCTTGTTGGCGCCGATATTGATGCCGACGATGCCGGGATGGCCGGCGCGGCGCTTCATCCGCCGTTCGACCGCGGCGGCGCCATCATTGTTGAAGCCCATGCGGTTGATGACCGCATGATCCTGTTCAAGCCGGAACAGGCGGGGTCTGGGATTGCCTTCCTGCGGTCGGGGGGTGACCGATCCCAGTTCCGCGAAGCCGAAGCCGCAGCGCAGCAGCGCGTCCGGCACCTCGCCGTTCTTGTCGAAGCCGGCGGCCACGCCGACCGGGTTGGGAAAGCGCAGCCCCGCGATCCGGACCGCGAGCGCCGGATCGGGGCGCGGCGGGCTGGCCAGCAGCGAGGACGGCAGCGTCCCCAGTGCCGACAGCGCAAGCCCATGCGCCTTTTCGGCATCGAGACGGAAGATCAACGGACGAAGAAGCGAATAGACCATTGCCATATCGCGTATGCGAGAGCGCGCGCGCTGTCGAATTGTTTTCAGGCCATTTCCGGGCCGCGATTTGCCTATGGCGGCGCGATGCGGCAGAGATGGGGAAATAGTTTCTTCTGCATCCATCCGGAGACGCATCTTGACCCATTTCCCGCGAGCCATGGCGTGCCTGCTTGGCGGCAGCGCCGCCCTTGCCCTTTCCGCCTGCGCCGCCACCACCGACATGGCCCAATCCCCACCCGCGCCCGCAGCGCCTGCCCCGGCCCAGCAGCCCGCGGCGACCAGCCCGGCGACCGCCTCGGCCATTCCGGCAGCGCAGACGGCCGCCGTCGATGCGGCCATCGCGGCGAACGACATCAATGCGTTCTTCCAGGCCTATGAGGAAGCCAGCCTGTCGCTGAGCCCGCAGACCAAGACCTATCGCGGCATCCGCGACGAGGATTACGGCGAGTGGAACGATCCGTCGCTTGCCGCCGACCTGCGCGACGCGGCGATGGACCGCGCGTTCCTGGCCCGCATGGAAGCCGGGTTCGACCTGTCGCAGCTGCAGGGGCAGGACGGGCTGTCGTACCGGCTGTTCAAGGCGGCGATCGAGCGCCAGCAGAGCCTGGTCCCGTTCCGCGAGAACGGCTATCTGTTCAACCAGATGTTCGGCGAGCAGAGCGGCATCCCGTCGTTCCTGGTCAACATGCACAGGGCCAGCGACAAGGCCGAGGCAGAAGCCTATGTCGAGCGGATCGCGGGCATCGGCGATTACATGGGCGAGCTGGTGCAGCGTTCGGCCACTCGCGCCGAGGCGGGGGTGATGCCGCCGCGCTGGGTGTATGCCTATGTCCTGTCCGACATCGACAATCTGCTGACGCCCGCTGCGCCCGCCTATGAAGGCAATGCGATCCTCGACGATTTCCGCGAGAAGGTCGCCGCGCTGGACATCCCGCAGGCCGGGAAGGATGCGCTGGTCGCCGATGCGATCGCGGCATGGGAAGCGAATGGCGCGCCCGCCTATCGCGAGCTGCGCACCGAGATGCTGCGCCAGCAGGCGATGGCCGGGACCGACGACGGCGTGTGGCGCCTGCCGCAGGGCGAGGCCTATTATGCGGCGCTGCTGAAGAACTATACCACCACGGACCTGTCCGCCGACCAGATCCACCGGATCGGGCTGGCCAATATCGAACGCATCCACGGCGAGATGCGCGCGATCATGCAGCAGGTGGGCTTCGAAGGGACGCTGCAGGAATTCTTCGAACATACCCGCACCGATCCGCGTTTCTATGCCGACAGCCGCGAGGAATATCTGGGCAAGGTCGATGTCGCGCTGGAGGCGATGGAAGCCGAGCTGCCGAAATATTTCGAGGTGCTGCCGCAGGACGCGCTGCAGGTGAAGCCGGTCGAGGCGTTCCGCGAGAAATCGGCGGGCAAGGCGTTCTATTCGCGCCCCGCGCCCGACGGATCGCGGCCGGGCATCTATTACGTCAATCTCTACAAGCTCGATTCGATGAGCCTGAACGAGCTTGAGGCACTGGCCTTCCACGAAGGTCTGCCCGGGCACCACCTGCAGCTGTCGGTGCAGACCGGGCTGGGCGAACTGCCGCCGTTCCGCCGCTTTGGGGGCGTCACCGCCTATTCGGAAGGCTGGGGCCTGTATTCGGAAAAACTGGCCAAGGACATGGGGTTCTATACCGATCCCTATTCGGATTTCGGCCGGCTGCAGATGGAATTGTGGCGCGCGGCGCGGCTGGTGGTCGACACCGGCATCCATTCCAAGCGCTGGAGCCGCGAGCAGGCGATCCAGTACCTGACGGACAACACGCCCAATCCCCAGGGCGACATCACCAAGGCGATCGAACGCTATATCGTCTATCCGGGGCAGGCGACCGCCTATATGATCGGCAAGCTGAAGATCGAGGAACTGCGCGACAAGGCGCAGAGGGAGCTTGGCGACGCGTTCGACATTCGCGCGTTCCACACCGTGATCCTCGAGAATGGGCCGGTGCCGCTGAACATCATGGAAGAGAATGTCGATGCTTGGATTGCCGAGGTAAAGACCTCCTGAGAACGACTCGCAAGAGTTAATCATCGCTTGCATCCGCGTAGGTGCGTCACTAGCTGCAATTCGGAACGAATTGGTCCGAATTAGCGAGTGACGCACCCATGCGCCTATCCAATCTAGCCGATTATGCCGTGGTCGCCATGCGCGCCGCCGCCGGCCATTGCGGATCGCAGATGTGGAGCGCGGCGCAATTGGCCGACCAGACCGGCCTGCCCGCACCGACGGTGCAGAAGCTGGTCAGCCGGCTGAGCGCGGCAGGGCTGCTGCGGTCCACGCGCGGGGCGAATGGCGGGATCAGGCTGGCGCGCCCGGCGGCCGCGATCAATCTCGCCGACATTATCGAGGCGGTGGAAGGCCCCATCGCCATGACCCAGTGCAGCGACGGCCCCAGCGGCTGCACCATCGAACACAGCTGCGGCGCACGGCCGCATTGGCCTCAGGTCAATCGCGCCATTCGCGGCGCGCTTGAGAATATCACGCTCGCCGATCTGGCGAAGGAGGATGTGGCGGCATGAACGACGCCCTTAAGAACGAGACGGTGGAACAGGTTCGCGCTTCGCAGGAAGAAGCGATCGAGAAAGACCGCGCCGCGCGCGAAGCGGCCAAGTCGCTCGAGACCTATGAATTCGGCTTCCACTCGGACATCGAGCAGGAATTCGCCGACAAGGGCCTGTCGGAAGACACCGTCCGCTTCATCTCCGCCAAGAAGGAAGAGCCGGAGTGGATGCTGGAATGGCGTCTGAAGGCCTATCGCCACTGGCTGACGCTGACCCCGCCCGACTGGGCGAAGCTGAAGATTCCGCCGATCGACTATCAGGACGCCTATTACTACGCGGCGCCCAAGAAGAAGCCGACGCTGGAATCGCTGGACGAGGTCGATCCCGAAATCCTGCGCGTCTATGAAAAGCTGGGCATTCCGATCGAGGAGCAGAAGGTGCTGGCGGGCGTCGAGGGCGCGCGCAAGGTGGCGGTGGACGCGGTGTTCGACAGCGTCTCGGTCGCCACGACCTTTCGGAAAGAGCTTGAGGAAGCGGGCGTCATCTTCCGCTCCATCAGCGAGGCGATCAAGGAATATCCGGATCTGGTGAAAAAGTGGCTGGGCAAGGTCGTGCCCATGCAGGACAATTTCTTCGCCACGCTCAATTGCGCGGTCTTTTCGGACGGCACCTTCGTCTACATTCCCAAGGGCGTACGCTGCCCGATGGAGCTGTCGACCTATTTCCGCATCAACGCGGAGAACACGGGCCAGTTCGAGCGCACTTTGATCGTGGCCGATGAAGGCAGCTATGTCTCCTATCTCGAAGGCTGCACCGCGCCGATGCGCGACGAGAACCAGCTGCATGCCGCGGTGGTGGAACTGGTCGCGCTGGACGATGCCGAGATCAAGTACTCGACCGTGCAGAACTGGTATCCCGGCGATGCCGAGGGCAAGGGCGGCATCTATAATTTCGTGACCAAGCGCGCGCTGTGCCAAGGCAAGAACAGCAAGGTTTCGTGGACGCAGGTGGAAACCGGCAGCGCGGTGACGTGGAAATATCCGTCCTGCGTGCTGAACGGCGAGAATAGCGTGGGCGAGTTCTACTCGGTCGCGGTGACGAATAATTATCAGCAGGCCGATACCGGCACCAAGATGATCCACAACGGGAAGAACACCCGTTCGACGATCATTTCCAAGGGTATCAGCGCGGGCAAGTCCAGCAACACCTATCGCGGCCTGGTCCGCGTGGGGGCGAATGCGGACAATGTGCGCAATTTCACCCAGTGCGATTCGCTGCTGCTGTCCGACACCAGCGGCGCGCATACCGTGCCCTATATCGAGGTAAAGAACCCCACCGCCCAGATCGAGCACGAGGCGACCACGTCGAAGATCAGCGACGACCAGCTGTTCTATGCGATGCAGCGCGGGCTGGGCGAGGAAGAGGCCGTGGCGCTGATCGTCAACGGCTTTGCCAAGGAAGTCCTCAAGGAACTCCCGATGGAATTCGCGGTCGAGGCGCAGAAGCTGCTCGCGATCAGCCTGGAGGGGTCCGTTGGTTAATTCGGATGGCATGACGGTCAATGAACGGCTCTTCACCGCTGGCCTGATCAGTGAATACGAAGCAGCCAAGGAAACGGGTGATCTTGCAGTGATAAACGCGGTGCTCGCCAAAGTTGGCTTGCAACAGGATGCAGACGGAATGAATTCGGCAATCGAAGATAACGCAGGCGCTGGTCGAAAAACCCTCCAGATCAAGCCCGCGTCCGAGCAGGACGATGCCGCGCCCGCAATCCGCAAGAAGGGCCGCGGGTGGGAGATTTCGGAATCCCGCCTCGACACGCTGCACGACCGGGCGCGCGAGATGCGGCGCAATCCCAGCGAGGCGCACAAGGCGCTGGCCGACAGGTTCGCCGAGGCGGATCTGGGCAAGTACAGCTTCAAGCGTTTCGCCGTGGTCGGATCGGCGATCGTCGACTTCAACTGCCACAACCTCGGCATGGCGATCGACATCGACGAGGAAGGCGAGAGCGAAGCGCTCGCCACGCGCCGCGACAAGAGCCTTGAGGCCGTGGGCATCAAGGTCATGCGGCTGAAGGCGAGCGACATTCTGGAAAACATGGACGCCGTGCTCGACCGGATCACCGCCGGCATGCGCATCCGCATCGGCGAACGCCAGACCGCGCGAGCCAAGCACTTCGAACAGAGGCGCGGCACCGGGCAGGGCTACAAGCCCCGCACCTTCCGCGCAGGACCGAGAGAAGACTGATGTTGAAAATCGAAAACCTCCACGCCGAGATTGATGGCAAGCAGATCCTCAACGGCCTGACGCTGGAAGTCGGCGCGGGCGAGGTGCATGCGATCATGGGCCCCAATGGCGCGGGCAAGTCGACGCTGGCCTATGTGCTCGGCGGTCGTCCGGGTTACGAGGTGACGCAGGGCAGCGTGACCTTCAACGGACAGGATATGCTGGAGCTTGAGACGCATGAGCGTGCCGCTGCCGGGCTGTTCCTGGGCTTCCAGTATCCGGTCGAGATTCCGGGCGTTTCCAACGTGCAGTTCCTGCGCGAGGCGCTGAATTCGCAGCGCAAGGCGCGGGGCGAGGATCCGCTGACCGGCGGCGAATTCCTGAAGCTCGCCAAGGAAAAGGCCGCGCTGCTCAAGCTCGACATGGAGATGCTGAAGCGCAACGTGAACGTCGGCTTTTCGGGCGGCGAGAAGAAGCGCGCCGAGATGGTGCAGATGGGCATCCTCGATCCGAAACTGGCGGTGCTGGACGAGACCGACTCCGGCCTCGACATCGATGCGCTGCGCACGGTGGGCGAGGGGATCAACGCGATCATGCGCCAGCCCGACAAGGGCGTTCTGCTGATCACGCACTACCAGCGCCTGCTCGACTATGTGCAGCCCGACAAGGTGCATATTCTGGCCAAGGGCCGGATCGTGAAGACCGGCGGGCCCGAACTGGCCCATGATCTTGAGCGCGAGGGTTACGAGGCGCTGGGCGAAGAGGTCGGCGCATGAGCGAAGCGCTGGCCATACCCACGACGCGCGACGAGGACTGGCGCTATGCCGACCGCGATTATCTTGCGGCCGCCAACCCCGCCGCCATCAACCATTGGCGCACGCTGGACGTGCCGGCGGGCGAGACCCGCGTGGCCCATGCCGCCCATTCGTCGGGCGCGGAGGCGAAGGGATCGACCGACCGGCTGCGCGTCCATGTCGGCAAGGGCGGCCGGTTCGAATCGTTCCAGGTCATCGCCGGCGCGGGCTATACTCGCTGCGAGCTTGAGGTGACGCTGGAAGAAGGCGCGCATTTCGAATTCGGCGGCGTGACCTTGGGCGGCGGCGACAGGGTGCAGGAATTCGTCACCCGCGTGATCCATGCCGAGCCGAACGCGACGTCGAACCAGGTCGTGCGCGCGGTGCAATGGGGCCGGTCGACCGGCAATTTCCTGGGCCGGATCGAAGTGGTGAAGGACGCGCAGAAGACCGATGCTGCGCAGAACTTCCGCGCGATCCTGCTGGAAAAAGGTGCCAGCGCAAATACCAAGCCCGAGCTTGAGATCTTTGCCGACGATGTGAAATGCGCCCACGGCGCGGCCATCGGCGCGCTGGACGAGAGTGCCGGTTTCTACATGGCCGCGCGCGGCATCACGCCCGAGGTTGCGCGCCGCCTGCAGGTGCAGGCCTTCATCGGCGATGCGTTCGAGAATTGCAGCGATCCCGATGCGGCGGACCGCCTGCTGGAAGGCGCGCTGGAGAAGCTGGAAGGGGCGTCGATATGACCACCGACCTGCTTTCGCGCAAAGCCGATTTTCCCGGCATGGTCACGGCCGATGGCAAGCCGTGGCATTATCTCGACACCGCGGCCACTTCGCAGAAGCCGCAGGCCGTTGTCGATGCGATGAGCCGCGCCCTGGGCCGCGATTATGCGACCGTGCACCGCGGCGTCTATGGCCGCAGCGCCGAGATGACCCTGGGCTATGAAGCCGCGCGCCGCCGCGTGGCGGGCTTCGTCGGCGGGCAGGAGGACGAGCTTGTCTTCACCCGCGGCGCGACCGAGGCGATCAACCTTGTTGCTGCGACCTGGGGTGCAGCAAATCTGAATCCGGGCGACCGCATTCTGCTGTCGGTGCTTGAGCATCATTCGAACATCGTGCCTTGGCAGATGCTGCGCGAGCGGACCGGGGTGGAGATCGACGTCTGCCCGCTGACCGAGGATGGCCGCATCGACATCGATGCTGCACGGCAGATCGTTGATAAAAGGCATAAATTGCTGGCGCTGTCGCATGTGTCGAACGTGCTGGGATCGCGGCTGGACGTGGCCGCCGCGGCTGATCTTGCGCATTCGGTGGGCGCGAAATTGCTGCTCGACGGGTGTCAGGCGGTGCCGCGGCTGACTGTCGATGTTGCAGCATTGGGCTGCGATTTCTATGTGTTTTCGGCGCACAAGCTGTATGGCCCGACGGGCATAGGCGCGCTGTGGGCGAAGCGCGAATTGCTGCAGGCGATGCCGCCCTATCAGGGTGGCGGTTCGATGATCGACCGCGTCACGTTCGAGAAGACGACATGGGCCGACGCGCCCCAGCGGTTCGAGGCTGGCACGCCCGCGATCACCGAGGCGATCGCCTTTGCCGCCGCCGTCGATTATGTCGAGGCCATCGGCATGGACGCCGCCGAACGGCACGAGATGGCGCTGACCGCCAAGGCGCGCGAGGAACTGGGCCGGATCAATTCGCTGCACCTGTTCGGGCCGGAGGATAGCGCGGGGATCGTCAGCTTCACGATGGACGGCATTCACCCGCACGATCTGGGCACCATATTGGATGAAGAGAATGTCGCGATCCGCGCTGGGCATCATTGCGCCCAGCCGCTGATGGAGCATCTCGGTGTGCCCGCCACCGCGCGCGCCAGTTTCGGCATCTATTCGGATGAGGACGACATTGCCGCGCTGATCCGCGGCATCGAACGCACGATAAGGATTTTCGGCTGATGGATAGCCCAGAGACCCAGAACAACGACATCCGCGACGATGGCCGCGTGGTCGCCCCGTCGCCTTTTGACGAGATGCGGCCCCCCAACGAGACAGTGGCCGCCGAAACGGTCGAAAGCGTCGAGACGCCGCGCCGGGCGCGAGTGGACGATGCGGTCGATCCCGAGGCGGAAACCGCGGGCGAGAAGCTGGAGCGCAAGAAGGACTATCTCGAGGGTTTCCTGAAGGAGCGTCCGCAGAATGTCTCAGGCAACGAGCCGGGCGGCGAGCTTTACGAAAGCGTGATCGCCGCGCTGAAGGAAATCTACGACCCCGAGATTCCGGTCAATATCTATGATCTTGGCCTGATCTATGGCGTCGAGATTTCGGACGATGGCCATGCGCATGTCAACATGACGCTGACCACCCCGCATTGCCCCGTGGCCGAATCCATGCCGGGCGAGGTCGAACTGCGCGTCGGTTCGGTGCCGGGCATCGGCGATGCCGAGGTCAATCTCGTCTGGGACCCGCCATGGGACCCGCAGAAGATGAGCGACGAGGCGAAACTCGAACTGGGAATGCTGTGATGAGCGATACCAAGACCAGACCCGCCCCCAAGGCCGCCGTGACGCTGACCCCCGGTGCGGAGCAGCGCGTGGCCGAGCTGATGGCGAGGGCGCCCGAGGGCGCCATCGGCGTCAAGCTGTCGACCCCGCGGCGCGGCTGTTCGGGGCTTGCCTATTCGGTCGATTACGTGACCGAGGAGCAGGCCTTCGACGAGAAGATCGAGACCCCCGGCGGCGTGTTCTATATCGACAGTGCATCGGTGCTCTATCTGATCGGCAGCGTGATGGACTGGCGCGAGGACGATTTCGAGGCGGGCTTCGTGTTCGAAAATCCCAACGCCACCGGCAGCTGCGGCTGCGGCGAGAGCTTTACCGTCTAGCGCTTCTTCATCGCCGCGACACAGGCGGCGCGGTCGACATCCTGACCGTCGCTGCGCCGCGCGTCGACCCAGGTGGCGGTTTCGGTCGCGCCCTGGCGCGGCGGATAGAGAAACACGTCGAGGATGCAGCGCGTGCCGGTGAACTGCATCTTGCGCGCATCCGCTTCCCACACATCGAGGCGGGGGGTGCCGAACTGGCGGATCAGCGCGTCGGCATCGGCGCCGATCACGCCTTGCAGGCCCGGACCGCTCATCACCCGCGCCGCGCGAAAGCCGGTCGGCGGGGTGGCGGGGGCCTGCTGCGGCGGGACGGGCTGCGTTGCCGCCGGACGGGCGGGACGCGTCTGCTTGACCGAAGGGGCACAGGCGGCAAGCGCGGGCACGAGCGCCAGCGCGGCAATCAGATTGCCTTGAAATCTAAAGGGCATCATGGCCGTCTCGGGAATTCCCGGCTCTGCGCGCGGCGGCGCGGTGGACAAGGTGGGTTGCGGCTGCCGCGCCCAGGAAAGGCGCCAGCAGGTTCGCGACCGGAATGGCGAGCAGCCCTACCACCGCCAGCCCCAGCAGGAAACGGGTGGATGCGGCGAGAGGTGCAATACCCCGGCTCTTCCGGCCAGGGGCGGCAGGAACGGCGCCTTTCGGATGGCGCGCCCAGACCATGTCCTGCAATTCGCGGCCCAGAAGGAAGGCATTGACGGTGATGAACACGATGGCGGTGCCCACCCCCGTGACCGCCAATGCCAGCGCGATCGGCAGCGCCAGCGCGTTGAATGCCAGCGCGCGCGCCGCGCCTTTCAGCGCCATGGCGATTTCCTCGGAAAGCGGAATGTCGCGCGGTTTGAACGCGGGGTAATGCCGTTCCTCGACCAGCGAAACGATCTCGTCCGCGTAGAAATTGAGCACGGCCATCGCGACGATGCGCCAGGCCAGCCAAGCGCACAGCACGGCGGCGATCGCCGCGACAAGCTGGCCCAGCCCCGCGATCCACGCGCTTTGCGTGCCCGCCAGCCATTCGATCCCCGCATCGAACGCGGCGAACCCGCCCCAGAACACCAGTGCCAGCAGCGCCAGCGACACCAGCGCGCTTTTCACCAGCACCCGGATCACGCGCCGGTCCGCCATCTGCGCCGCGCCCAGCGCGAAAGCGCCCATCAGCGACAGCGTCTGCAGCGCATGACCTGTCAGTGCGGAGCGAGTGTCGGATGGAACCTGCATGGGCCGAAAGGGTAGATGGCCTGAAGGGCTTGCTGTCAACGAATTACGCCGATAGCCAAGCCGACATCCACGATCCGGGCGCAGGCCTGTCTGCCGCGCCGCTCTCCATAAGGACCAACATGACCCAGCCTCGCTTCGACGTTCTTGCCATCGGCAATGCCATCGTGGACGTGATCGCCACTTGCGACGACGGTTTCCTGGCCGAACACGCGCTGGACAAGGGCGCGATGCGGCTGGTCGATACGGCCGAGGCCGAGGCGCTTTATGCCAACATGGGGCCGGGGCGAGAGGTTTCGGGTGGGTCGGCGGCCAATACATGCGCGGGGCTTGCCGCGCTGGGCAGCCGCTGCGCCTTTATCGGGCAGGTCGCGAACGACCAGCTAGGCAGCGTGTTCGCGCATGACATCCGCTCGTCCGGCATCTTCTATGCCACCGCCCCGCGTGAAGGCGAGCCGCCGAGCGCGCGCTGCCTGGTGCTGGTCACGCCCGACGGGCAGCGTACGATGAACACGTTCCTGGGTGCGTCGCAGCATCTGTCGGCGGCGTCGATCGATCCCGAACTGGTGGCCGACGCCAAGGTGCTCTATCTCGAAGGCTATCTGTGGGATCCGGATGCGCCGCGCACCGCGATGCAGGGCGCGATCGAATGCGCGCGCGAAGCGGGGCGCGAGGTGGCGTTCACCCTGTCCGACGAATTCCTGCTGGATCGGCACGGCGACGATTTCCGCGCGATGATCGGGCGGGGCGAGATCGACATATTATTCGCGAACGAGGGCGAGGCGATGGCCCTGACCGGAGCGGACGACCTGGAAAAGGCGATCGAGTGGCTGGCGCCGAAACTGCCGGTGCTGGTGGTGACGCGCAGCGAAAAGGGCGCGCTGGCGATCCGCGGCGACGAGCGCGCCGAAGTGCCTGCCGAGCCGGTCGACAAGGTCGTCGACACGACCGGCGCGGGCGACAGCTTTGCCGCGGGGTTCCTCCACGGCCATGTGCAGGGCAAGAGCCTGAAGGACTGCCTGACGCTGGGCGCGGTCGCGGCGGCCGAGATCATCAGCCATTATGGCGCAAGGCCCGAGGCGAACCTGACCGAACTCGTGCGCGAGCGGTTGGGCTAGCGCTTCAGCCCTTCGCCTCGCGCGCGATTTCGCGCCAGCCGATGTCGCGGCGGCAGAAGCCGGTGGGGAAATCGATGGCGTCGACCGCGCGATAGGCGGCTGCCTGCGCCTGCGTCACGTTCGCGCCGCTGGCGGTGACGTTCAGCACGCGGCCTCCGCTTGCGACCAGCGTCTCGCCGTCGAGCTTCGTGCCCGCGTGGAAGACCTTTGCGCCGGTCGCTTCCGCCGCGTCCAGCCCACTGATCGCGCCGCCCTTTTCGGGCGTGTCGGGATAGCCGCTGGCCGCCATCACCACGGTCAGCGCGGTCTGATGCGACAGGCGCGGCGGGCGCAGGGCCGCCAGCCGGTATTCCGCCGCCGCCAATAGCAATTCGCCCAGGTCGTCCTCAAGCCGCATCATCAGCACCTGGCATTCGGGATCGCCGAAGCGGCAGTTGTATTCGATCAGCTTGGGGCCTTCCTTCGTCAGCATCAGCCCGGCGTAGAGCACCCCGCAATAGGGCGTGCCGCGCGCGGCCATGCCGCTGACGGTGGGGGCGATGATCTTCTCGATCACCTCGCCCTCCAGCAGGCCGGTCAGCACCGGCGCGGGGCTGTAGGCGCCCATCCCGCCGGTGTTGGGGCCGCTATCGCCTTCGCCCACGCGCTTGTGGTCCTGCGCCGATCCGAAGGGGACGATGGTGCTGCCGTCGGTCAAAGCGAAGAAGCTCGCTTCCTCGCCCGTCAGGAATTCCTCGATCACCACGCTGGCCCCCGCGCTGCCGAAGCGGCCGCCAAAGATGTCTTCCAGTGCCTCGCGCGCTTCATCGGCGCTTTCGGCGATGATCACGCCCTTGCCCGCAGCGAGACCATCGGCCTTGATGACGACGGGGACGGAGAAGCCGTCCAAGGCCGCCAGCGCATCGTCCAGGCTTTCGGCTTTCGCATAGGCGGCGGTGGGGATGTCCATCTCGTCGCACAGCGCCTTGGTGAAAGCCTTGGACCCTTCGAGCTGCGCTGCCGCCGCGCTGGGTCCGAACACCGCGACGCCCCCGCCGCGCAGGTCGTCGGCAAGCCCCGCGACCAGCGGTGCTTCGGGGCCGACGACGACGAGGCCGATCTCGCGCTCTTCGCAAAAGCGCATGACCTGTGCATGATCGGCCACGTCCAGCGTGACGAGCGCGGCGCAATCGGCCATGCCCGGATTGCCCGGCGCGGCGAACAGCCTGTCGCCGTTCTGCAGAAGCCGGGATTGCGCCAGCTTCCATGCCAGCGCATGTTCGCGCCCGCCCGAGCCGATCAAGAGGATATTCATTGCCGCGCAGTTCCTACGATAATTCCGCCGATAGTTCGGGCCTTGGTGAAGAAGCGCCGCTCCTAGCGCGGCAGCGTCCGGGCGACAACGCCGAGCCGCTCACCGTGTCCGAAATCTCGAACGCGCTGAAGCGCACGGTCGAGGACCGCTTCGGCCATGTACGGCTGCGCGGCGAATTGTCGGGCGTGAAACGCGCGGCGAGCGGGCATTTCTATGCCTGCCTCAAGGACGACAATGCCGTGATCGACGCGGTGATGTGGCGCGGCAATGCGCAGCGCCTGTCGTTCCGGCCCGAGGACGGGATCGAGGTGGTCGCGACCGGCAAGGTGACGACCTATCCCGGGCGCAGCAAGTACCAGATCGTCGTCGATTCGATGGAGATCGCGGGCGAGGGCGCGCTGCTGGCGCTGCTGGAGAAGCTGAAGGCAAGGCTGGACGCCGAGGGGCTGTTCGCGCCCGAACGCAAGCGGCGGCTCCCCTTCCTGCCTCAGGTGATCGGCGTCGTGACGTCGCCCACCGGTTCGGTGATTCGCGACATCTTGCACCGTCTGGCGGACCGGTTCCCCAGCCGGGTGCTGGTGTGGCCGGTGATGGTGCAGGGCAAGGGCGCGGCCGAGCAGGTCGCGGCAGCGGTGCGCGGGTTCGGCGCAATCCCCGAAGACGGTCCCGTTCCGCGCCCCGATGTGCTGATCGTCGCGCGCGGCGGCGGCTCGATCGAGGATCTGTGGGCCTTCAACGAGGAAGTGGCGGTGCGCGCCATTGCCGAGAGTCCGATCCCCGTCATCTCTGCCGTGGGGCATGAGACCGATACGACATTGGCCGATTACGCCGCAGACCTGCGCGCGCCGACGCCGACCGCCGCGGCGGAACTGGCGGTGCCGGTGCGTACCGAGCTGCTCAACATGCTGATGGAGCTGCGCCTTCGCAAACGGCGCGGGGTGCAGCGGCCCGTGCTGCTGGCGCGCGAAAGGCTTGAGAACTGGAGCCAGCGCCTGCCCGATCCGCGCGCAATCGTGGCCGAACGCGGCCAGCGCATCGACGATCTGGGCGAAAGGCTGCGGCGCGGCCTTGCGACGCGGGCGGCGCGGGCGCAGGGGCGATTGTCCGAAGCGGGCGGTTTCCTGCGGCCTGCCGTCCTGACCCGCATGGTCGCGCAGGAGCGGCGGCGGCTGGCCTCTGCCCCCGACATGCGCGTGCTGGTATCACGCATCCAGACGCGCCGGGCCGAGCAATTGTCGGCCACCGCGCGGCTGCTTAGCCAACTCGACCCCTATGCGCCGCTGGAGCGCGGCTATGCCGTGGTGACGGGCGCGAATGGCGAGACGGTGACCAGCCGCGCCGCCGCTTCGGCGCAGCCCGCGCTGACGCTGCGATTCGCCGATGGCAGCATCGATACCGTGCCTGCTGGCGGCGCTGCGCCCGCACCTGCGCCCGCAATGGCCCCTGCACTGGCCCCCGCACCGGCGCCCCGACCTTCCGCGCCCCGCAAGCGGCGCGATGAGGGCACGGACAGCACCGCGGACGGCAAGCCCCGCCAGCAATCGTTGTTTTAGCCGCCCATGATCGCTAACTAGGGCGGATGCTTATGAATTCCTCTACCGGACCTGCCAGGCTTCTTTACGGCCCCAACGGCTTTCGCCAGATGACGCCGGGCGACCATGTCGTCTGCGCGGTCACCGGCGCGCCGATCCCGCTCGACATGCTGCGGTACTGGAGCGTGGAGCGGCAAGAGCCCTATGCCACTGCCGAGATCGCGACCCAGCGCCTGATGTCCGGGGCATGAGGCTGGCGGCTTCGGCATCGCTTGCGGTGCTGGCTGCGGGCTGCACCGTCGTTCCGCAGGCCGACCGGCAGCAGGGCGTGCCGCAGCAGGCCGTGCCGCAGCAGGCCGTGCCGCAGCAATCCGGGACGCCAGCGGCCGCACCAGCGCCTGCCCCGAAACCCGCGCCGGCCCCTGCCGCACTGCCGCCCGCGCGGTTCACCTATGCGGGCGAGCTGACGCAGGGCGGCTGGATCCGCGGCATCGCGCCCGAAGGCACGGTAACGCTGACGCTGGACGGCGAGCCGGTGCCGGTCGCGGCTGACGGATCTTTCCTGGCGGCGTTCGACCGCGACGCGGGCGGCATTGCCACATTGGCCGCACAGCGCAGCGACGGGGCGACCGCGACGCAGGCGCTGACCATCGCGCCGCGCGACTGGCGGATCGAGCATATCAACGCCGCGCGCCGCACCGGCGGGCCGAGCGAGAGCTTCATGCAGCGCCGCCGCCCTGAGCTTGAGCGCATCTATGGCGCGCGCGCGATGCAGACGGGCGCGCAAGGCTGGCGGCAGGACTTCACCTGGCCGGTGAAGGGCCGCATCTCGGGCCGGTTCGGATCGCAGCGCATCTATCGCGGCGAGCCGGGGAGCTATCACACCGGGCTCGACATCGCGCCGGGTGCCGGCACACCCTATGTCGCGCCCGCCGACGGGGTGGTGGTGCTGGCGGCGGACGATTTTTCGCTTGAGGGCAATCTGCTGATCATCGACCATGGCAACGGTCTCAACAGCGCGTTCCTGCATTCGCAGCGGCTGGACGTGAAACAGGGCGACCGGGTGACGCAGGGGCAGCAGCTGGGCCTGATCGGGTCGAGCGGGCGTGCCACCGGGCCGCATCTGCACTGGAGCCTGATGTGGGGCAAGGCGCGGCTGGATCCGCTGCTGTTCACCGGGCCGCAGAACTGACGGTCCGTTCATGGCAATAGCGAGGCGCGCCGGCCGCAGACCCGTGCGGAGCATCGCGGTGCTGCTGTTTTGCGCATTCGTGCTGTTTGTGGTGTGGTTCCGGTCGCAGCCGCAATCGGCCAGCGGGTCGCAGGACATCGCGTTCTGCCCGATCGCTGCGGGGCAGGGCGCGGCCAAAGCGCTGGCGCCGCTGCGCCTGGTGGGCGCGTGGCAATTGACCGGCGATCCCGCGCTGGTGACCGGGCTGTCGGGGCTGGACGTGCTGCCCGATGGGCGGCTGATCGCGGTGGGCGACCGCGGGGCGCAGCTGGTGATCGTTCCGCCGGGGCTGACCGGGCCGGGCGCGCGGGCCGGGCATGACGTGCGCTCGCTCGATCAGCTGCCCGGGCTTCCGAAGGAAACGGACGATACCGAAACGGTGGCGGTCGATCCGGCCACGGGCCGGTTCTGGACCGCGATGGAAACCGACAACCGGGTGGTGCTATATGCGGCGGACGGGTCGCGGCAGGCCGACATCGATCCGGCCGCGATGGAGCAGTGGCCCAAGAACGTGGGGCCCGAAGCCATGGCGCGGCTGCCGGACGGGCGTTTCCTGATCCTGGGCGAAATGCGCGAAAAGGGGACGGACCGCACGTTCCCGGTGCTGCTGTTCCCCGGCGATCCGCTGGGCGGGGCCGAGCCGGAGCAGGCGCATCTGGCGATGCCGGGCGATTACAAGCCGGTGGGCGCGGCGGCGCTGCCCGATGGGCGCGTGCTGGTGCTGGGGCGCGACCTGCGCTTTCCGTTCAGCTTCTTCAGCCTGATCGCGCTGATCGATCCGCGCACGATCGGGCCCGCCGCGCTGGTGCGCGCGGAGCCGGTCGCCGCCATCAGGGGCGGCGTGCTTTCGGACAATTACGAAGGGATTGCCGCAACGTCTGGTGCGGACGGGCAGCTGACGGTCTGGCTGGTGTCGGACGACAACCAGCAGCAGATCCTGCAGTCGACCAAGCTGCTGAAGCTGGTGGCGGACCCCGCCGATCTATAGGACCGGATGCGGGGCCGTCACCGTTTCAGCTGTTTCAGGCAGCCTTGACCAGCTCGCGCTTGACCTTGCGGGCGCGCAGCGAAAGCTTGTCGTCCTTGGTCTTGAGCAGCCAGTTGTCGAGGCCGCCATTATGCTCGACCGAACGCAGGCCCTGCGTCGAGACGCGGAACTTGAAGCTGCGCTCCAGCTTCTCGCTCATCAGCGTGACGTTCTGCAGGTTGGGCAGAAAGACGCGCTTGGTCTTGTTGTTGGCGTGGCTCACATTGTGGCCGATCTGGCGACCCTTGCCGGTCAGTTCGCAGATGCGCGACATGGCTTACAACTCGCTTTCAAAGAATTCGGTGATTCCGGCCCGCCCGCGAACAGGCAATTTGCCGGGAAAGCGGCGCGCATAGCGGCCATCAGGCGAATCGTCAAGCAATCGCCCGATGACATTTCCTGGGGCCGCACGCTGTTCGGCGCTTTCGCTGCCGCCATTGCCCGCTTGCGCCGATTCGGGCAAGTCCGCAGCCGATGATCAGATGGCCGCTTCCCGAACCGATGGCGCTGGCGCTGGCTGCCGCGCGCGATGCGCGTGACGCGGGCGAGGTGCCCGTGGGCGCGGTGGTGGTGAAGGACGGGGCGGTGGTGGCGACCGCGCATAACGCCCCGCGCGCGCTGCACGACCCGACCGCCCATGCCGAGATGCTGGCGATCCGCGAGGCGGCAAGGCTGCTGGGAGACGAGAGGCTGGCGGGCTGCGACCTGTATGTCACGCTTGAGCCTTGCCCGATGTGCGCGGGCGCGATCCAGCATGCGCGGATCGCGCGGGTCTATTACGGCGCGGCCGATCCCAAGGGCGGGGCGGTGGAGCACGGCCCCCGGCTTTTCGACCGGGCGGGCAGCCTGCACCGGCCCGAAACCTATGGCGGGATCGGCGAGGAGGAAGCGGCGGCGCTACTGCGCGGGTTCTTTGCGGAGCGGCGGTGATCCGCCGTATCAGAGCAGCTTGAAGTCCAGCCCGATGTCGGCGGCGGGCGCGCTTTGCGTCAGGCGCCCGACCGAGATGTAGTCGACCCCGGTTTCCGCGATCGCGCCGATCGTGTCCAGCGTCACTCCGCCCGAAGCCTCGGCAGGTACGCGTTCCCTGATGATGCCGACAGCCTCGCGCAGCGTGGCGGGGTCCATGTTGTCGAGCAGCAAATGGGTCGCGCCCGCTTCCAGCGCGGGTTCGATCTGCGCGGTGCTGTCGACCTCGCAGATGATCTCGGCCACCCCGGCTTCCTTGGCGCGGGCGACCGCCTCGGCCACGCCGCCCGCGACGGCGACATGGTTGTCCTTGATCATCGCGGCATCCCACAGTCCCATCCGGTGGTTGAGCGCGCCGCCCATGCGGGTCGCATATTTTTCCAGAAGGCGCAGGCCCGGAAGCGTCTTGCGGGTGTCGAGCAGCGTGCATTTGCCGCCAATCGCGGCGACATAGCGCGCGGTCAGCGTGGCGATGCCCGACAGGTGCTGCACGGTGTTGAGCGCACTACGCTCGGCGGTGAGAAGCGCGCGGGCATTGCCCGACAGGCGCATCAGGTCGGTCCCGCCCTCGACCGCGGTGCCTTCGGGCACCAGCACGGTAATCTCGACTTCGGGGTCGAGCGCGGTGAAGAAGGCGGCGGCGATGGGAAGCCCCGCCACGGTGATCGCATGACGGCTGTCCATCACCCCGGAAAAGCGCGCATCCTCGGGGATGACGCTCTGGCTGGTGACGTCGGTCCCGCCCCCCTCGATCCCGCTGCCGAGATCCTCTGCCAGGGTGGCCTGTACGAATGCGTCGAGATCGAAATTGGGGAGGATGAATTCGGTCATGAAAACCAGATGCGGCTTTTGAGGGGGGAGTTCAAGAAGGCGGTCCGATCAACCGGGTACTAAACAGCTGTTCGCTGCCGCTTGATCGGGGACCCGGGCCGCGAAGCGAGACCCGCAAGGCCGGACGGCCGCCCGAGCTTATTGCGAGGAAGCCAAGGCCCCGGATGGGGGCCGCCCGGCGTTTGAGGGACGATAAGAAAACGGGCCGCGAAGCGAGACCCGCAAGGCCGAACGGCCGCCCGAGCTTATTGCGAGGAAGCCAAGGCCCCGGATGGGGGCCGCCCGGCGTCTGAGGGGTCCACCGCAAGGCGGAGATCCGAGAATCAATGCACGAAGCGCGCCACCACGTCGCGGTAGCTGCGCGACACCTTCACCTCCGCGCCCGATCCCAGCACCAGGAAGCATTCGCCATTGGTGTGCGGCTTCACCTGCCGGACCTGGTCGAGATTGACGATGGTGGAACGGTGCACGCGCTGGAAATGGCGCGGGTCGAGCCGGCGCTCCAGGTCCTTCATCGTCTCGCGCAGGATCAGCGAATTGTCGCCGGTGTAGATGCACATATAGTCGCCTGCGGCCTCGATATGCTCGATCGTGTCGACGTCGACGCGGAAGATCTGGCCCCGGTCCTTGACGTTGAGCATCTTCTCGAACCGGCCGGTGGCGGTTTCATCGCCCTCGGGCATGGCGTCCATCGCGTCTGGGGCAACCTCGGCCAGCACGTTCTTGAGCTTCTCGACTTCCTCGGTGTTCTTCTTTTCCGCGATGCGGGTGCGCGCGCGCGAAACGGCATCGGCCAGACGGTCCTGTTCGACCGGCTTCATCAGATAATCGACCGCATTCGCCTCGAACGCTTTCAGCGCGTGTTCCGAATAGGCGGTGACGAAGATGAACAGCGGCGGATCGATCCCCATCACGCCCTTGACCACCGAGAACCCGTCGAAGCCAGGCATCTGGATGTCGAGGAAGACGAGGTCGGGCTGTTCGGTCTTGATCGCGCGGATCGCCTCGCGCCCGTTGGCGCAGGTGGCGATGATCTCGATGTCCGTAAATTGCTCGAGCCTCAGCTGGAGGCCCTGGATCGCCAGCTTCTCGTCATCGACGATGATCGTGCGGATGCTCATGGATTGCGGTTCCTGTGAAAGGGGGGTTCAGGGATTGAACGAGCGAGCTAGGACATGGTTTCTGGCTGGGACATGACTGCCCTCGGCGAAGCGTGCTGCGGTTTCGGCGGATCGATTCCCTCGGCGGTTTCGAACGGCAGTTCGATGATCACGGCGAAGCCTTCGTGCGGGCGCGAGCGAATCTCGAAGCGCTGGTCGTCGCCGTATGCCTGCGCCAGCCGCTCGCTGATATTGGCAAGGCCGACGCCGGTGGAATGGCGCGTATCGGTGCCGGGACGCCCCGCCGGCGCGCCCTGGTGCGAGACGCCGATCACGCTGTCGGGATCCATGCCATAGGGCAGGCCGGGCCCGGTGTCGGCGACGGTGATGCGCAGCCGGTCGCCCTTGCGCTGCGCCGCGACCGAGATCTCGGCCCCGCTTTCCTGCGGGCTGACGGCATATTTGATCGCATTCTCGACCAGCGGCTGCAGCAGCAGCGAGGGCAGCACCGCATCGCGCACCGCGTCGTCGATTTCGAAGCGGGTGCGCAGCCGCTCCTCGAACCGCATGCGTTCGATATCGAGATAGAGCTTCAGCGTGTCGATTTCCTGCGCGACGGTGACGCGGCCCGTCGGGGGATTGACCAGCGTATAGCGCAGGAAGCTGGACAGCCGCGACAGCATGGCATTGGCAGGCTCGGTCTGTTTCAGCAGCACCAGCGTGCTGATCGAATTCAGCGTGTTGAACAGGAAATGCGGATTGAGCTGATAGCGCAGCATGGCCAGCTGCGCGCTGGTGGCCTGGTTTTCCAGGCTGAGCAGCCGGTCGTTCTGCTCTTCCACCTGCAGGAAGAAATTGATCGCGTAATACAGCGCCGACCACGCCCCCAGCAGGGTAAGGTCGAGGTAGAACACCCCCAGAAACAGCGAGGCGAAGCCCGGATCGCTGGACGGGCGGTAGAGCGAGATCATCCACGAATCGACGAAGGCGTACAGGCTGACCGCGACTGCCAGCACCAGCGCGGTCGCGCCCCAGGTGACCAGCGGCTTGCGCCCGATCAGCGCGCGGAAGATCACCGACAGGATCAGGCTGATCGAAAAGCCGGTGAAGGTCGCCACCAGCACGATGACAAGGAACGACAGCGGCTGTTCGTTGGCCAGGCTGGACATGGCGCGCAGCAGCATCGCGCCGCCCCAGCCAAGCGCCTGCAGCCGCCAGAAGGCGCTGTTCTTGTCGGCGAAGAACGGGACGGGACGAACGGGCAATACGGCCATGGTGACGCCTCGATAACCGAATTCGCTGGCGCGCGACAGCCGCGAAACCGGGATGCGAAGCGGCAGGGGCGGCCTGACCATCGCGATTGCGGGGCGCGTCGCCGCAAGCGGCGGGGCGGCGGCGGTAATGCGCTTGCCTAGGGGCGGGCGTCCTCGCGGCTCATCGGGAAGCGGGCGGACCAGTCGTGGCCGCCGGGGGGGATGCCTTGCGCCGCCTGCCGGGCGATCAGGGCGCGCTCTTCCTCCATCATGTCGATGCGTTCGTCCCAGGCGTCGTGCGTGGGGGCAAGGAAGCCCCAGTCGCGACCGCGCATCCATTCGCGCTGGAATCGCACCGCGCCCGCCGTGTCGAACCCCGCATTGGCCAGCAGCCAGACCGAAAGCCGGTCGGCCTCGCGCTCGTTATGGCGGATCCTGTTCCAGCCCTTGCCTTCCTCGGTCCGCTTCTGCGGGTGGCGCAGCAGGTTGTGGGCCAGTTCATGCGCGATCGCGGCGGCAAGCAGGTCGTCTTCGGAAACGGCATCGACCAGCGCGCGGGTGACCAGCACGCGGGCGCCGTCGGCGCGGGCCGAATCGCCATCGGTCAGCAATTCGAAGCGGCTGGCGCAGGCAGGCTCTCCGGCGATGGAGAGGGTTTGCGGACCGGTTCCGGTGCCGATGGTCAGCGCCACGCTGCCCCCGCCGCGCAGCGCATCGTCGATCCGGTCATGCAGGGCGGCCAGGCGGCGATAGTCGCCGGGCGGCGAATCGGGAAACGGCTTGCCCGCTATTCCCAGCACGGGCTGGTTCGCGGCAAGCCCGGCCTGCTGGGCGGGAGAGCCCGCGGCGACCGCGCCCACCGTGATGTCGCTGGCAAGGCCCAGCGCATCGCGCATCGCGGCGGGGTCGGACCAGCTATGGCTGTCCTGTAGCAGCAGGCCGATGGCGGGCAGCGTGACCTTGCAGAACGGCGCATTGGCGCGCACCAGCCGCCAGCCGATCGACTGCACCCGCGCATCGAGCGCCTGAAGCTGGCGATAGGAATCGGCTTCCCGTGCCGGGGCGGCGGGGGCTGCCGCCAGCGCAAGCGCGGCGAGCGCGGTGCGAATGCCCCCCCGGATCACCGATCTTCGGGATAGAGCGCGATGCGAAGTGCCGATTCGCCGACCGCGCCCTGCATCACCTCGTCGCCCGCGATCCAGGCGGGGGTGCCGCTGATCTGCAACTGCTCGGCGTAGGTGCGGTTCGCTTCAAGCTCGCTCGCCACCTGTTCGCTGCCGGCGTCGGCGCGGGCGCGGGCCATGTCGAGGCCGGCGGCCCTGGCGGCCCGTTCGATGGCTTCGTCGGTTGGGCGGCCTTCTGCGTACATCGCTTCGTGGAATGCGCCGAACTTGCCCTGCTTCGCCGCGGCGAGCGCCATCTTGGCCGCCTCGATCGATCCCTGGCTGAGGATCGGCAATTCGCGGATCACGACCTTCAGGTCGGGATTGGCGGCGACCAGCGCCTTCACATCCTCGACCGACTGGCGGCAATATCCGCAGGCATAGTCGCTGAATTCGACCAGCACCGTATCGCCGTCGGGATTGCCAAGCACCGCGCCGGGGAAGGCCCGCGTGATGCCGTCGCCCGCCTGCGCCAGCTGCTCGGTCGTCTGGCGGCGCTGCAGTTCGGCGATCGCCTCGGGCAGGATCTCGGGGTGGTCGAGGATATACCGGCGCACCATCTGGCCGATGGCTTCCTCCTGCTCGGCCGAGAAGCCGCCTGCCGCGATCGTCGCGGCGGCGTCCGCATTGGGGCTGCCGCCTTCGGGTCCGTTGGCGCGCAGCGCCCAGAACGCGCCCAGCGCGACCACGGCCAGAAGCGCGGCGATCAGCACGATGCGAAGCGGGGAAAGGCGAGTCGTCATGGCGGTGGGAAACCTGTCTCTGGATCAATCAGCGGCGCTTCGAGCGATCCTCGATCTGCGCGCGCGCCTCCATGGCGATATCATTGGCACGAAGCCAGTCCGGCGTCGATTCGGGAAGCGAGGCGCTGGCGGCCTGCGCGTTCTGCAGCGCCGCGCCGGGATCGCCGGTCATGATCTGCTTTTCCGCGCTGGCAAGGCGGGCGCGCGGCATGTCGCCCTGCGCGTCATAGATGCGGCCCAGCAGATACCACGCGGTGGGGTTCAGGCGGTCGCGCGCGACCGCGGCGCGCAGCACGCGCTCGGCCTCGTCGTAATGGTCCTTGTCCTCGGTCGCGATCAGCGCGTGGCCCAGCATGGTGGCGATCAGCGGCTGGAAGCGCGTGATCTCGACCGCTTCGCGCAGCGAGGCGAGCGCGTCGTCGGGCCGTCCGGCTTCCAGCAGCACCTGCCCGCGCAGTTCGAGGAAATAGGGATCCTTCGGCGCGGCGGCGATCAGCGCGTCCACTTCCCTGAGCGCGGCGTCGACGCGGGCTTCCTTGTGATAGGCATAGGCGCGGGCATAGCGCGCCGGAACGCTGGTATCGCTGACCGGGTAATGGTTCAGCGTATCCCTGGGATCGGCGAGATAGCCATAGAGCTTGGCCTTCACCCGCCGGAACCGCGCCTCGATATCCGCATCGTTGGGCCGGTTCCAGGCGGGATCGCGCATATAGACGTGTTCCAGCGTCTGGATACGATCGCGCGAGAGCGGGTGGGTGCGATAGAACGTGTCTTCCGACCTTGCGAAATAGCCCGCGCGGTGTTCCAGCTGCTGCAGCTTTTCGAAGAATTCGATGCTGCCGCGCCCCGACATGCCCGCGCCCGCCAGATATTGCGCGCCCGCCAGATCGGCTGCCGATTCCTGGCCGCGGGTGAAGGCAAGGAACTTGCCCATCGCCGCCTGCTGCCCGGCTGCCATCACGCCCATCCCGGCCGCGCCGCCGCCCGCCGCCGCAGCAGCGACACCCAGCAGCAGCGAGAGTATCGAGATATTGGTCGCCGCCGCGGCGCCGTCCCCGATGCCGATGACATGGCCACCGGTGATATGGCCAAGCTCGTGCGCGATCACGCCCTGTACCTGCAGCGCGTTGTCGGCCTCTCCGATCAGGCCGGCATGGATATAGACGGCCTGCCCGCCCGCGACGAAGGCGTTGACCGAATTCTCGCCCACCATGACGATGTCGACATTGCCGGGTTCAAGTCCTGCCGCCTCGATCAGCGGGGCGGACATGTCCTTGAACAGTTCCTCGGTCTCGGCATCGCGCAGGATCGATTGCGCCATCGCGGGGCGCGCGGCGAACAGTGCCAGCGCCAGCATCGCCGCCAGCCATACGCAAACGCGCGCCGCAAGGCGAAGCAAGGCGCCGGCAACGGGGCGTTTGCGCCCGGGGCGGGCCGGGCCGACGCGGGCAGAATCGGGCGAAATGGTCGGGTGCATGATATGTCCAGTGCGGGCGTGCCCCCCAGGCTGTGAACACCGGCTTAAGCGTTCGGCCTCCGCAACTCAAGCAAAGGCCCGTTCGGGCAGGGAAGCGCCTCAGGCCGGAGCACCGGTGGCCGCGTGGCCGGTTTCGCGCACGGTTTCGACGATATGCTCCGCCTCGTGGTCGTGGGTCAGGCCGACCGCGTCGAGGAATTCCTGACCCACGTCATATTCCGAGCCCATCCACAGCGGGACGTTTGCGCGGCCGATGTCGTCCCTGGCCTGCACTTCCTCGGCCGAATGGGCTTCGCCCGCCTTGCGGATGAAGATGGCGGCAACGCGGTCCGGGAATTTCAAGGCGATCCGTGCGAAGGCGACCAGGTCGGCCTGCGTATCGTCGCCGATCAGCGCGAACCGCATGGCGGGATAGAATTCCAGCAGTCCCGCCATCGCCGCGATCTTGTGGTCGCCGTGGCCTTTCGATCCCAGCGTCTCGCGGTTGAAGCCCCAGTCGCGCAACTGCAGCGGGCCCAGCGGCAGCCTGCGGCTGCGCATGAAGGTGGTGAGGTAGGCGAACAGGTTCCACGGGCTGGAGGAAATGTAGAAGAACGGATGCCGGGTCGCAGGCAGATGCCGGCCGGGCGAAGCCGCGCCGCCCGACAGCGCGCTGTAGAAGCGGTCTGCGCCCGGAACCTGCGCCCGTTCGGCGGGCATCTGCGCCAGGATGCGCCTCCAGTTGCGCAGCACCGAATGCAGCCCGCCGGTGATCCCGGTTTCGATGATGGTGTCGTCGATGTCGGATATGACCGCCAGATCGGCGCTGGCACCGGGGGCGAGGACATAGGCCTCGGCCATGCGGGCGCCCTTGCCGTCGTTCCACGCGAAGCACACCGTCTCCCACTCGGTATGGTCGGCCAGCGGCCAGTCGTCCAGCGGCAGGTCGAAATGGACGAAACCCTCGTCATCGGTGAAGCCCGCGTGCCGCGACAGCACGCCCGATGGCGAACGGATTTCCAGCTGGACCGGCATGCCGTCCACCTCGCGCGAGGCGAAGTGCGAGACCAGCGCCCGCATCTTGGCAAAGCTGGAATCGTGATCCCAGCGCGGCGGCCGGCTGCGCAGCGCACGCGCGGCGATGCGCAGGCGGGTGGTGCTGCGATAACCGAAAAAGGGGAAGATGACGGGCGGCGTGCGGAACAGCGGCATGGCCGGGATCGTGCTATCTTGCGCGCGGGCGGTCAAGCGGGCGGGCGATGGCCCTTGTGCCGTATTGCGCGGTTGGCGCGAAACCGGGGGGTGCGATGCGGCGGGGCGGTGCGACGGGGCGCCCGGTCAAGGCGCGGGCGGGGCGATCAAAGCGCGCGGGCGGCGCGCTCGACCTCTTCGCGGTCGTAGGGCAGTTCGCCCAGCAGCACGACATTACCCGAGCTCATCCGCCGGGCCATCAGCAGGGCGAATTCGGGGCCGTCGGACGCAATCTCGTCGAAACCGGTCGGGGTGAGCGAGCGGAGCCGCGCCGCGAGAGGTTCGGCAATGGCCTCGCCCCAGGGCGTCATCGCGTCGCCCCGCGCGTCGGCCGACAGTTCGACCGTGGCCGCCAGCGCCTCGGCCGTTTCCGCGTCGACCAGTTCCTTCCAGTTCAGCACGCCATAGACATGGTCGATGACATGCCCGTCGGTCGAGAACGGCAGCAGTATGCCGCGATAGATCGCGAGGCGGTCGGGGCCGGATGCGAATTCCGCCTCGAACCCGATGGGTGCGCGGTTCGACAGCAGCTCGCCGTAATGATCGGTGATGCGGGTCAGCAGGCTGTTGCCCGGAACGCCGGACAGGTGGACCGCGTCGCTGCCCAGCGTGCAGTCGCAGGCCTGCGCCAGCGCGGTGCCGAGATGGGCGATGCGCGGATCGCCCTGGTCCCCCGAAAGGTCGAGCAGCACCGAATACGGGCCGAAATCGGGATGGCCGTTGGGGTCGAGGCGGTGGATCTCGGGGAATTCCTCTTCCCCCAGCAGTCCGGCCCAGAAATTATAGGCGCGCACCTGCATCCGGCGTTCGTCCTGCCCGATGGCGGGGGGCGGCGCGTGGCAGGCGCTGGCTTCGGCCTCCGCCTCGGCGAAATGTTCGAAACCGGTCAGGTCGAGCGGATCGTCGGGCCAGAACACGTCGCCGGACATCGCATCGCCGGGGAAACGCAGCGTATCCATGCAGTGACGTCCCCTTGCTTGCGATTGCCGCGGCCACGCACGGCGCGATTCCCTCAGGCGCGCAGAGTCGCGCATAGAGGTAAACAACCGGTTAAGTTCGTTCCGGAAGGCGGCGTTATCCGCGCTGCGCGATCGCCTCGGCCCGCGCGATCAGGGCGCGGGCCTCGTCGCGGTGGAGTTCCTCGACCATCTGGCCGCCCACGGTGACCACTGCCTTGCCCGCGTTGGCGGGATCCTCGAACGCCGCGACGATGGCGCGCGCTTCGGCCAGCGCATCCTCGGACGGGGCGAACACCTCGTTCGCGGCGGCGATCTGCGAGGGGTGGATCAGCATCTTGCCGTCGAAGCCGAACAGGCGGCCCTGGCGGCATTCGGCGCGCAGCCGGTCATCCTCGCCGATCGCGTTGAGCACGCTGTCGATCGCGACCAGCCCGTTCGCGCGCGCCGCCATCACGATCTGCGAGAGCACCGGGACCAGCGCCTCGCGCCCCGGGGTGCGCAGCATGCCGGTGTCCTTGGACAAATCGTTGGCGCCCAGCACCAGGCCGGCCAACTGCGTGGTCGCGGCCATGCGCGCGATCCGTTCCAGCGCCAGCACCGCCCCCGGTGTCTCGACCATGACCCACAGCGCCACGTCGGATCCGAAACCCGCGGTTGCCATCGCGCCCGAGATCCCCTCGACATCCTGCGCCGAATCGACCTTGGGCACCAGTATGGCGTCGAGCGGGCTGCGGGCGAGGGCGCGCAGATCGTCGAGGCCCCATTCGCCGCCGATCGGATTGACCCGCACCACGCGGTAGCGCGGTTCCAGCCCGCCATCGGCCAGCGTCTGCGCCACCATGGCGCGCGCCTCGGCCTTGCTTTCGGCCGCGACCGCGTCTTCCAGGTCGAAGATCACGCAGTCGCAGGCAAGCCCGCGCGCCTTTTCCAGGGCGCGGGCGTTGGAGCCGGGCATCGACAGCGCGGAACGGACGATCGGCATGGCCGGGACGGTATCGGGCATAAGCGGCTCTAGATGATGTAGCGCATGCGGATCGACTGGGTCACGCCCTTGCCGTCCACCTCGAACGCGGCGTCCTTGAAGCTGGGCGGGCCCATCCGCACCGGCGCGTCGCGCGAAAAGCCGAAGCCTTCGCGCGGGATCATCAGCGCCTTGTCGATCTTGCCGTTCGCATTCTCGTCATGCAGCAGCGCGATGGCGTAGCGGCCCTGCGGCACATTGGCGAAATTGAACTCAAGCCTTTGCGACGCGGGCAGGGTCAGCGTGCGGCCCTGACCCGATTCGCAATCGGGAAAGCTCGTCCTGTTGGGGGCCAGGCAGGCATGCACGTCTCCCTTGGCGGAGCGCAGGTCGGTGACCGTCACATGGATCGACCCCACCCGCGAAGCCGGAGCGATACGCAGTTCCGACCCCTGCGACGCGCCCGCGGCGCCTGCAAGCGCGGCGATCGGCAATGCGAGCCAACGGAAATTCATGTCTTGTCCCATCCTTCTGCCGCAAGACCCCGGTCGGTTCCGCATACGCGGTCCCAGAAGCGGAAATAAAGGCCGTAATTGCAGCGATACCGGTCATGATGAAGCTGGTGGTGGCTTGCCGTTATCAATGCACCGCCAAGCCCTGAGCGGACGATGAACCGCGGAAACATTTCCCAGCCCATATGGTTCGTGACGCCCATGATCGTCATGATCGCCAGCACGCAGCCAAGCACGCCGATATGGATCGGTACCAGGAAGACCAGCGCGGGAACGACGATGGCGCCCGTCACCGCCTCTACCGGGTGGAAGGCCATCGCGGCCCAGGCGGTCGGCGGGCGGCTGGCGTGGTGGACGGCATGGGCGATGCGGAACAGGCGCGGCTCGTGCATCGCGCGGTGGGTCCAGTAGAACCAGGTGTCGTGGGCGAACAGATAGACCAGCAGCGAAACCGGCAGCCACCACAGCGGAAAGGCGCCGATGTCGGTATAGATCCGGGTCCAGCCATGCGCCTGCCAGCCCCAGGCGACGATCCCGGCGGGCAGGCCATAGATCGCGGCAGAGGCGAGCGACCAGCCGATCTCGCGCCGGATCTGCGGATCGAGGCCGCGGTAGAGCCCCGGCCGCGCCGAGCGCGTCGCCAGCGCAAAGCCGCCGCTGGCCAGCAGATAGCGCACGGCGACGATGGCGATCATCGCCAGCACCGACAGCAGCGCGGCCCAATATCCGGCGTTGGAGGCATGCAAGGCCATGCCCGCGTCCATAGCGCGGGCGCCGCGCCTAGCCTAGCCGTGTCGCAGGCGCCGGAGATTCAAGACAAAACTGTGGCAGGCCCGTCACGCCGGCCCGTCGAGGGAAGTCTGTCAGGCCAGTTCGTTGCCGCCCCACGGGGCGCAGGCGCTGTCGATCTCGACCTGGCGGCGGCGCATCGCGGCGCGTGCCAGCCGCTCGACCTGCGCCCTGCGCCGCGCGGGCGCGAGTTTCTGCAGCGGGGCGGGGCGCAGGATTTCCGCGTCATAGCCATCGGCGACGATCACGCCGCATCGGCCGGGAAGGAAATTCTCCCCTTCCAGGCAGGTGCGGTCGAGTTCGGGGGACAGGCCCCAGAAGAAACGGTCGCAGAAATCGAGATAATCGGGCCATTTCGCATCGCCCATCAGGTCGGCGCGGGCGACCTTTATCTCGACAATGACGATATGGCCCTTGGCATCGACGCCCATCAGATCCGCGCGGCGGCCGCCGGGCAGCATCATTTCGGGGATGCACCAGATATCGTTGCGCGCGAACAGGCGGCAGATCCCCCGCGCGACATCGCCCGCGGCACATGAGGAAAAAGAGGGAACGGCAGCAAGCGGCGAATCGATCATGCCGCCAAATTAGTGAACAGACAGGGAACGGGCAAGAAGCTAGTGCGTGTTGCCCACCAGCCGGTTGCGTTCGCGTTCGAAGCGTTTCAGCAGCGCGCGGGCCGCGATCTTGCCGTCCGCGCCATGTTCGCGCGCCTGAAGCACGGCGAAAAGGCCGGTTTCCAGCATCGCGCACAGATCGCCCAGGGTCGCCTCCATCGCGGAGTTGCGCCCTGCGGGCATGGCGACGGGATACAGGCTGGCGTGGCGTTCGGTGCCGGGCACGCTGGAACCGGTCAGCGCCGCGAGCGCGCCCGCGGCGCGGTGCATCGCCGCCCAGCGCGGGGCGAGCCGATCCTCTGCCGTGCCCTTGCGTGCGGGCGTCATCGGCTGATCGGCGAAGTCGATCCCGTCGAAGTCACCGGAAAATTCGGGCATGGCGTTCATGCCGATCCTATTGCGGCGGAATCGGTTACGTTCGTCTTAATGTGCACAGCCGGTCACGTGCCCGTCCCGAAACGGGTCAGAATCGCGAGTGCCTCCGGGCGAAGGCGCCGGTCGGCGCGGTCAGCGTCATGGCAGGTTTGATGCGCGGGGCGCGCAAAAGGGGCTGGCGCGGGCATGGGCCTGCTGCTAAGCGCCTGCTTCCCAGCAAGCCGCGCGCACCCATAGCTCAGCTGGATAGAGCGCTGCCCTCCGAAGGCAGAGGCCAGAGGTTCGAATCCTCTTGGGTGCGCCAGGGTTTTCCGCATGGCTTCGGCGACGCGGGGCCGGGCCCGCGCCGCCAGCCGGATCGGCCCTACCAGACGATCCGCATATTGCCGCGCAGCGCGATGGACAGTTCTTCGAAGCGTTCCTCTGCCGACAATTCGCCGCCCATGATGACGCTGCCGGGGCCGCCCATCACGCGCAGGCGGCCATACCAGCCGCTGGTCGACGTCTCGCCCTGCAGGGTGAAATCCTCGCCATCCTCGAACCGGGCGGTGGTTTCGCCCAGCTCGCCGTCCAGCACTTCGCGCCAGCCGCCTTCGGTCTCGATCCGCAGCCAGGCGCTGTCGCGCTTGCCCATGCCCATCAGGTCGGCGCCCAGCACCAGCCCGGCGCTCAGGCCCAGCTCGTCGCTCTTGCGCGAATCGACGGTCAGGTCGAGCGCCTCGTCTCCGCCGGTTTCGCCGTAGCCATCCTCGTTCAGGCGGACATAGTCGACCATCACCTGCGGACGGAAGAACAGATAGCGCCAGCCGCCCTCTGCCGAGGCGCCCGCGGCGAAGCTTACGAAATCGCCGTCCCACTTGCCCTCGATGGTACGCCTCACGCTCTCGCCGTCCGAAGTGCCGGTGAAGACGCGCTCGCTTTCGATGTCGGAGCGGCCCAAGGCGCCGCGCACGAAGCCGGCAACCGGGCCCCAGTTGCCGCGCCAGTGCGCCGCGACTTCGAGCGAGCTGTTCTTGACGTCGCTCGCCATGCCGTTGGTGTGCTGGTTCCACAGGCTGGCCAGGGTCGCGCCGACATGGCCGAAGCCCACGTCATATTCGCCGGTCAGCGAGAATCCGTGGCCCTGCAGGTCATAGGCACCGCTGTCGCCCAGCCCCTTGTCGCTGTTCCACAGCGCCAGGTTCAGCGTGGCCATGAAGGCACCGTCGTCGATGATCGGGCTGACGGGGTCCTGCAGCTGGCGGATCAGCGTGCGTTCGCCTTGGCCGATGCCTTCGAACACGCCGCCCGCATGGTCGGGCAGCATGGTGGCGACGGTCTGGCGGAACGCGTCGCCATTGGTGATGGCAAGGAAGCTGCCCTCGACATCCTCGTCCTGCGACATGGCGGCGAAGACCGCGTCATAGGCTGCGGCGGCCGACCGGTTCAGGCCAAGCTCTGTGACCGTGCGGCGGGCGACGTCGATGGTCAGCACATTGGCGGGCGCATCCTTGTCGATCTCGGCCTTGAACAGGAAGGGGACCAGCGCGTCGACGGTCGTGATCTTGTCCTTGCCGGTGATGGAGCCTGCGGTCAGAACCTCATAGCTGCCCTCGGCGGTGGCGACATCGGCAAGGCGAAGCGCAAGTTTCGAACCCTGCACGAAGCTGGCATTGCCCGCGACGTCGATCGCCGTGCCGCTGCCCGCCGTCTTGTCCAGCGTGGCGACCAGCATGCCGGTCGCGCCCACCGACAGCGAGGCGATGCTGGCGGGCTTTGCGATGTCGAGCGTGCCGCCGGCGACCGCCACCGCCAGATTGCCGCTATTGGCCAGGCTGCCGGAAAAGGCAGCGCTGTCGGCCAGCGACAGCACGCCGGTGCCGCCGCCGAAATCCGCGCTGCCGGTGAAGAAGGACTTGCCCGACAGGCTCATCTCCGCGCTGCCGCTGCCGAACAGCACTCTGCCGCTGTGCACCGCATCGCCGCCAAGGCGCAGCACATCATTGCCCGCGCCGAACGAAACATCGCCCGTCAGCGCGCCATCGGCCAGATCGAGCAGGTCGTTGCCAGCGGCGAACAGAACGTCGCCCTTGATGACGGGCGCTGCGTGATCCGCGGCGACCTGGGTCTGGCGGACCGTTGCATTGCCCGCGGCAGCGGACAGGTCGATGGCGATGTTGCGGCCCGTGCCCGCCTTGGCGCCGGTGGCGGCGATCTCGCCCGCGTTCTCGACCAGGGTCAGCGTGCCGCTGGTGTCGCGAATCGCGATGGCGGTGCCGTTCTCGGCTCCGGCGACGGCCTTGATCGATCCGCTGTTCTTCAGCGCGGGAAGGCTGGCGCCCTGTTCGACCAGCACCGCGGCAGCGCGCGTGCCGCCGACCGACGAGCCGCGCGCCTCGATCGAACCGGAGTTCTGAAGCACCGGCGTGCTCGCCCCCGCGCCAAGCCGGATCGCGGTGGCGTTGCCGCCGTTCGACAATGCGCCGACCGCGCCCGCGACACCGATGCCGTTCGCGATGGTGACCGCATGGCCCTGACCGCCGATGGAAAGGCCGTTCGCGTCGACCCCGACATAGACGCCGCGCCCATCGACGATGCCGTCGACTTGCAGGCCGAACTTGCTGGCCGTGCCCGCGACCGCGCCGATGGCGATGTCGCGGCTGGCCGATCCGATCGACAGCGCCGCCGCCTTGCCGAATGACGTGACCTTGGCCGAGCCTTCCTTGGCATCCTCGATCCCGTCGGCATCCTCGTTCGCCTTGTCGGGATCGCTGTCACGGGGCGCGATGGCCAGCATGATGCCGTTCGCGACGTCGCCCTCGACACTGATGGCGGATCCGCCCTGCAGCAGATCGTCGGCGTCCAGCTTGGCGGTGCTGCTCGGCGCTGCGGTATAGCGATAGCCGCTGGCGCTGATGTCGCCCTGCACGACCATCGCGCCCGCAATGTCGCCGCCGAAGCGCGCGCCGACCGAATTCTCGCCGCGTGCCGCGACGGTGCCTGCCAGCCGGACCTTGCCATCGATCGCCTGCGCGTCGATGCCGACCGCATTGTCGCCGATCACGCCGGTCTTGCCATCGTGCAGCAGATCGCCCGTCAGCGTGCCGCCCAGCGCGATGCCGGCCGAATCATTGCCCTCGACCGTGATGGTTCCGCTGTTGACCACATTGCCCGCATGCGCGCCCAGCGTGCGTATGCCGTGACGCTCGCCGCCCAGCGCGAACGGCCCGTCGAGGTCGCCGTCATTGTCGTTGTCCTTGGGGGCATAGGGTTCGTCCAGCAGGATCGTGCCGCTGTTGACGATGTCGCCGCTGGTGCCTGCCGCGGCGGCGATGCCGGTGCTGCCATTGGCGTTGGTGATGGTGATCTTGCCGCCATTGGTCACCTTGTGGTTGCTGTTCATGGTGACGGCGGTGCCGCCCGATACGGTGACGGATCCCTTGTCGGTGATGTTGATCGCATCGGGCGCGCCGGCATTGGCGGTCGCGGTGGCGATGGGCGCCGTCTGCGCGCTTGTCACATCCCTGGCGCTTGCGGCGGTGGAGGAGATGGCGATGGCGACGATGGCGGTGGAGCAAAGCAGGTTACGCACGGGTTCTGACATCCTTCAGATCGATCATGATCCGTCAGACGGAGCCCTTGGTTCGGCGCCTTGAATTTTTTCGCGCGGCCGGGAACTTTAGCGCGGAGGGAGCGCGGAACCGCCGGATCAGAAGCGGCGGTCGATCCCCAGCCGGAAGCTGCGGGGCCGCAGCGGGGTCACCTGGTCGCGGTCCTCGCTGAGCGGCGTGCCGAGCGAGAAGCGATTGCCGCGCATGTCGGCCAGGTTCGCGATGCCGAAGGTCGCCCCCATCCTCTCATCGCCGATCCTGATGTCGATCCCGCTGTCAAGGTAATCGCCCTGCCGGTCGCCCAGCTCGGGCCCGATGCCCAGCCGCGACGGGCCGACATAGCTGGCCCAGCCATCGGCGGTAAGCCACAGGCCGCTGGCGACCTCGGCGCTGTAGTTCGCGCCGATGCGGCCCGCGAAGCTGGCGATGTTCGGGATCTGCCGCGTGCCGGAGCGGAGCAGCAGGTCAGGCTCGTCGATGCGGCTGTGGTTCCATGTCGCGCCTGCCTCGATCCGCAGGCCTTCGGCGATCTGCGCCGCGCCCGACAGGCTGGCCGACCAGATCCGTCCGTCGCCGATATTGGCGGTGCTGGGCAGGCCGCTGCCGTCGACGAAATCGGCTTGGATGTCGCGCCAGTCGGTATGGGACAGGCTGACCGCCAGGCTGAACGGATCGCCGCTGGCCGCGCGCAAGGCCGATGCGCCTGATCCGGCGCGGCCATAGCGGGCCCCGATTTCCCAGGTCGCGGTGCGGTCGTTGTCGAAGCGGCGGACGAAATCGCTTTCGATCGCAAGGCCGCCGGGGCGGAAACCCTGCTGGTAGCGTGTGTAGAACAGCGCGCGGTCCGACAATTCGGCATGCAGTGCGAGCGAGGGGAGGACGTCGACCTCGGTCCGGCGCACGGTGATGTCGGAACGGGCAAAGGCAATGTCGGGGGCGACATCGTCCGCACCGCCGCCCAGCCGTGCCCAGGTCACGCGTCCGCCCGCCGTCGCGACGACGATCGGGGCGATACGCAGGCTGGCTTCGCCATACAGGGTCGCCTCGTCGACGATATTGGTGACGCCGGGTGTGACCGCGCGCATCACGGCGATCAGCTCCGACGCGTCGGGGGCCGGGGGCTCGTAGCGGATGAACTCGCGGCGGATGTCGCTTTCGCTATGCGTCAGGCTGGCGCCGACCAGCCAGCTGAAGCCGCCGCGCTCGGGCGACCACAGCCGCGTCTCGTTGGCGGCCATGCGTGCACGATTGGTCTGCACGAACAGCCGGTCGGGCGACAGGCCGGTGGCGGCGTCATAGCGCTCCTCCAGATCCTGCCGCACGATGCCGGTGGTGGAGCGGAAGGAGAGGTCGCCGAAACCGCCGCTTATCACCACGCTGCCCAGCGCGAAATCGATGTCCGCCCCTTCGGTCACGGCGGCGGTGCTGGTCAGCGGCGGATCGCCGCGGTCGGCATATTGCGCGTCGCGCGCGTCGATGGTCTGCGCAAGGCCGGTCAGTTCGACCGACCAGCGGGGGGACAGCTCGACGCGGCCGGTCAGCCGCCCGCCCACGATATTGGTGCGATTGACGTCTTCGCGCCCCGCTTCCGGCTTGTCGATATAGCCGCCCAGCGAGGCTGTATCGATCGTGCCGCGAAACGCGATATTGCCGGCAGCTGGCAGGTTGGCGGTCAGGCTGAGGTCACCCCCCGGCGAGCCATGCTGCGTGAGCGATCCGCCGATCTGCCCGGCCAGGCTGGCGCGGTCCATGCGCGGCTGGTTGGGCACCAGCCGGATGATCCCGCCCAGCGCCCCCGCTCCATAAAGCGTGCCTTGCGGCCCTTCCAGAACCTCCACCCGGTCGAGATCGGACAGGCGCAGGTCGGGATCGGGCGCGTTGTAGCTTAGCCGCAGATCGCCCCAATATTGCCCCACGGTGGACTGGGTGGGACCAGTGAAGCTGGAATCGGCGATGCCGCGGATGAAAAGCTTGTTGCGCCCGCTGCCCAGATAGGTGGAGGAGACGCTGGCGATGCGGCGCGTGATCTCCTCGGTTCCGCCCGCGCCGCCCAGTTCCAGCAATCCGCCGTCGATGATCGAGACCTGCGCGGGGATCTGTTCCAGCGACAGGTCGCGCTTGCTGGCTTGCACGACGATGGGCGGCAACGGCCGGGCCGGTTCGGGCGGCTGGGGCGCGGGGACGACAGGCTGCCGGACCGGCCGGTGGCTGGCCGGGT